>PBOU01000163.1 GCA_002724415.1 Planctomycetaceae bacterium
CACCGTAGCCGACTTGGCGGTCGACTTGGCGGTCGACTTGGCGGTCGACTTGGCGGTCGACTTGGCGGTCGACTTGGCGGTCGACTTGGAGGTCGACTTGGAGGTTAGACGGGAAGCCGGTCGGTCTTCTCCCCGGGACGGTGGAACCGATGCCGACTTGGCACGGCCACCCGGCTGAGCCACTTGACGAGCGTGGCTGACACCTGGCTCCCCTTCAGACGCACGTTCAGGGACCGCGGCGATTGGACCGTCTCCCGGATAAACGTCCCGGGGCAACAGAAACCCGTTTTCGCCACAGTTCGAACAGGACAGTCTCTGGAACTGGTCACCACGAATGACATCGCTGACCCAACCACATCCGCAGATGTGGCGAATCGGATTGGGGGCCCGGTGGGCCTTGGTTGATCGGGGCCACTTGAACCAGTTCGCCATCCACGCGACTCACGATCGGCTCTCACCATCCCGCGCGGCGCGGCGCGCCGCTGTGTCATCCGGGAACTGGTCGTCCGAATCGATTATTCGCGAGAAACCTGCGACGGTCAATTCCCACTCACACCCGACGGCAATTACGTGGCATCCGGAATATCGTCGCCCTGATGGTGTTCGTAGAAATACCATCCGAGTTGGTCGCTAAGTCGCGACAGGTACTCACGTTTGAAATTGGCCAGGGTGGTGTTGTAAGTCGAACGCGGCGCCAGTCTCGGGTGTCTCGCACGGACGTCGCGAGTGTAGATCCGCTTCCCGTCACCATCAGCCGACATCTCGTAAACACTCAACAAGCCCTCGGTCCGACCACGCAGCAGGTTCTGGTTGTTCTTCTCGAACAGGCTGTGCTGTTCGATCTCGACGTGGATGACATAGTTCACGCCGAGCGCCTTTCCGAGTTCGGTCGGCGAATCCCAGTGTGGGTGCTCATCAAGCCACGCCTGCACTCTCTCGTGATGCACTGAAACAACCTGGTGTTCACGCAACCGGAAGGTGAGGTACTTGCCCAGTTCACGATCGATCTTGCCAAAGTCGTGTTGCAGTTCCAGGGGTGCCTCACAAAGGACCGCCACGGTGACTCCCTTGGCCGTCATCGACTTCCCGGTGCGGGACTCGAAATCGGGTTCGATCGACGGCGGTCCGTGTATCAACAAGCCGAGAAACAGGATCTGTTTCAGGCAACCGGTCAAGGAGACGACGACAACTGCCGCCGCGGTCGTGTGGACCGAGATCCTCAACAGGCGTCCCAGGCGGCGGGGGCGACGTGAAAGAGTCATGACGGGAAGGTCCGTTGTGGTGATCTTTTGCTGTATCGGCCGGGGGCTCAGATACCGGCTCCGGGCAGATGAGTATGGAATTTCCGGGCGAGGTCATTGGTGAGTTGATCGAGATGGCGACGGACAAACACAGTCCGAGACACCTCGCCCACGGGCACCGGTTGCCGACGGGGGTGCCGTTCATCGAATCCTCGTTCGAAGATCATCCGCGGCACCTTCTTGCCATCAACCGATTCCACCTTGAAGGCCGTCACCGTCCCGGCCGACCGGCCGCGGTGCAACCACGATGTCTTTTCCTCGAGATTCTCAAACGTGGACAGGTCGATATGGATCACGAAGTCGGTACCGAACTTCTCGGCCGCCGCATCGACAGCATCGCTGGTCCCCCGTTCGTCGATCCAATCGATCACCTCGTCAGCCGGAGTCGCCTGAATCGACTCACGCAACAGTTGATCGGTGACCCCGGTGATCAGGTCCGGCTCCAGGGTCGCAAGATCTCCGGACAAGTAGGTGGGCACCCGGGCAACGACAACGACTGTATGTTCTGAGTCGACCAGGTTCACTCCGGTTGCCATCGTGAATTCCGCTGGCATCCGGGGATCGCCAAAGAGCATCTTGCCGGCCATCACTCCAAGCGAGCACCCGGGAAGTGTCCCCACCAGCACGGCCATCGCGATCAACAGCCCCGGACGAAATCGACAACTGCGATCCGGAGAACACGACTCGAGAGGAGGCGACCACCGCATCAGATTGCCACCTCGATCAGCCAGTTGATGACCGTCACCGCCGTCAACCCGCCAACGCCCCAGGCCAACCAACTGTCCGGATCGCGAACCCCCACGAGTTCCCCTCGCCACCCGCTCCAAAATGACCATGGCAACATCACCGCACTGACCATCGCCAGAAAAAGTCCGCCGACATTGGAACGAGCCGACAGGATCCACTGTCCGCGGACGAAATGAGAGAACGACGTGGTCATCCCGCAACTGGGGCAGGGAACGCCGAACATGGTTTGGAATGAACACGGAGGGAGTCCCAGTTGCTGGTGAGTACCGAATCCAGCGGGATTGGGAGTTAATCGAAACGCCAATGAAAACCCGCCCAGCAGAAACACGCCCCAGGCCACCAGCAACAGTCGGACAACCGTGTTGATCGGTCGACCATGTCCAGAGTGGTACCAGGCCATGAGTGATTCAGAGCAGGAAGGGGCGGTTTGATAGTGTTTTGCCTGAAGAGCCGCAAGACCGGATCACGCAGCGTTACGAGTTGAAGTGCTCCGAATCCGAAGACCATGGATGGTCTGTTCTGGCCCCCACGAGGTTGCTACAATGTTGCCGACTCGGATGAAGGCAACTGGGGCGGGGGCGATATCCAAGCTTCTCGAAGACAAGGGTGAAACGATGGGAATCACAATTACCGAAAAAGCCGCGGCCGAAGCGTCTCGCGCATTGGAAGAAACAAGCCAGGCGATCGACGGACACGTTTTGCGGGTCGGAGTGTCTGGAGGCGGCTGTGGCGGCTTCCAGTATCGCTTGGCATGGGATGACAAGGTCGACGAAACAGCCGACGACGTCTCGACTCAACACGGCGTGCGGATCGCCGTGGATCGGAAGAGCATGCTGTATCTTGACGGTGTGGTCATCGACTGGCACGACGGGCTGGAACAACGAGGTTTCCGATTCGACAACCCCAACGCACAGCAGTCCTGCGGCTGCGGAACCAGCTTCTCCTGCTAAATTGATTGAGGTTGGTTGATTCAAGATCACACGCAATTGCGGCCGATTCCTCCTCGTGCAACCGGGACGAATCGGCCGTGTTGCGATTTGGCGTCCCCCCGATGGCCGCCGGTCATCACCACCCGGCGTTCGAGATCGTTCCAGACGCCGCCAGTTGAAGGAGACAGTGGCAATGAGTTTCGAAGGACGGGTCGGCCTGGTAACGGGCGCGTCGCGTGGGATTGGACGGGCCACGGCGATCGCGCTGGCCCGTGACGGTGCCGACGTGGGAATCAACTACCGCTCTCACACCGACGAGGCTCTCGAGGTGGTCGAAGAGGTCGAACGAATGGGACGGAAGGCCGTGCTGTTGCAGGCTGACGTGTCCGACCAGGACGCAGTCGAGGCCATGGTGGCACGGACCGTCGAGGAACTCGGTCGACTTGACCTGTTTGTCTCCAATGCGGCCTACAGCGACCGAGAGTTGATGATTGAAGCGGACATGGAGGGCTTCAGACGGACGATCGACGTCTCGATGTGGGGTGCCTTCTACGGTCTGCGGGCCTCGGCCCAGCACATGGTGCAACAGGGTGAGGGCGGATCGATCGTGATGGTCAGCTCCCCGCACGCGGTGCTCGCGATCCCCACCTCGATGGCCTACAACATGTCCAAGGCCGCGATCGACCACATGTCACGTACCGCGTCGATGGAACTCGCCCCACACCGCATTCGGGTCAACATCGTCCACCCGGGCTGGATAGACACACCTGGTGAACGGAAGTTCTTCTCCGAGGAACAACTCGAGGAAGGAGCTGCTGACCTGCCGTTGAAACGGTTGGGAACGTCTGAGGAGATCGCCGAGGGCATCGCGTTCATTCTCAGCGACCGGGCCAGTTACATGACCGGCAGCACAACCACCATCGACGGGGGTGTGGGCCAGCCATGGTGGTCCAACCGTGCCGAAGGCAAGCAGTAGAGCCCGGCCCAACGCCTCGAGCATTGTTTGACACCCTGCGACGGGCGTTCGTAGAATCGGCTGCTTGGCCGGGCAATTACCACCCCGGCCCGCTCGACTCTCCCCACCGACAGAAACACACCAGGAACTCGTCCCCATGAGTGACGATGCGATTCAAAGCGTACTGCAGGAAAACCGTCAGTTCCCACCATCGGAGGCCTTTTCGGCCGACGCCCACATTTCCAGCGACGAGCAATACCAGGAAATGTGGCAGCGGGCCAAGGATGACCCCGATGGATTCTGGGGAGAACTTGCGAGAGAGAACCTGGATTGGATTGAACCCTTTGACCAGGTGTCCGAGGGCGACATGCCCGACACCAAATGGTTCACCGGCGGAAAACTCAATGTCACCCAGAACTGCCTGGACCGTCACCTGGACAACTGGCGAAAGAACAAGGCCGCGATCATCTGGGAAGGCGAACCGGGCGACACCCGGGTTTTGCGTTACCAGGACCTGCATCGCGAGGTGTGCCGTTTTGCCAACGTGCTGAAACAACTGGGTGTGGAGACTGGGGACCGGGTCACCCTGTACATGCCGATGATTCCCGAACTGGCCATCGCCATGCTGGCCTGTGCCCGAATCGGTGCTGTGCACTCGATCATTTTCGGCGGCTTCAGTGCCGACGCGGTGGCCGAACGAAACAACGACGCGCAGGCCAAGCTGGTCGTCACCGCCGACGCCGGCTGGCGACGCGGCAAGGAACTGCCCCTCAAGGCCGCCGTCGACAAGAGCCTCGAAAAGTCGCCGTCGGTCGAAAAAGTTGTCGTGGTGCGACGAACCGGCTACGAGGTCGAGATGGTCCCCGACCGGGACTACTGGTGGCACGACCTGGTCGAGACCGCCTCGACAGAATGCGAGGCCACTCCGCTCGACTCCGAACACCCCCTGTTCATCCTCTACACCTCCGGATCGACCGGCAAACCCAAGGGAGTCCTGCACACCACCGCCGGCTACCTGCTGGGCACCACGATGACGTCACGATGGGTCTTCGACCTCAAGGATGACGACACCTACTGGTGCACCGCCGACATCGGTTGGATCACCGGACACAGCTACATTGTCTACGGCCCCCTGGCCAACGGGGCCACCACCGTGATGTACGAGGGTGCTCCGAACTGGCCGGACGAGGGCCGCTTCTGGCAGATCGTTGAAAAGTACGGCGTGTCGATCTTCTACACTGCTCCCACCGCGATCCGGGCCTTCATCAAGTGGGGTGACGACTGGCCCGGACAGGCCGACCTCTCCAGCCTGCGACTGCTGGGCACCGTCGGGGAACCAATCAACCCCGAGGCCTGGATGTGGTACCACCGGGTCATCGGCGGTGAACGATGCCCGATCGTGGACACCTGGTGGCAAACAGAAACCGGCGGCATCATGATCAGTCCCCTGCCCGGTGCCACGGCGACCAAGCCCGGCAGTTGCACGCGGCCATTACCAGGAATTGTCCCGGAAATCGTCACCAAGGACGGACAGAGCCTGGGTGACAACCAGGGTGGCTTGCTGGTCATGAAGCAGCCCTGGCCGTCGATGTTGAGAACGCTCTACGGGGATCACGACCGTTTTCTCGAGACGTATTTCAGTGAGATCCCTGGATGCTATTTCGCTGGCGACGGTGCCCGTCGTGATGAGGACGGATACTACTGGATCATGGGGCGTGTCGACGACGTGCTCAACGTCGCGGGACACCGGTTGAGTACCATGGAAATCGAGAGCGCCCTGGTGGCCCATCCAAAGGTCGCGGAAGCGGCCGTCGTGGGTTTCCCACACGACCTGAAAGGGGAAGGCATCTGCTGTTTCGTGACAATGACGGTCGAGGACGACTCCGAGGAACTCAAAGCCGAATTGACCAGTCACGTCCGAGAACAAATCGGAGCCATCGCTACACCGGACCAGATTCGTTTTGCCGCCGCCGTCCCCAAGACACGCAGCGGGAAAATCATGAGGCGTTTGCTGCGAGATATCGCTGCAGGGCGAGAACAAATCGGCGACACGACCACGCTGGAGGATTACACGGTGCTGGCCAAGCTCCGTGAGGAAGAGGAGTAACCGGTCCGGGACGCCTCACCCCGGCGGGATGCCGCTCACCAGTCCCCGGACCGCAGGACCATCACGCGGCCTGCCTCCAGGTCGCCCCGGTTCACTCGTGCCGCAACGCCTCGATCGGGTCCAGGTAGGCGGCCCGACGGGCGGGGTAGATGCCAAAGAGAATCCCGATGAGGACGGAGATTCCAAAGGCCAGGGCGATCGACCACGGCATCACCACCGGGGTCGCGTTCGAGACGATATCGGGCAGCCCCGCCGTCGCACCGGGAAACACCTCTCGCAACAGGTCACGCAACCCCACCAGCACCCACGGGCACCCCAGTCCGGCCAGGATGCCCGCCAGCCCCCCCACCGTCGTCAACACGGTCACCTCCATCAGGAACTGCCTGACAATATCTGACCGGGTGGCCCCCATGGCACGGCGGACACCGATCTCTCGAGTCCGTTCGGTGATCGTCGCCAGCATGATGTTCATGATCCCGATGCCCCCAACCAGCAGCGAGATGAACGCAATCAACCCCATGAAGATCATGAACATCAGCCGTGTGGCCCGCGCCTGTTCAAGCAACTCCAGCGGGGTGACAACCGCGTAATCGGGCTGTTCAACATCGTGCAACCGGTTCATCGTGTCCTCGATCGCCTTGGCTGTCGGCACCACGTCGTCGATCGACCGCACCTGGAAGGTGATCTGACTCAACTCGACTTCCTGGCCGCTCCGTTGGCCCGCCGCAATCGTCAACGTGCGATCCCCGATTCGCCTCCAGAATGTCGTGACAGGGATATAGACATCGTCACCGAAGTCCTGCGAATCCAATGACCCGGCGATGCCAGCCATCGGCAATCGGGCCTTCATCAATCCCACGACGCGGTAGGGAATGTCCCGGATACGAATCGTCTGTCCCACCGGATCCAGCAGCGGAAAGAACTTCTCCGCCGCACCGGCTCCGAGAACACAGACATTGTCCTCGTTCTGGACGTCGAGCGCCGAGAGAAAATGACCCCGCCGGACGTCCAGGTGCATCACACGAGCGTACTCGGTCGTGCAACCAACCAGCCGCACTTGCATCGTCTTGTCACGAAAATGCGCTTCCCGATATGCCTCGCGGATGCGCAACGCAAATTCCAGCGTCGGGATCGTCTCAACGAGCGTGGAATAGTCACGTCGCTTGATCCCGTACGGCGTCCAGAAATCGGTGTCTTCGAGATTGTCGTTGGAAGGACGCTTGGACAACAGGATGATGTTGGTGACCCCCAGGTCCTCGATCTGCTTTTGCGCCGACCGACTGATCCCCTCGCTGATTGCCAGCAACCAGACCACGCTGGTCACTCCGATGAAGATCCCCAGCAACGTCAACAGGGAACGCAGCGGGTGAAGCAGCAGGCTCTTGGCCCCCTGTCGCAACGATCGCCAAAACATCACGGCCCGGTCCGCACCACGTCGGCGGCCCCCGGCGGCGACGAGTCCTGGCCGGGCTCTGGAATGTCCCCGGCCGAATCGTCCCAGAGCAACTCGGGATTGATCGCAACCTCATCACCCACCTTCAGACCGGTCTCGACAACCACGAAACTGTCGTTGTTGGGTCCAACCGTAACCTGTCGCAACTCCCAGGTCGGCTTCTGGCTTCGCACCAGGCAATAGTGTTTCCCATCGCGCTCGACGACCGATTGGATCGGGGCTTGCAAGGCATCGTCCTTGTGAGCAACGAAGATGTGCACCTTGACCCTCTGCCCCGGTCGCAGGTCACGGGGTGGGTTCTTGACGGTGATCTTCGCCCCGTACTCGATCGGGGCACCGTGCCAACGACGAGGAAATGGAAACGGGTTGATCTCGGCCAGTTCTCCAGACAACGGCAAATCCGGATTGATGTCCAGCACGATTCGAGCCGAATTGCCCACCTGGATTCGGTTCAACTTGGAATCGTTGATCTTGGCCGCGACCCGCATCTGGGTCGGATCAGGCAGGCGAAGCACCACCTGCCGCTTGCGGATCTCGGCCCCCTCCTCGATCACCACATTGTCTCGCCGCTCGTAGTCATTGGCATACACCACCTGCCCGGCCTTCGGAGCCAGGATACGACAATTCTCCTTTTGCTCGTTCAACTCGGCCAGTTTCTCGCGGCTGAGATCGAGCTTGCGCTTGGCGGATTTCAGGAACGCATCACGTTTGGCGATTTCCGCCTTGTATTCGGCAATGAACTTCGCCCGGGTGTACTTCTGGAGTGCCAGGAGCTTGATCTCTGCCACACGAACCGCCTTGTTCGCGATTTCGACGTTTTCCGCCTGGGTCTCCATCTGCAATCGCGACACGAATCCCTTGCGATACATCTTCTGCAAGTGGTCCAGTTGATCCTTGTGAGTCTTGACCAGCGACTGGGCCGTCAACAAATTCGCCTCGAAGGTCTCCTTCTCCACCAGGTAGGTGCCCTCAACATACTCGTTGAGTGTCTGGACAGCTTTTTGCGATTCGCTCTGGGCCTCGATCACCGCCGCATCATCAGTGGCGACCAGAGTTTCCTGTTCGATCAGCCGCTGTTTCAATGCCGTGTCATCAAACGCGACCAGGAAGTCCCCCTTCTTGACGATCGTACCCTCGTCAACAACTTCCAGGATGCGAGTTCCAGCCGCCCCCCGGGGCGCTTCCAGTTCACAGACAATTTCCAGGTTGTCAGAACTCTCCACATCACCCGACTCGGTGATGAATGCATCGAAGTCCGACCTCTCGATCGAGTGAACCAGGACCTGCGCCAGGTCGCCCTGGCGATCGGCCCCGCTGGAGCCGCTCAACTGGTCAACAACCAGGAATCCGGTGACAAGAACCAATGTGACCGCCAGGCCGAGTTTCAGCCATCCGCCAGGCCGCCGACGCACCGGGTGCGATTTCGGCTCGTCGGTCTCCGCAGCTGGCTCGGTCCCGTCGAAGGAACGTTCGACCTGCACTCCAGTCACCATCCGACTCGTCTCCTATGTCCAGGCGACGGCCACCGCGATCACCGCCCTCCGATCAACGGTAAGCAATCCCCCGGGCTTTCTCCACACCCGGATCGACCTCGAATCAACGTTCATCCCATAGTCTCTAGTCGGCACAAAACCACGTCCTCCATGATCACCCGTCGTGATTGTCCGCCGGCAGATCCTGGCCCGTGATTGATCGAAACACCCCCTCGGCCAGGTTCCTTCGGACCACGCTCGGCTCCACCACGCAGCAACCCCGCGCCCGTGCCTCGGCCAGCACTTCGGTATCCTCGTCTCCAGCCGCCACGTCGATCACCTGCATCGGTGGACGCAGGAACGCGGGATTGAGTTGGCCGCGTCCTGGCCCCAGTTCCAGGTCTGGATCGGCCAGGACCACGATATCCACGAGCGTGTCGTAGAGATTCTGTGCCGGGATAAACCGAACCCCCGTGTCTGCCGCCAATTGACGTGTTTCCTTCTCGTTGCTGCCGGCGACGCTGACCAGGCCCTTTCTTCGTGTCACCCCAAAGATCATCGTCCGCGCCAGGGCCCCGCTGCCGAACACCAGGACGTTGCGTCGATCCAGCGGTCGATCACCACTTCCCTCCTGCTGCGATTCCAGAGTCCGCAACGCCGCTCGCCACAAGCACCCGAATCCACGCCACGCCCCGTCTCGGTTCATCAACAGGTCCACTGGCCCGTCAACCCCCAGTGCTTCCTCGCGACTCTCGGCCAGTTCACCCAGCCGTTCGTCACCACCGGAACGCCCGACAACGCCCCCCACCTTCAACACCTCCAGCATCTGCTTCAGCCGGCCGGTGTCACTCCAGGCCAATGGCAACCATCGCGCGTCGAGGCCCGCTATCTCAGCCGCATGATTGAAGAGGCCGATCAGTTCCATGGTTCCCGAATCGAACCCGTCGAAACCAATGAAATGCGTCTTGTTGCTGATCGATCGCCAACGATGGATCTCGTCCAGGTCCCCCACGGTTGGCTGTCCCTCGTATGCCTCCATGCCCCGTTCCAACGCGGCATAGATCCACGGGGATCCGTACTTGCGTGCCAGCAACGAAAACGTCAGGCCACAGGGCCCCAGCCCCATACCGACCACCGGCAGATCTCGTTTCTGGCTGACGGTCGAGAGCAACGGCCAGGCCGCCTCGAGCGTGGGAGTCGGCCAGGTGAACTTGACCACATCGGCATCCGCGTCACGAGCTGCATCGAAGACTGAATCGATCTCGCTTCGCGTGGCCCCCAGAGATTCGTAGAGACTGGTGTGAGCCACCACCCGCTTGGTGCGGCCATAACGCGGCACCTTCTTGGCAATGTCCAGATCCAGCTCGATCCACTCGGGTTCAGCCACGATCGCCTGCCGCAACAGCTGCAGGCGTTCGGTCTCATCACCGGTCCACTGTCCCCCATCCTGAGACCGCCGGCAGGTGACGAGGATCGGCTTGTCAACCGCCTCGATCAAGTCCGCGATATCCGGGGACCGGACCAGGTGATCCAGGCACAACTCAATCAGATCCCCCTGGCGGGAGGCGTTGAGCAGATCGGCCTTGGCCAGTCGTCTCGATTCGGGTGTCACCGAAATACAGATCATCGTTTCGTCTCAATCTCAACTCGCTCCCCGGAAATGTCCAATCAGTCGGCGACACTCTGCTTGAGAATCTCGTCATAAACCTCGCGAGCCTTGTCATAGGCCGCCTTGGCGGCCGGCTGCTCGGTTGCCCGAATTCGCCCCTGTTTCTGTTTCCAGCAGACATCAACAGCCTGGCGGCACCAGCGAGCACTCCGACGGCTGGCTCGGACCGGCTTCTTGTCGATCTCGACAAACACCGGGTTGGTGTGAACCGAGGGGAAAATTCGCACGGCCACCCAACTGGAGTGCTCCAGTTGCACGTCAAATTTCAACGACCGGGTCTTCCCATCGGCAACGATCTCCTGCCTGGCCACCGGATAGCCATTGACAATCACCTCCACCGGAACCCGGCGACTGTCACCCAGCCGTGACCGCTCGATATGCCAGTACGGCTTCTGATCAAGCCGACTGCCACGGATCGCCTCGGTCGTCTCGGTCGGCTCTGGCTCCAGTCTCGCGGCCACATCAAACCGCACCTTGACCTCGCCGGGCTTCTTGAGATTGAGTTGGCTGATCGCCCTGCCCGATCCCGGTTCGCCAACCGCAACGTCGTCGACCTGAAAATCCAGGATGTGCGATCGGCCATCGCCACAGTAACTTCGACCGTCCCGCACTCCGGCGATCCAGTTGTCGAACGTCAGGGGCTGGTCCTTGTCGAGTTTCACGTAGATCCGTCCCAGTCCCACTTTGTCTCCATAGATGCAGGGAAAATCCGTCTCGCCACTGATCCGCGAACGGAAGCCGCAGTTGAGCGTGTGGTACCAGATATTCAATTCCCAGACGCTGGGAGTGTCGACGGCCGAGATGAAATGACAGACATCGTGGGCAACCGTCACGATGAACTCGTTCGCCCCGATCCCATCAAACGGCGGCATCGCATAATCGGGCAACTTGTCGGCCGCACGGCCCTTCCACCCGGTGGGCACCCGGCGGTAGTTGACAAATTGCCGTTTTCCATCGGCCGTGTAATCGGGCAGGGCCAACCCCCAGCCACTGTGACTGTAACCGACCACTCCTCCCTGCTGCTTGCCCCAGTCGAGGACCGGCAAGGTCCAACTGGGCCACTCCTCGATCAGCTTGGTCCCCGGGTAGTCGTCCTCGGAGAGTCGCAACAGGCACAGGTGCCCCGCGTGAGAACTGGGAAAACCGCTGACTTCGACGTCGTACCGCATCAGGTACTGGGGTCGAGAGAGTGCCGACGTCCGGCCCTCGAAATACTGCTTCTGGGAATACCAGCACGGTCCCCACGAGAGCACGCAACCCACGTTGAGATCTTCGCCAAGAATGTGTCGCATCATGTCCGCCGGGGTCACCCCTTCGGTCGGACTGTCATAGTGTGCGCATCCAGCTGCGTGAACATGGTGATCGCCGGAGAACCACCTCCGCGTCGCCGGATGAACCCAGCGGGCCAGCTGGAAATTGGCCCGATGACTGGCGACACCACTGGGAACAACCAGCCGCCGGCGCTGCACTTCGTATTCCGGACCACGGGACAACTCGATGCTGTATTCCCCCGGCGGCAGGTGAACGCTCTCTCCGTCGGCCCGATAAACCTGGTTGTGGAAAAAGAAATCTGGAGCCAGCCGTCGCGCGGGGTTCGGGTAGACCCGTCCCTGGCTGTCTCGGATCACAAAGGCTGCGGTCGTCGGGCTGCCATCACTATCCCGAACTCCCAGCGAGACCTCGACAGCCGGCACGCAAGCAAACAGTACCGCCACCTCGCTGCGAAATCCCAGGTCCTGTGTGCCCTGTCCAACGTGAAACGACAATTTCGCCTCGCGCCGTCCCACGTCGCGACTGTACAACTGAAGAATGCGGTACTCGAGTTCCAGTCCCGACAGCGTCGGCTTGAGAGGCTGCCTGTTGAAGAGAGCAATATCCAGAAATCTCTGGCCAACGTCAGACGGCTGAACCAGCTTCGCCTTGGACTGGGGCCGCTGCCTGGCCCCCTGGCCTCGCATGTAGACGGGCAACGCCTGCGGACTGTTGGCAACCAGCCTGGCCGTCACGCCCGCCTCATTGTGGACCTTCACCAGAAAAGTTCGCCATCCTTGCTGAACCAGTTGTCGTGGCGCTGCCCCTTCGGCCACCTTCACCCGGCTCTCGGCATTGATATGGACACCCACCAGCGAATACCGGTCCAGCACGGCCTGGATCATCTTGACCGCCGCGGCGTCTTTCTTTTCGGCGTAGGCCGCCTTCAGACGAGACACATCGGCAGGTGGCAGCGGAGTCCCGGCATAGTTCAACGCTTCGACCAATCGTTTCGTCGCTGCCACCAGAGGCTGACGCTCAACCGACACCACCTCCGGCAATTTTCCGGCGTGGGCCGTGGCCGACATCATCGGCAGAACCACGAGAACTCCCCAAAGAATCACCCGGCCGCAGCGGAGGAAGTCCGGCAACCGGTGGGGGTGAGAATCGTAGCGATCAAAACAATTCATGGGAGCAGTCTCCAGGGGCACGACCCGACACAGCGGAACTCATTGTGCGGCCCTCCCGGGACGACTGCAAGCACCGCCGACGAGACAACCAGTCCGCACCGGCTCAGTCTGTCTTCGGATCGGTGGGTGAAACGATCCTCCGCAACACGGTCACCGGTTGGGCCGCCAACTCCGAATCAAGAGTCCGCAGTTCCTCGGACTCGGGCACACGGACCAGCGAACCGTCAGACATCACATCGAGATTGGTCAACACGACCAACTCGCCCTCCTGGAGGATGCCCGGTTCCACGAGAGCCAGTGTCTGCAGCATCCTGGGCCGGTTGCCATGCTGATCCACCAGCAGACGTCGTTCGATCGTGAGAGCATCCGGCGTCGTCGGACGGTCCGCGACACTCGAATCGACCGTCACGGGCTGCGTCGTCGCCACCCAGACAAACTCCCGGCCCCGGTTGTCGACAGAAATGGCATCCCTGGGAATCACGACCGCCTGACGATGCTGCAAACCAGTAATCCGGGCGTGAACAAAGGTCCCCGGCACCAGGGGCTGTGACTGTTGACTGTTCTCGACAACAACAAAGGCACGCCCCGTTCGAGTCCGCTCGTCGACCTCAGGAGCCAATCTCACCACGCGACCTTTCCACGATGCCGCCCCCGATTCCTCGACAGCCAGTTCCACCAGGGGCCCCTCGCCAGCATCGAGAACCATGCGAACCTGTTCGTAATCGGTTGCCGTCAGCGACACCGGGACCTCGATCCGGCTGTCATCAACCAGGCGGACCAGGGCCTCGCCGGGACGCACATACTGCCCCTGTTCGACGTGGACTTCGCCCAACACGCCACTGAATGGCGCCTGGACGGTGGCATGTTCCAGTTCCAGTTGGGCCAGGGCCAGGTCGGCCTGGTGAACGGCCTGGCGTTTCTCCAGTTTCTGCTTGTCGAGGGGCAACAGGCTTTTCCGGTTCTCGAGCGCAATCACCTGGTCATCGTACCTCCGCAATTCCAGGGTCACCCGGGTCACATCGCTGTCACTGGCGACGCCCTTGTCTTTCAAGCCCCGAACCCTGTCGAATTCCTTGCGGTACACGGCCAGGTCCGCACGGGCCTTCGCAAGCAATACCGTGGTGTTCTTGACGTCCTGGGCGTGCCGGGCCAACTCGGCCTTGTCCTCTTCCAATCGCCGCCGCGCCTGGGTCACCTTCTGCTGAAAAGCCTGCGAATCAATCTCCACAAGAATCACCGGCTTGCCCTCGGACTGTT
Source organism: Planctomycetaceae bacterium (assembly GCA_002724415.1). GTDB lineage: Bacteria > Planctomycetota > Planctomycetia > Planctomycetales > Planctomycetaceae > UBA8437. The sequence goes on from PBOU01000163.1 coordinate 14,332, forward strand.
GCGGAGGAATTCTCAACCCGACTCGCAATTGCGGATGGACCGACACGACCTCGCCTGCCACCTGTGCCGCCAACACGACCTGGTGATCACTCCGCGCTGTCCCAAATGCCGACATGATCTGCTGCATCGGCTGCGATTCCACACGATACAAGTCGACCTGGAAGACTCGTCTCTGTTGTTCCCGATGAGGCGGCTGGCTCCGCAGTGATGCCAGAAACATGAATCCCGAAAACCCAGCCACCAGCAAAGCACTGCTGAAAAAAACCGAGACCGTGGTTCGACGGACCCACGAGGAAACCAGTAAAGGCATGGTCGCTCCAGGACTCTTGTCCCCGACCGGGTGACACTCGGCCGAATGATCTGGACAGAAGGTCTTGGCAGGCACACCAACCCAATCCAACAACCTGCTAGGATGGGTCACCGGGCCGGCCACGGCCTCAACTCAAAGATTTTATTGTAGAGACTGTCGACACCTCGTGGCGAGACCCGGAAGAACCGACGGGTTCGCCCTTGACCGGAAAACCGTGGACACTGAAATCCGCCATCTCACCCCCGAAGAACAGCGGGACTTTGATCGCGACGGCTTTGTCGTCCTTCGCAAAATGGCCTCGCCCGTGACGTGCGACAAGTTGCTCGCAGTGATCCGGGACGAACTCCAGGATCCGCAAGGCCCCCGCGAGTATGAAGCCGACCTGGGATACCCCGGTGCGCCGTCGGATCGCGAGGCCAACGGTGGCGCGACGATCCGACGGCTGCAACAAGCCTTCAACCGGCATCCCCTCTTTGCCGCGTGGGCGACCAACCCGGCCCTGTTGTCCTGTGTGTCCCAACTGGTCGGCCCCGATGTCGTCCTGCCCCTGGCCCACCACAATTGTGTCATGACCAAGCAGCCCCGGTTCTCCAGCCGAACTGCCTGGCACCAGGATTTCCGGTACTGGTCGTTTCAACGCCCCGAGTTGATCAGCGCCTGGCTGGCATTGGGGCCTGAAACCGCCGAGAACGGCGCCCTGGAGGTCATCCCCGGCAGCCACGCCATGACACTCGACACAGACCAATTTGACCAGAACAAGTTCTTCCGGGAAGACCTGTCCAAAAACCAGGATCTGCTCGACAGCCGGCGCCTCATCACGCTCGAAGCCGGCGACGTGTTGCTGTTCCACTGCCTGACACTCCACTCAGCCGGCCCCAACCACACCCACGCAACCAAGTGTTCCGTCGTGTTCACATACCGCCCCGCAGACAATCCACCCGCTCCAGGATCCCGGTCTGCCTCGATCCCCGAAGTCCCTCAGGCTCCGGCCTCGCCCGATCCATCCAGGTCGTCGCCCGAAGCGTGATCCTGACCGGCCGCGCGGCTCAGCGGCCCCAGGCGGCCCTGGTACAACAGGATCAACCACGACGGCACCAGGATCGGCATCACGACCATCGTGTCCAGCAGCACGCCGAAGGCCAGGGCGAACCCCAACTGCTGCATGCCGACCAGTGAACCGGCCAGCAAGGACGAGAACGTGCCCGCCATGATCACGCCACACCCGGCAATGATGCTGCCTGTCTTCTTCAACGCCTCCAAGACGCCTCCAACCAGGCCGTGCTCGGCCTGCTCCTCCTCGATCCGGGTCATCAGGAAAATGTTGTAGTCCTCGCCGACGGCTATCAGGATCGTGAACAGGAACATCGGCACCTTCCAATCCAGCCCCCCGAAGCCCGTGGGATCTCCCACCACGTGTTCAAAGACCACAAACGTCACTCCCAACGCGGCGAAGTAGCTGAAAAACACACCGATGATCAGATAAAACGAAATCCCCGGACGACGCAGTAGGACCAGCAGGATCACGTAGACGCCGGCCAGGACAAGGATGTCGATGCGAACCTGGTCGGAATCGGTGACGTCCTTCAGGTCCCGGATGCTGGCCGTCGAACCAATTGACAGCAGCCTCGTTCGCCACCCCAGTGGTTCCGTGACCGTCTCCTCGCTAATCGTCTCCTCGCTGGCCGTCTCCTCGCTGGCCGTCTCCTCGCTGGCCGTCTCCTCGCTGGCCATCTCCTCGCTGGCCATCTCCTCGCTGGCAGGCTCCGGACCGATTACCGGACGACTTGCCTTGATGTGACCGCGGACCTCGGCTTCCAGGTCACTGAGTTGTCGGATGCTGTCACGGGAAAACGGGTCCTCTTCAAAGACGACATCAACACGAGTGACCCAGCCGTCGGGCCCAGCCAGTTCATCCTCTTCATCTCCAGCCGCCACCGCTTCAGAAGCCAACTCCGCGACGTAGTGCTGCCGAATCCGCTGACGACGGATCCGTCTTTCGATCCGGCTCCCTGTCAGGCCGCTGCCCCCGGAGAGTCCGTAGGGTTGAGTGACACTACGGACATCGGCCAGTTTCAACGACGCCTTCCGGGTTTCCAGAAACCCGGTCAACTGTTCGATGAACTCACGACCGTCGGTGGAATCAAAATCGAGCGAGTCATTTTCCAACAGCAGGGTCACCGGGCCGGCATTGCCGGCGGGGAAGTGCTTTTGCACTTCAGTGGCTCCACGCACACTGGCGTTGTCCTGGGGGAGTTCCGAGAGCAGCCCGTAGCTCAGCGACGTGTAATTCCAGACCCCCCACGCGGCAAACGGTGCCATCAACAGCACACTGGCCATCCAGATAGTCGCCGGATACCGCACCAACGCCTCGGCCAGGCGATTCCAACCGGACTGGACGGGATTGCTGCGGAGCCAGCGCCGAAACGGATCGTCGGTGGCCACCCAGCCAGCACGTCCTTTGCCACTTCCTCCCGGCCGACGCGGCCAGAATGCCCACCGGTCGGCCAAACGCAGCAACGTCGGCGTGAACGTCAACGACGCCGCCAGTACCACGGCCAGTCCAAACGAGATGCCGACCCCTGCCTGTCGAAATTTCCCAAACTGCGCGAAGACCATCATGCCAATCCCACACATCACGGTGCCGGCACTCGCCGTCAACGCCGCACCGACTCGCGCGAGTGCCCGCCGCAGTGCGGTCGTGACAGGAACCTGCGACCCGATTCCAGTCGACGCCGTGGTCACCAGTTCCTCCCGGTACCGTGCGATCAGGAAGAAGCAGTAGTCCACCCCCGCCCCGTAACACAGCACGGTCACATAGACCTCAATGCCACGGAACAGGTCGACAATCCCCCACAGGGCCCCCAGTTGCAGCAGGTTCATCGTGATTTCAACCGCCACCGCGACGGTCACCATTGGAATCAACGCGACCACCGGGGCCCGGTACAACAGCAGCAGCAGAACGACAACCAGGACGACCGTCCAGAATTCCGTCGCGGCAGCACTCTCGTCACTGGCCCGCAACATGTCGCGACCGACGGTGGCCTCCCCACTGGTCGCGACTCCCAGCCGCTGCTGGATGATCCCCGGTTTCAGCCCCGACTGCTTCCAGACCGGCCGGTCGGCCGCCCAGAGTGTCCCAACCGGTTGCGCGACCTCGTTGCGAATCAATCTCTCAATCGCATCAATCGTCTCCCGATTCTCTCGATTGAGGAACTCTGTTGTCAGTTCGACAATCACCAACGATGCCCGGCCGTCACTGCTCTCCAACAAATTGCCGATCTTGCGATCACTGAAAGTCCTCACGTCGTTGATCAACGAGCGGGACCGGGCCTCGTTGGATTCGTGTTGCTCAACGTCATCTCCCGCATCCTCCTCCTTGGCCAATCCCCCCATCGACTCGGCCAGTTCGACAAGAGCCGCAGCCAACACCTCGTCGATGAAACGGTGATCGTCGTCGTTGAGTTGTTCGCCTTCGGCCTTGCAACTGACCACGATCACGACACGACTCGGAACCGTTTTCCCCCACGCTCGCTCGAACAGATCCTCGCCACGCCGGCTGGGAGCATCGGCTGGCAGGAAAGCGAATTCACCCGAGGTGACCACGTCGTCGAGTGCAGGAGCCGCCCAGGAACTGGCCAGCAGCAGCAACAGCCAACCGGACAGCCACGCGGGCCAAAAACGGAGGACGAAGGCGGCCAGACGGGCGAACATGGTCAGGACCGCTTTGAGAAAACATCACCCCGGGACACGGCGGTGCCACACCAGGACAGAAGGCATGATAAGGACCACCGATTCGGCCAGTCAATTCTCGCCGGGATCATCCGCACCAACTCGACGGCCTTCCAGTTCCATCCATGCGGCCGGAATCCAGTCGGGAAGATCTGAAGCGATCAGCCCCGACTCACCCAGTTCGACGACGGCCAGGTCAGCGGCCAGGCCATGCAGGTGCACTCCCAACCAGGACGCAGCAAACGGATCCAGGCCTCGCGCCAGCAACCCCGCCACCAGTCCAGCCAGCACGTCCCCGGTGCCCCCGGTCGCCAGGCCACTGTTGCCGGTCCTGTTGACCACCACACGCACGCCGTCGGTGATCACCGTACCGGCTCCCTTCAACACCACCACGGCGCCGCTGCGGCTGGCCAACTCAACAGCCACCCCTTCACGATCCGCCTGCACGCTCGACACATCAATTCCCATCAGCCGCGCCATCTCCCCGGGATGAGGAGTCAACACGCGATCGGCAGCCGGCGGGCCCTCTGATCCCAGGTTTCCGGCGGCGGACAAGAGATTCAAACCGTCCGCGTCGACGACCAGGGGGCATTCGAGATTTTCGAACAACGAGGTCGCCAGGCCCTCCAGTTCCACGCTCTGGCCCCAGCCGGGGCCAATCGCCATCGCTGTGGCCACCGCGGCGGCCCGTGACAATTCCGGCTCCGCAGTACCCGACGTCCGTCCGCCGTTGTCCTCGGGCAACGGCAAGACCATGTAGGATGGCTCGATCGCCGCCACCACCCCGACCAGGCTCTCTGGTACCGCCAGCCTCACAAGGCCGACCCCCGACCTGAGTGCTCCCAGTCCGGCCAGTGCCGCCGCACCGCTCATCCCCACGCTGCCCGCGGCAATCAGCACATGGCCAAAGGTGCCCTTGTGGCCTGCCGCCGACCGTTCCGGAAACGGTGGCTCGCCCGTGACGGTCTGCATGCTCACTCCCGGTCCACGTCGTGCNGGCTGTCGCCAGCGGCGGATCCACGGGCAATCAGGCCGGCCACGAAACCCGCTTTGAATCCGGCATCGATGTTGACCACCGTGACATTGGCCGCACAACTGTTCAGCATCCCCAGCAATGCGGCCAGACCACCCAGGGCCGCCCCATAGCCCACGCTGGTCGGCACAGCCACCACCGGGCACGACACCCAGCCCCCCACGACACTTGGCAACGCCCCCTCCATCCCAGCCACCACCACGATCGCGTCGGCCGATCCCAGGCGGTCACGTTGTTCGAGGAGCCGATGGGGCCCGGCCACCCCCACGTCCTCGATCCAGTCCACTCCGCACCGCATCCATCGCAACGTCTCGAGAGCCTCCTCGGCAACCGGCCGATCAGTGGTTCCGGCGGTGACGACCAGGACCCGGCCTCGATGCCCGGCTCCGCCGTCGCGGTTCCAACGCACACAGCCAGCCACCCGGTTCCACTCAGCCTCGGGAAACCTCTCCAACAGCGCCTCGGCCTGGTCCGGTGCCACGCGGGTCGCCAGGCAGTCCTGCCCCGCCTCGGACAACGCCCCGAAGATCTCGACGACCGACTCGACCGTTTTCCCTTCAGAGAAAATCACCTCCGGGTAACCGCAACGGGTGAGCCGATCGAGGTCCACCCGGGCCGACTCGACAGCGACCGTCGTCGGATGGCCGGGCGTCCCGGTCAACTCGCCGAGCGCGGCTGTCCACTCCGATTCGCTCCAATCACCCTGTTCTCCCTGCCGCAGCAGCCGCTTCAACTCGTCCAGGATCATCCCGACTCCATACTACGTTTCTGATCTTTCCATCATACTTACCCGCCGACACCGCGAGCAGCCACCCGATAACGGTATTCGTCGTGTCCGCGGTTCGCTACGATGGCCACACTGCGGACCAATTCACCGGCCAATTCCAACGCCAGATGACTCAATCCCGTTTCACCCGACGACGACGCAGCCTGATCGCCCGCATCAGAAAACTCGGCCTCCAGGCCGTGCTGGTGACTGACGAATCCAACGTGACCTGGCTGACCGGATTCACCGGGGACAGCAGTTATCTGCTGATCGGCCCCAAGTTGGGCGTGTTGATCAGCGACACCCGATACACGGTCCAGATCTCGGAGGAATGCGACGGACTGGACGTCGAGATTCGTGATGCACGTCGGCCCATGCATGCTGCCGTAGCCAGTGTCGTCGGTGCCGCCCGGATCGATTCACTGGGAATCGAAGCCCATTCGACCAGCATGGCGACCTGGCAACAAATCTCCGATTCGATCAACGGTGTCCGACGATCCACGCAAATTGCCCAGGTCGACATGATCGTCAACCAACTCCGGGCCAAGAAGGACTCCGGTGAAATTGCCGAGATACGTCTGGCCATTCGCCAGGCCGAACGGGGATTTGCCGCGATGGCCTCGGTGCTCGAATCCGACAAAACTGAATTGGAAGTGGCCCACGAACTCGAGCACCTGATGCGGCGATTCGGTGCCGAGGGGCCAGCCTTTGAACCCATTGTTGCCGTCGGCCCCCGCGCCGCATTGCCCCACGCTCGTCCGGGTTCCACGCGAATCGGCGAATCCGGATTCCTGCTCGTCGACTGGGGTGCCAAGACCACCGGCGGCTACCGCAGTGACCTGACCCGCATTTTGGTCACCAGAAAGATCCCGCCGAAACTTGAGAAAATCCACGGGGTTGTGTTGAATGCCAATCGGCAAGGCATCAAGGCCATTCGCCCAGGTGCCACGCTAAAATCCGTCGATCGGGCCGCCCGTCGGGTGATCGAGAACGCGGGATACGGCAAGTTTTTTGGGCACGGACTCGGTCATGGTATNGGGCTGGACATTCACGAAGAACCCCGACTGAGCCCCGTCGCAAANGGCATCCTCGAACCCGGAATGGTGATCACTGTTGAACCTGGAATCTACATCCCTGGCTGGGGTGGCGTGCGGATCGAGGACGACGTGCTCGTGACCCGGGATGGCCACGAGGTCCTCACCAGCGTNCCCAAGCGATTCGAAGACGCCGTCGTGGAAATCAATTGAACTGGCACGTCCCAGCATTACCCCCACGGCAATCCTTACACACACGATTCAGACATTTCTCTTCCTGTTGCGGAACACTCACCGATGGCTGACGACCAGGCATTCGACCTCGAAAAGATCAGGGAACTGGTTGCCCTGATGGACGAGCACGGGCTCAGTGAAATTAGCCTGAGCCAAGGAGATCGCAGTTGGAAACTGCGACGTGGCCCCACCGAAGGAGCCACCGTGGTTTCTCCGGTTGCCGCCTCACAGGCACCGCCCGTGGAGCCCGACGGTGGCAGCGGTGACCAGTCGACAGAACCTCAACTGCCGACAATCAACGCCCCGACTGTCGGCACGTTCTACTCCGCGGCCTCGCCCGAGGATCCCCCCTTCGTCAAGGTTGGCCAGGCCGTCACGCCAGAATCAATTGTCTGCATTGTCGAAGCGATGAAGGTGTTCAACCAGATCCCGGCCGAAACCTCCGGGACAATCGTTGAAGTTCTCGTCGAAAACGGAGAAGCCGTCGAATTCGGTCAACCGCTCTTCCGTATTCAACCCGCCTGACCCGCATCGCGGCATTCCTCCTCGACCGCTCTCCCGTCGGTACTCCTCTCATGTTTCAGCGCATCCTGGTCGCCAATCGCGGCGAGATCGCCCTGCGGATCATCCGCACCTGCCGTGAATTGGGAATCGAAACTGTCGCGGTCTACAGCGAGGCTGACCGCGAGGCCAGCTACCTGGAACTCGCTGACGAGGCCTANTGTATTGGAGGCAACTCCTCGGCCGAGAGCTACTTGATGATCAATCGGATCATCAGTGCCGCCGAAATTGGCAACGTCCAGGCGATTCATCCCGGTTATGGNTTTCTTGCCGAAAANGCCCACTTCGCCGAGGTCTGCCGCAGTTGCAAGATCGAGTTTATCGGGCCACCTCACGAGGCCATGAAAGAACTCGGGGACAAGGTCACCGCGAGAAAAATCGCTCGCAATGCCAAGGTCCAGACGGTGCCCGGCAGCGACGGGTTGATCGAAGACGAGGCCGAGGCGTTGCGGGTCGCCGAGGAAATCGGCTACCCCGTCCTGGTCAAGGCGACCGCCGGCGGAGGCGGCAAGGGCATGCGAGTCGCCCGCAACGACATCTCTTTGAAAGGCTGCCTCTCTTCGGCATCGGCCGAGGCTGAGAAGGCGTTCAACAACGCGGGGGTCTATCTCGAGAAATACATCGAGAACCCTCGCCATGTCGAGGTACAGATCCTCGCCGANTCGCACGGAAATGCCGTGCACCTCTGGGAACGCGATTGCAGCCTGCAACGACGGCACCAAAAACTTGTCGAAGAGACCCCGGCCCCGGACCTTCCCAAGTCGGTTCGCGAGGACATCTGCAAAGCCGCGATTCGACTGGTCAAGGCCTCTGGTTACACCAACGCCGGTACTGTCGAATTCCTCGTCGACAGCCAGCACAAGTTCTACTTCATCGAGGTCAACGCTCGAATCCAGGTTGAACACCCGGTCACCGAACAGGTCACCGGCATCGACCTGATTGAGCAACAACTCAAGATCGCGGCTGGTGCTGAGTTGGAGTTCTCACAACGCACGATCCCCTGCCTGGGGTCTTCGATCGAAGTGCGAATCAATGCCGAGGATCCCGAACACGACTTCCGTGGTTCGCCCGGAACAATCACCGGGATGAAGGTGCCCGGCGGGCGGGGCATTCGCTTCGACTCACATGTTCACGCCGGTTACCGCGTGCCTCCGTTCTACGACTCACTCATCGGCAAGTTGATCGTCCACCGGCCCACCCGCGCCGAGGCCATTCGCTGCATGAAACGGGCTCTCGAAGAATTCCAGGTCGACGGCATCAAAACGACCATCCCGCTGTTGCGGCGCATCTTCAACCACACGGCATTTGTCGAAGGTCAGGTCGACACGGGCTTCATTGAACGTGAATTGCTGTAACCTGCTGCCGACAAACGAAGAAACAGGACGACGACGATGAAGATCGGAGCTTTGACTGGTGGTGGAGATTGCCCGGGTCTCAATGCTGTGATTCGAGCCGTGGTCCGTACCAACTCCAACCGCGGCGGCACGACTCTCGGATTTCTCGAGGGCTGGCGTGGACTCGTCGAGAACAACTACGTCGAACTGACGGCCAAGGGCACAGATGACATCATAGCGCGCGGCGGCACGATTCTCGGATCGTCACGCACGAACCCCTTCAAGGATGAGTCGAGCATCCAGCAGGTCCTCGAGACCATCCAGGCCACTGGCATCGATGCGTTGATTGCCATCGGAGGCGATGACACGCTCGGTGTCGCTCATCGACTCAATGCCGAGCACGGTGTGAACACCATCGGCATTCCCAAGACCATCGACAACGACCTGTCCAGTACTGATGTCACGTTTGGTTTTGACACCTCGATCAACGTCGTCATGGAGGCCGTTGACCGGCTCAGAACCACCGCCGAATCTCATCGACGTGTGATGGTGATCGAAACCATGGGACGTCACGCCGGCTGGATCACGTGCTTCTCCGGCATCTCGACCGCGGCCGACTACTTCCTGATCCCCGAAGAAGAACCCGACCTGGACCGCATGTGCGAATTGCTCAAGCAACGCCGCGAACAGGGCAAGATGTACGGAATCGTGATCGTCAGCGAGGGCGTCGAATTGCCACAGGCCGACGGGTTTGTCACCCAGGATGGTGATGTNGACGAGTTCGGACACGTGAAACTCGGCGGCGTCGGAGAGATCATTGCCGAATTGATCGAACGGCGAACCGGAATCGAAACCCGGGTCGTGACCCTGGGACACCTGCAACGCGGTGGAGCTCCCAGCGCCTACGATCGCGTCCTGGGAACCCGCCTTGGTGTACACGCCACTCGACTGGTGCACGACGGCCAGTTCGGACAAATGGTCTCGCTTCGCGGCACACGCATCACCTCCGTTGACCTCGGTGACGCTGTCGGAGAAATGCGAACGCTGGAATCGGAGTTCATGGACGAGGCCCGTGAGTTCTTCACCTAGGCCGGACCGGGTGAACCGACCTTGCGTTGGACCACCGCATTCCTAGAATGTCGGCCCCTCCATTCCATCCTCGACGCAGATCACATCGATGTGGTGCGCGACGTGCCAGGCCAATGTGGCCCAACCAACTGACAACGAGGCTGCGGCCTGTCCACGCTGTGGGACCGCGCTGAAGGTGCCGCCATCCGCCACCGATCGGGCACGTGACCTGCTGCAGCACTGGGACGAGAACAACCCCCTGGAAGCGCCAACCTCGCCAACCTCGCCAACCTCGCCAACCTCGCCAACCTCGCCAACCCCGCCGACCCCGCCGACCCCAGAACCGGTCGTCCACTCTCCCAAGCAGTCCAAACGCCAGTTCCGTGTGGATGCCGCTCATCCACAACACCAGGGCAAGCGACAAGACAAGCCGAAAACCGAAAAACCGGTGAGGACCGCCACACCGCCGGTGACCGATCCAGTCCCTCAACAAGCACTCGCCTCCCAGACCGCGAATCCCACCCCCCCCCAAAAAAAAAATCCCCCAAGGCCTCGAAAGATTCGCTGGCTGATGTCGCCTCCACCCTGGCCAATTTCTCGGTTGATGGCCAACCTGCAGCACCACCGACTGCTCCAGATCCCCATCCCGGGGTTACCGCGAGTTCCACGAACGACAGCGTTTCGGACAACAATTCCGAGAACACGCCGGGCATNCCCAGCGGCGGCACCACCAGCGCNGTGACCCACTCCACGTCTTTNTGGGGCCANATCCTGGCGTACATCGGTGTCCTGGGGCTTACAGCAGGTGGNGCCTTGATCGTCTGGAATGGATTCGGCCACGCCCCNCTCAACACCCCCACATCATGGTTGATAGCAACCGGTGGGCANATGCTGCTGTTCCTGGGAATCGTGACGCTCGTCTCCAGCGGCCTCGAACAGACCAACGAGGACATGAACCGCCAGATCCGCCGACTCGGTGAACAATTGCTGAGAATCGAGCAGGGACAAACCACGATGGCAGACCAGGCACCCCACCACGCCTCGGCACGCTCGGGTTCCAAGTCCGCTCGTCACGCTCAACCGAACGGCACCGGGGCCACGAAACCGAAGTAGTACACCATCAGGCCGGTGATCGAAGTGGCCGTGATGTCGAGAGTGGCCAACCAGCCCAAACGCCGATGCAACCGGCTGTGTGCGCCCGGCTCGGGGGGACTGGGAAAACGACGCATCGCCAGGCTGATCGTGGCGACCCACAGCACGACCGTGGAAATGGCAAACACCAGGTGCACGTAAAGCAACACGTGCATCGCGGTCGAGTGATTCCGCGACATGGCCCAGAAGCCGCCATGCAGTCGCATGTCGATCTCGAACAACGACACTGCGACCAGCAAAACCACTCCCAACAGCAGTTGNAGTCGCCTGTGCNCCAGGTGTCGTCGCCTGAACCNAACCTGGAACAGACTGACCAACAACACCGGCACCACAACCAGCAAAGCGACCACAACCACGTCGAGCATCACCGACGTGTCATAACCCAGAAATCCGTCACCCATCTCGTCGCCCCATCCTGTTCCGCGATCCTACTGGACCAGCCCCTTGGTCAAGTGCATGAATGCTGTCTCGAGGTTCACTTCCTCCTCGCGGAACATTTCAATCCGAAAGCCTCGCTCGACCAACATTGTCGGCAGTGCGGTGTAGTCCAACACTTCGGGAACCAGCGTGGCCAGGATCGTTCCATCGTCGACCGTCACCGCTTCCACTTCGTCAGCCTGTTCGATCAACCGAGCCGCCTGATCACTCACCGCCACGTGTCCCCCGTCCATCCCTTCGCCCGCTCGAACCCGCACGTGCAGCACAAGCCGTTCGCGGGCCTTTCTCATCACCTGTTCGACATTCCCGTCCACGATCANGTGTCCCTTCTCGATCATCCCCACCCGGGTGCAGACGTCGGCCAACTCAGGCAGAATGTGGCTGCTGACAACGACCGTCTTGTTCAACTCGCCAAGCCGCTTCAGCAGTGTACGAATCTCGATGCGAGCCCGAGGATCCAGCCCACTGGCTGGCTCATCAAGCAGCAACACCTGGGGCTCGTGCAACAGCACCCGGGCCAGGCCGATTCTCTGTGTCTGCCCCCTGGAGAGTTGATTCACCATCGCGTCCCGCTTGAACGACATGTCAACCAGTTCCAGTTTCTCTTCGCAAATTCCTCGGCGGGCATGCGAGTCAATCCGGTAGGTTGCCGCGAAGAACTCGAGGTATTCGATCACCGTCATATCGTCGTAGACACCGAAGAAGTCAGGCATGAACCCGACCATCCGCCGAATTTCGGCCGGATCGGTGTAAATCGACTTGCCACAAACGTAAGCCTCGCCGTGAGTCGGATTCAGCAAGGTCGCGATCATTCGCATCGTCGTCGTCTTGCCCGANCCGTTGGGACCAATGAAGCCGAATACGTCACCCTCGGACAGGTCCAGGTCGATGTTATTCACAGCGACCAGGTCACCATACTGCTTGGTCAGTTTTCGAGTGGTGATCACGGCAATCCTCTCGTGTCTGTCTCGAGACAAGAATCCAGCATCACTTCGACGTTTTCTGGTCGGGATCGAAAAACTTCTGTGTTGGTCGGATCCGCCGGCTCTTTACTGGCAACACGATCCGAAGGTAGGTCAGTTGACGCCCCCCCGCCGCCCTCGCCGCCTCACCATCAATCCGCAGTTCGGTTCCCGCATCCGGCTTCTGNCCGCCATCGGCCGGCAACTTCAACCGACCAACCAGCACNGCACGACCGAGTTGGATGAGTTCTGACAGATCCAGAGCCTCGAGGTCCCGATTCTTCAACCCGGTGTAACCACTGCCACCGGCGGCGCGGTGAAATGTCAACGTCTCGAACCAATCAAGCGGGTTTCTTCCCAGCGGTCTGTATTGTCCCGCCACGGCCACGACCTCTGTTCCGTCTCCCTGCCTGCGAGCCACCGTGTGAATCGTGGTGCGGGTCAAGTAACGNTTCAAAGACTCGTCNCGGACCNCGGGACCATCCAACCGCAAGGGTGTTCCCGACGCCCATGTCCCGCTNCGACCCTCCGACGTCCGAGACATGTAGACACGATTGCCGTAGACCACCAGCCAGTCATCGATCACCCCGGGGAACGAGTGAGTCAATTCCCCGGACAATTGCCCCACACCACCACTCTCCAACGCTGCCGTCAACTGAGCGTCACGGCACACGTGTTGCCACGTTGCCGAGACTGTCCGTGTCGATGACACGGCCACGGGCAGGTCGACGATCGACGATTCACTGCCTCCACATGCCACATGGTAATCCGGTTCGTCGAGCCCTCGCTGTCCCACCCGGTGCATTCCCCCAAATGTCGTCTCCGGCACACCACTCCACGACACCCAGCAATCCGTCTCGTCCTGTTTCGACGTGTCCGCCGTCAACCAACCAGCCGGCCGGAATTCGACTTTCAGCCTTTGACTCTGCCCGGAATAAATCGTAGCCCAACTCCGGCCTTCGACGTGTCCCGTCAACGCATCCAGGTCGAGAATGTCGAGTTGATTGACCAGCACTTCGCGCCCCTTGACAGTGCCACCACTCCACACCGCCAGTCCAACCGTGGACAGGATGATCAACGGCAGCGTCGCCCAGGTCGCGCGCGGCCGTTTCAACACGTGCCGCACCAACACAAAATCGACCGGACCGACCAGCAACAGCACGCCGATCACCAGCAAGAACACCTGCCAGATCCCCGGGCGGCTCACCTGCTGAAAATCATCCTGGACACCGTGCAACTGCGTCTTCAGGTCCGTGACACCCGTATACGACAGGGCTCCCTGGCCGCGGGTCGATCGCGATTCGGCCGCGATCACGGCCGGCTCGGTCGCCCCCACTCCTTCGACCAGTCGTTCAATCAATCGCGGCAGATCCACCCACCGGGCCAGGGGCCGGCGGTCGATATCGACGGCGACCATCGTGACTCGCCCAAAGCCGTAAGCCGCCACTCCAATCAATGGACCGCTGAGGGACGCCACCGATGTGCGCCCGTCCCTCAACTTGAGAACCGAACCTCCCACGCGGCCCTGGAATGGAATCCGGTTGCCGGCCAACGAGAGAGTTTCCAACCCCCTGAGATCACTGTCGCTCAACTGCCGGTCTTTTTCTGCCAGGACGGGAATCCATTTTGCCAGAGGACTTTGGACCCACTCGGCTCGCTGGGATCCAACCGAGACCACGAGATGACCACCGGCCGCAACCCACCGGGACAGCATCTGGCTGTCCGCTGCGTCTATCACATAGCCATCTCCAGCAGCCATGATGATCGCGTCAACGGCATCGAGATCGACAACGTGGTTGATCCGCCGTGATCTTCCCGACCACGGAATCGCACGCTCGGCCATTTCGACACGCCGGTCCCCGTTCCGTTCCACACCCGTCACATCCATCCCTGCGGCCTGGCCCCAGGACACCCACAGCTTCTCGGACTGGCTCAACACCACCGGGGCCCCTTCGACGATGACCTCGATCTCTGTCCCCTGGTCGACTGCCTCGGCCGGCTTGGACTCACCTCGAGTGAATCGCCCCGACAGGGCCCATCCGGTGGACAAACCGTGAAACGAGACCGGCCGGGCCAACTCACCGGTCACCTCGAAACGGGCCATCACCGGCCGCTTGGCCGGCTCGACACCTGCCACCGCCGGATCAATCAACTCGCCAACCGATCCGGTCGTCTCGCGCAACCCCTCCGCGGAACCGCCCGGGATGACCAGGCCATGCGCGGCGTGAGAGTCACCATTGATGAAGACCACTGACTGTCCCGGCCGCACTGGAATGTCGATCCGGTCCACTCCACTGGAAACTTCCGTCTCGCCAATCCTCATTCGCCAGTTGAATGGGCGCCGCGGCGCCGTCATCAGCGAAACCGTGCGACGATCGACCACCACGCCTTCTTTCTCGATCGACACACCCAGGTCACCTCCAAGCCGTCCAGGCTGAAACCAGCCAACAACGCGGGCACGACCTGCCGCATCGATCCGGACCTCCGGCGAAACGAAAGCGGCCGTGCGTTCAGAGGGATCCGATGCCGTCAACACCAGCCGGAGTGCCCCGGTTGACCGGCCACAATCGACATCCACACGGACCGGCGCCCACTTGCCAACCTTGGCCCATCCCCCAAGACCGATCGAAACGGATCGAATCACCGGACGATCGTCTGCACTCACCGACGGGCCACCAGCCAGAAGGCACGTTACCAACAGCAGCCCACGCGCCGGGACGCGTCGTCGGTCCAACCATCTCCAACCACGGGACTCTTGATTCACACCGGCTCTCGGTCGGATCTGGGACACTCTTGCGGCAGGATGCCGGATCGAGTCCGATCATAGGCAATCCATCGACACGCCGGAAACCCCCGACAGACGGATTTCCGGCTGGCTTGACGCAGGACAACGACACCCTTTATCCCCGGTACTCGCAACACGTGCTTTCCGACTCACTCACCCCCCACAAACGCACCGCCATGACTGTTTCCACCGAGTCCACCATCCGCTGGTGCTCCGCCCTCGCCGGCACCTCCGACAGCATCCCGTCATTGGAAGAGTGTCTCGAGAACATTCCCAATCTCGACACGCTCGACGACCTCCCATCGGGCACTCGCGTTCTCGTTCGAGGTGACACGGATGTGGTGGTCCAGGCCGACGGATCAATCCCCGATGATGTTCGGATCCGTTCACTGGTTGACACGCTGACCCATGGTGGCCGAAGGGGTTGGGTGCAACTGGTTTACGGACATCGGGGACGCGACCCCAAGATGTCCCTGGAACCGATTGCCCGTCACCTGGACACGCTGTTGCCACCGGAGGTTCGCGGCAATCACCCCGTCACATTTGTCAAAGAGTGGCTCGATGACCAGACCGGTCACGTGCTGGCAACAGCTGCTGACGAAGTGGCCGGTTTGCCAGACGGCGCCATTGCCGTCCTCGAAAACACCCGCCGCTACTCGCTCGAGCGGGCATTGTGGAAGGCCGACGATGAAACGATCGCCGAGATGGCTCCACGGTTGACCAACTACGTCAACTCCGTCAGCGACCTGCTCGCCGACGTACACGTCAACGAGGGTTTTGCTGCCTCGAACCGGGATCTCTCCAGCACACTCGTTCCGCTGGGATGCCAACAGGTCGCACTGGGACGTTACGTTGACGAAGAACTCAGCCGGCACGTGACCCGCACCCGCCAAGCCGACCTCGTCGTTTTCAGTGGCATCAAGATCAACAAGCTTGATGACCTCGAACAAATTCTCGCCCGCAAACAAGTCAAGACCGTGATCGCCGCCGGAGGACTTGCCCTGGCACTCAAGGCCGCCGCCGCTCGACACGATGGCAACGAATTCGGACTCGGGCTTGCCGGGGACCCGACCCAGGCCAAGATCTACATCCCCCCCGAACGAATCGATCAGGCCGGTGCCATGTACCGGCAGGGATTGGAAGCCGGGGTCGAATTCGTGCTGCCCGTCGATTTCGTCCTCGGAGATGGCACGGCCAGTCGCGTTATCCCGGATGGGGACGCGCAGTTTGATGTCGGCCCGGAAACCCGCGCCGTCCAAGTCGAGGCCGTCGGCAAGTTCCTGGACTCTCACCGGATGGAGGTCCAGGCCGGCCGTCGACCGGCCATCGCGTTTCACAACGGCGTGTTCGGACTCTTCGAAGAAGAAGCCTTCGAGAAAGGCACACGGGAATTCGTGGGCCAACTCAAACGAATGACCGATGCGGGCGTCGAGGTGTACGTCGGTGGAGGAGAGGGTGGAACCGCCCTGGCACGCTACGGTCAACCCGACTGGGTCACCCATTGCTTCACCGCCGGTGGCACCATTCTCAAGGCACTCGGCAACGAACCCATCCCCTACATCAAGGCCCTGTACCTCAAGTCACTTGAGGCGGAGTCGAGACCGTAGGCGGGCACCAGTTCACGCCCCGTTGTCGCTTCGCTTCGCCGCAGTCAGCGTGACACCCATGTCCGCAAACAACAGTTGCATGTCCTCCCAGACATCCTTCTTTGCCGACGGGTTCCTCAACAGGTAGGACGGGTGGTAGGTGCACAGAACCTTGGCACCGCCGTACTCGAAGAACTGCCGACGCATTCGACCAATCGTCTCGGTTGAATCCAGCAAGTTCTTGGCGGCCACCGATCCCCAGCAGACTATGTACTCGGGCTGAACCGAAGCAATCTGGCCATCAAGAAACTGGCGACAATTCCCAGCTTCCTCCGGCGACGGGTTGCGATTTCCCGGAGGGCGACACTTCAGAATATTGCAGATGTAGATCTCCTCGCGGCGCATCCCACACGCTTCGATTATCTGGTTGAGCAACTTGCCCGCCCGACCGACAAACGGTTCGCCCAATCGATCCTCATCAGCACCCGGTGCCTCACCGACGAACAGGATCTTCGCGTTGGGATCACCAACGCCAAAGACTGTTTGCGTTCTCGTCTCGGCCAACTCCTGGCACAGCCGACAACCAGCAACCACGCCAGCAATCCCTTCCAGGCCACCCGACGCATCTCCTGCTGTTCCAGTCATGGGCACCTCGCTGTCTGTCGTTTGTTGAGTTGGACTCACCGGAGGACAGGCCAAGTGGGTCACACCGGACCGTTCGAGACTTTCCAGCAATTGTCGCGCCGCTCGCGCTGACGGCAAATCGGTCATTTTGTCCCCTGGCGAAACGCCAACCACCACAATTCCCAGGCGCGTCGGTCGTAATTCGCCCCCGCGTTTCCAGTCAGTCTCTTCAGGGCCGCCAGAACTTCCGGGTTCTCACGATCGACGACCACCGAGATCACCTGAGTCTCTTTTTCGGCAAATTGGGGAGGCAAGATGACAACCCCAAAAGGAAATTGCCCCATCTGCATCCCTCGCAAAACTTCCGGGGGAACACCGAATCCCTGGGCCACCGCCGGGTGCACCGCGGTTCCATCCCGTGCGAACGCAAAACTCGGATGGCGACTTCCGGGCACACGCACGCGATGCACATGCCGAGTGACCAGCGCAGCGATCAAGGGTGGAACCGCTGTCACATCTCCACACTCCCCCAACAGGATCGCCGAACGACGGACAACGGCGTTTGACCTGTCTCCCAGGCCGACCACTGCAAACCGAACCGCCACGGTCAGTC
This sequence comes from Planctomycetaceae bacterium, assembly GCA_002724415.1. Lineage (GTDB taxonomy): Bacteria > Planctomycetota > Planctomycetia > Planctomycetales > Planctomycetaceae > UBA8437. The sequence continues at coordinate 32,561 of PBOU01000163.1, forward strand.
GCTTCGGACCAATCGCGTTTCGTGCTGCGGCACGGACACGGTAGCTCCGGTCACGCAACGCCAGGTCCACCAGCGGACCGACCGGATCCGGACCCGGTACCCCCCCCAGGACACCGGCCAGCAACACTCGCGTCGACTCGGACTTGTCACGCCCCAAAACCCGTACCAGCGGCACCACCGCCGCAGAATCCCGGACTCGCTCCAGTTCAGCTCGCGCCCGTCCCTGCTGTTTCGAATCATCTGTCTTGAGCCACTTGTGCCAGATCCGAATCTGAGCAAACCACTTGCGATATGCCGCGGCGCCAACGGAAGCGGCCTCGAGATCCTCTCGCTGCTGTGGCGTGATGTAACGCCCCCGATAACGGACAAGGCCTCGTGACGCCATGAACTCCTCACGACTCGTCCATTTCCCGTTGCGCAGGGTGTGCCCCAGCCCGTAATGCGCCGAGCGGTGCGAGGGATCCAGCGACACGACTCGTTCCAGGTGTTTGCGTCGCTGGTCCGGCAATCGCTGGATGCGACACCATTCGGCCAATTCCCAGTGACCTTCCACCGTGTCATTCCCGGTTGCCACCCGGTCACTTCGCTCCTCGTATTGCTCAACCTTCAAAGACCGCCGGGCCACCAGCACAACCCGTTCCCCGGCCACCTCCACTCGACTCCCCGTCAAGGTGCGAATGACAACCGTCTCACCGGGAGTGCGTGTCACCGCACCGACCAATTCCCCTCGCAATTCACCGCCATTTTCCAACCGGATCACATCGGCTGACAGGGGCGAACCGCCAAGAATGGCCCACGAGATGCCCACCACGCACCACATCGCCCCCGCAGGAATCCCCACAATCGAATTGCCCGGAGTTCTCGTCACAACCGGCACCCCTCATCTGCCACACTCGACCAGTCAGACACAGATCCTGACGGCCGGGGCAGTCGGCGGAATTGTACCGGTCGAAGCACCCCGAGGCCAACAATTCCCTTCTCCGGAGATCTCAATCGGGCTTCGGCTCGCGATACCTCGGGCAACCGCCGACTGAAGGAGGATAGGCCGCGCCAGCCTCTGGCTGGCTCCCCCCTGCTGCGGATAGACTCAGGTAGAGTGTCCTTCAACTGCCCACCACGATTGACCGTCATGAATCGAAAACACTCAATCCGTTCCACCCTCCTCCTGTCACTGGTCGTACCGATGGCGAGCCTGTCTCCGGCTCCCGTTTCGGCCCAGCAGGGGATTCGTGGCAACGTCCTGCCCTCGCACACAATGCTCAGGCGTCATGGTCTCGTCCGCATGTGGTGGGGGCAGGCAGTCCTCGATCCCAGCCGCGACGTGATCGCGCACATGAGTGTCGATGAAGACGTCGTGGTGATGCAGTCCAGCAGCGGCGCGGTCACCGCTTTCGACAACGAATCGGGGCGTCGACTGTGGTCAGCACAGCTGGGTCCTCGCGATGCCCCCAGCCAGCAGGCCGTGACCAACAGCGACTTCGCGTTCATCCCGGCCGCCCGCAAGCTCTACTGTCTCAACAAGTTCTCCGGCGAATTGCTCTGGGAACTCAAACTGCCCCGAACCCCCTCCACCAGCCCTGCTGTCAGCGACGACCAGATCTTTTTCGGTTCCCACGATGGCAGCATCTATGCGTTCGACCTGCACCGCATCCGGGAGTTGTACTTGAAGAACGAGTTGGCCAAATGGGGTTTCCTGGCCCGGCAGTGGCGGTTCAAAACCGGAAAGCAAATCACCACCCCACCGATCGCAACAGGTCGCGTGGTCAATTTTGCCAGCCTCGACAATTCGCTGTACAGCATCACCGCCGGTTCACCCCGGCTGCAATGGCAATCCGAGACCGATTCACCCGTCTCCGCCCCGGTCACTTATCACTCCGGTTTCCTTTACATCGCGTGCGAGGACTTCAACCTCTATTGCCTCAACGCCGAAAACGGCAACTCACGTTGGCAACCATTTCCCTCGGGCTTCCCGATCCGTCGGACGCCACGTGTGATCGGACAGCAGGTGTTTATTTTCCCGGACGCCGGTGGATTGTTCGCACTTTCAGCATTGACCGGAAAACGAACCTGGTGGCGACACGGCGTCCGAGATTTTGTCGGCTCCTCGATCAACCGACTCTACGGAACCGATCACGTCGGCAACGTCGTGATCCTCCGTCGCGTTGATGGCGCGGTCCTGGGAACGATGCCGCTGCGACAGTTCGGAGTCAAGTACGCAAATGATCGAACTGACCGACTGTACATGGCCACCAACAGCGGGATGATTGTCGCGATTCGCGAATCGGGAGCCGACCACGAGTTCCCGGTCTACCACCAGAACCCGGATCTGCTGCCGATTCTTCCAGAATTTGCTCCGGAAACACCGCAGTCAGATGCACCGGCGACACCGGCTCCGGCCACCCCGGCCCCCGCGAATGGCAACGCCGCGGGAAACTGACCGGACACAACAGTCCCGGCGGGTTTGAATTGACTCGCCCACGTCAGTAGGATCGCGCCCCGAAACGGATGGACCCGGAACGGGAGAGTCTCAATCATGAGCAATGGCTCAGCGCGGAGGGCCCTGGTCAGTGTCAGCGACAAGACCGGATTGGTCCCTTTTGTCAGTCGACTGACCGAACTGGGATTCGAGGTCATTTCAACCGGGGGAACCCGGCGACACCTCGAGGAAGCCGGTGTGGCGGTGATCGGCATTTCTGAATACACCGGCTTCCCCGAAATCATGGGAGGACGGGTCAAGACACTGCACCCCAAGGTTCATGGTGCCATCCTGGGACGGCCCGACCAACCCGACGACGCCGAGGCGATCGCCGAACACGACATCGTCCCGTTCGAACTGGTCGTGTGCAACCTGTACCCCTTCGAGCAGACTATCGCCCGCGACGGTGTGACTGTGCCCGAGGCCATCGAACAGATCGATATCGGTGGACCAAGCATGGTTCGATCTTCGGCCAAGAATCATGCCTATGTCGCCATCGTCACCCGCGCCGAACAATACGACCCGGTCATCGCAGCCCTCTCCGAAGACGGGCTCGACGAATCGCTCCGGCGCGAACTCGCCGCCGCAGCTTTCGAAATGACAGCCGCCTACGATCGCTCCATCGCCGATTACATGGCAACGATCGTCAACCAGGCAACCAGCGACGATGCCGACGAAGACGCACCGGACGATCAACCGCTGACAATCACACTCCAGCCCCGGGCCACGCTCCGCTACGGAGAAAATCCACACCAAAAAGGTCGCTGGTACACCGAACCGGGAGCAGACCCAGCCACGCTGGCTGCCGCCGAGGTTCTGAGCGGCAAGGAACTTTCCTACAACAACCTGCTTGATCTCGACGCCGCCTTGTCCATTGTCCGGGAGTTTCAGGAACCGGCAGCTGTCGTCATCAAACACAACAATCCGTGCGGATGCGCCGTCGGCCAGTCACAATCCCAGGCCTTCGCCGCCGCCTATGCCGGTGACACGGTCAGTGCCTTTGGCTCAATCCTGGGATTCAATCTTCCCGTCGATCTGGAAACCGCCGAAGCACTCTGCGAACCAGGGCGGTTCATCGAGGCGATTATCGCTCCGGGATACGACGAGGCCGCACTTGAAGCGCTGACGACGCGACCCAAATGGAAAAACAACGTTCGCTTGCTCCAACTCGATGCACTCGGCCAGCCTCGAGATGCCGGCCCCGAGTACCGCAGAATCAGTGGTGGAATGCTGGTGCAGGATCGGGACGAGGGAGAAGAGCCGCTGGACGAGTGGAAGACGGTGACCCAACGACAGCCCACCGAATCCGAGATGCTGGATTTGAAGTTTGTCTGGTCAGTCGCCAAGCACGTCAAATCCAATGCGATCGTGTTTGCCAAGGATCTCGCGGTCGTCGGCGTTGGAGCAGGCCAGATGAGCCGACTCGACTCGGTACACATCGCCCATCGCAAAGCTGGTGACCGTGCCCAGGGCGCTGTGCTCGCCTCCGATGCCTTCTTCCCCTTCCGCGACGGCATTGATCAAGCGGCGGCAGCCGGAATTGCCGCAATCGCTCAACCCGGTGGGTCACGGGGAGACGACGCCGTGATCGAAGCATGCAACGAACACGACATCGCGATGGTCTTCACCGGGCGACGCCACTTCAAGCACTAGTTCAACAAGAACGACCGCCGTTACCGACGACGTCGTTTCTTTGTTGAACTGCTTCCCACGGCAATGCTGTAAATCTTGTAGTCCGAGCCTTTGCGTTGCAACGTGATCCGGACAGTCTGCCTTTTTGAGTTCGTCAGGGTCACCACCCTGTTCGCACCCACCGCCCGGGCCACGCCGTTGCGTTGAGCCCCCTGGAGCACCTGCTTCCACTGGCCAGCCGACTTCGCCGAATTGCCCTTGAGCAACTCTTTCAAGGCCGGAGTCCGGGCCGATGACGCCACCATCGCAGCAGCAGCCTTGGAATTTCCAGCAATCATCTTGGCCACGAAATCGTCGGCCGCATATTCAGGCGTTCCGGGCTTCGGTTGAGGCTTCTTCTGGCCGCCAACGCCCCCCTGACCGGGAAAACCACCTCCGGCTCCACCCTGGCCCGGGAAACCACCGGCACCGCCGGGTGCTCCACCCTGGCCGGGAAAGCCACCGGCACCACCGGCTGCACCACCCTGGCCCGGGAAACCGCCGGCACCACCAGGTGCTCCACCCTGGCCCGGGAAGCCACCAGCACCACCGGCTGCACCACCCTGGCCCGGGAAGCCACCAGCACCACCGGCTGCACCACCCTGGCCCGGGAAACCACCTCGCTGATTCTGACCACGAGACGCCGCAGGCTTTGCTATCTTCTTTCCAGCAACCAGCGCATCCAGGTCACGTTTGAGCGAATTTTCAAGGCTATTACTCAAACCAATGTGTATCTTTTGGACCGTACCATCCTTGTCAATCAGCACTAGCATCGGAATCGAATTCACACCGTAGTTCTTTGCAATTGTCCCCTTGGAATCCAACAGAACATTGATCTTCAATTTTTGCTTGTTAAGAAACGTTCGAATTTTCTTCGCGTCTTCTTTCAAGTTGACTGCATACAGCACCACGCCTTTGGACGCGTACTGTTTTGCAACTTTCTGGGTGATCGGCATCCCCTTCACACAGGGCCCACACCACGTGGCCCAGAAATCCAGAATGACGATCTGCTTACCCTTGTGAGCAGACAAGCTCACCGTCTTGCCATTCAACGACTTCAGCGTGAACGCGGGAGCGACTCGGCCTTCAAGCGATCCTTGTCCGCGACCCGAATTTCCAGCTCCACGAGCTCTCCCCTGTCCGGGTGCTCCACCCTGACCGGGAAATCCGCCAGCACCACCGGGTCCGCCGGGTGCTCCACCCTGACCGGGAAATCCACCAGCACCACCGGGTCCGCCGGGTGCTCCACCCTGACCGGGAAATCCGCCAGCACCACCGGGTCCGCCGGGGGCTCCACCCTGGCCGGGAAATCCGCCAGCACCACCGGGTCCGCCGCCGGCTGCTCCACCAGGTCCACCCTGAGGAAAGCCTTCCTGTCCGGCACCATCCCCACCAAGTCCGGGAATGCCCGCGTCAGATCCACCTTGCCCGCCACCTCCAGGTGCGCCGCCTCCTGGGCCTGATCCAGCCGAAAGGCCCGAAGGTGCTGGGGGCAAACCGCGACCACCACCGCCGGGCTGGCCACCGCCACCCGGGAAGCCTTGTCCACCACCACCGGGCTGACCACCGCCGCCCGGGATTCCTTGTCCGCCAGCACCGGGCTGACCACCGCCACCCGGGAAGCCTTGTCCACCACCACCGGGCTGACCACCGCCGCCCGGGATTCCTTGTCCACCACCACCGGGCTGACCACCGCCGCCCGGGATTCCTTGTCCGCCAGCACCGGGCTGGCCACCGCCACCCGGGATTCCTTGTCCGCCAGCACCCGGAGGTCCACCGCCGCCGGGCATTCCCCCGCCACCGCCGCCTGGGGGTCCACCGCCGCCGGGCATTCCGCCACCGCCGCCACCCGGAGGTCCACCACCGCCTGGCATTCCGCCACCGCCGCCAGCATCCGCCTTGGTGTCCGATTGAGCAACCTCGTCACCGCCGCTATCAGACTCACCACAACCCGAGGTGGTCATGAGTGAGAGAGTCAGAAGAACTGACAGGGCAGTATGCCCCGACCAGCGTAGGCCCATTTGCGCCCCGGCCTTCAGAACTCCGAAAGCCTGGTGGGAACGGCTTGGCTGGCGACTCGGCATGGTAATCCGCATCTCAACGTCTCCTGTCTGACTATTTGTCAGCAACTGGGCGTGATACGAGAAGGCCGGGTTCGGGGTATTTCGTCTGATGGTGCCTGCCTAACAGGTCGGCATTCTCAGTAGAAACTCCGATCTGTTCCGAACCATGTAGCGTCCCGGACACTTCGATCTTCATTGCAGGATAGCCAATTCCAGCCTTCCGGTCACGAACAGGGTCACCAAATCTGCCGTTTTTGTTTTTTTCGGCGAATTTTGCAGAGAAAACCCTTTCAGGTCCTCGACTCGAGTCCATCGTTGACCACCAACTCGTGGACCACTACCGTGCGTCATTGGTTCTGACAGGAGCCGGAGAACTTCGGCTGGCCACCTGGCAGACGCCGCCTACTGGTGAAACACCCCGAAAAACTCCGTTTTTGGGATCGAAACGCCTGTGACGCTTCCTGAAACCGCCAGCAAAATGACGGACGTTGCGGCCGACACGATCGGCCCGGCAGCCGAACCAACCGAGAGCATAGCTGCCCGGATTGGCGTGGCCGTTGCCGCTCTCGTGCTTCCGATACTTTGGGGCCTGATCGTCCACTTGATCTTCAATTGGCTGGCACGACTTCGTGGTCAGTCCCGGTTCGAGGAACCGATCGTCCAGGATTACCAGATCTGAATCTGATCCCTCTACCATGCCAGCCGACACCATCGACTCGCTGACCGCTTCCGTTCTGACCGTCGGTCCGATCCTGGGACAGGTTGGAGTGGACGAGCCATTCGCCGCGTTCGAGATTGTGACAACGGTGCTGGCCGGAGTGGGCATCGGCATCGTTTCGGGACTTTTCGGAATCGGTGGCGGCTTCCTGATTGTGCCGGTCCTTTCGGCTCTCTACGGATTCCGAATGGCGTGGATTGGGACAGCTTCCTGCCAGGCCCTCGGCCAATCGACCACGGGCCTGATGATACGGAAGATCGACTGGCACCATCTGGAACTGCCACTGATCGTCAGTGGGGGTCTGCTGACGGGTGTCTGGTTTGGCTCCAGGATTCTGACACTCACAGCCTCTGATGTCGAAACCGGACAAGTCGGCGAAACCATCGTGCTGGGAACCTACTCGGTGCTCCTGACCGCGGTGGGACTACTCGCGGTTTGGGACACCCACCGTAGTGCTCAGGGCCGTCCATTCCAACGGGGCTGGCTGGCGAAGTGTCCACTCCCCCCCTTTGCCACTTTCCCGCAACTCGACACCAAGAAAACATCGATCGTTGTGCTGGCCTGGTTCGGTCTCGCAGTTGGATTTCTGGCCGGTTTGCTGGGGCTCTCGGGTGGAATGATCATGCTGCCTGGACTGATCTACTGTATCGGCCTTGGCACCCACCAAGCGGTCGCCGTCACACTGGTCGTCGTCTGGCTGGTTGCCTCCCAGGCTGCGGTCATCCATGCCTGGNACGGCCGAGTTGAACTGGTACCAGCGATGGCCTTGTTAGCCGGAGGCAGTGTCGGAGCACGCATCGGCTCGCAACTCAGTGCTCGACTTGGTGGTGTCGCACTCCGAAAGCACTTCGGTTATCTGTTGTTGGGGACGGCGGCATTGACCATCGCTCAACTCGCTGGGATCATCCGCCACTGACATGTCTTCNTTAAGACAACGAANCGGGAACGATTGATCACCGGCCCCGCGTCCCTAGACTGGTTGAATTCACTCCTTGTCCCCGGAAACTGTTCGATGTCAAACAAATGCTGCCGCTGCTGGGTCACCTGTGGTGCCGTGCTGCTGGGACTGGGAGTGATCGCAGGAGCATTTGCCGCCCACGGACTGGACGAGACACTCGAGTCAAATCATGGATCGAAACCACCGGCTGAGACACTTGCTGGCAAGATTCCAGCCGCCGCCAAGGCACTCGATGACTTCCGAACCGGAGTTCGTTACCACGTCTGGCATGCGCTGGGCATGATCGCCGTTGGGCTGGCCGGATCTCTCGACGGAACCCGCAACTGGCCGCTACAAGCCGCCGGAATCAGCTTTGGCCTGGGTGTCATCGGTTTCTCCGGCGGACTGTATGGACTCACTCTCACCGGAAACCCCGCCTTCGGAGCCGCTGCTCCTACCGGCGGTACGCTGATGATCATTGGCTGGTTCCTCCTGGCTGCCGGCACCTGCCCCTGCAATACCAGGCCCTCCGTTACCGACGAGTCCTAATCCCAACCCAAACCTGATCTTTTCAACCGCCTGCCAAGGCCCTTCCACTCAAAGGCTCCTCATGACTGCCCCCCCCCGCCTGATATTCGATGCTCACCTGGACATGGCCTGGAATGCCCTGGAATGGAACCGGGACCTGTTGAAATCGGTTGCCGAGTTGAGAGAGTTCGAGAACCAATTCGAGGGAATCACACCGGGTGATTGCACCGTGAGTTGGGAAGAACTGCGACAAGGCCGGATCGGGATGACTATCTCGACACTGCTTCCCAGGCTCCATCGCAAGGACGCGGTGCTGACTCACTTCCAGTCACGAGACGCTGCCTATGGTGCAGCACATGGCCAACTGGCCTACTACCGCTCAATGGTTGAACGTGGTGTGCTCCGCGAAATCACCGACAGTGCTTCTCTTCGCGAACATGTCACCGCCTGGGAAAACGACACAACCGGCACGCTGCCCATCGGGTTCATTCTCAGCATGGAAGGCAGCCCTCCCATCCTCTCACCCGCCCAAGTGGCTGAATGGTATGAGGCCGGCCTGAAGATCCTCGGTCCCGCCCACTACGGCCCCGCCCCCTACTGTTTTGGTACCGGCAGCGAAGGCGGTTTGACAGCCGACGGTCCCGCCCTGCTGCGGGAAATGGAACAGGCCGGAATGCTCCTGGACGTCACGCACCTTTCAGATCAATCATTCTGGGAGGCTCTCGATGTCTACTCGGGGCCGGTGCTGGCCAGCCACCACAACTGTCGGACACTGGTCCCCGGTGACCGACAACTGGACGACGAGCAGATCAAGGTCCTGATTGAACGCGATGCGGTGATCGGAGCCGCTTTCGATTGCTGGATGATCAAGCCTGGCTGGGTGATCGGCGTGACCGAACCCGGTGAGGTGACGATGGAGCACATCGTTGATCACATCGATCACATCTGCCAGATCGCCGGAAATGCTCGTCACGTAGCCCTGGGAACCGATCTCGACGGTGGCTTTGGCAAGGAACAGTCACCGGCCGATCTCGAAACGATTGCTGACCTGGGCAATATTGCCACGATTCTGGCCGCACGTGGATACTCCGAAGAAGACATCGAGGGGATTCTCTACAGGAACTGGGTCGAATTCTTCTATCGTGCCTGGGGTGACGAGTAGTTTACGACCTCTCAACTTCCCGAAAAAAACGACTCAACGCGTCCAATATCCTGTCCCCCCTGGCGAAGTACCCCCAGAAACACAAATTGGCAGGCACTTTGTCGGTGAGATGGTCTCCCGTCGATGACCTCCAAGGGTANAAGTCAAAGGGGACAGTACCATGTTGAAGAAGACCCTGATTGGTGCGGCTGTCATGGTGGCCCTGGGGACCTTCGTATTCGGACGTGACGTGTTCAGTTACGCCACGACCTGGGGCGGAACGGTCCGCAATGCGGTCAAATCGGAAGTGCCGCTGGAATTNGAGATCGAGCGTGCTCGCACGGAAGTCGAAAACCTCGTCCCGGACATTCGGGACATGATGCACGTGATCGCCTCGGCACAGGTCGACATCGATCACAAGTCCAAGGAAGTCGATCGCAAGACCGGGGCCCTGGACTCCAAGAAAAAGGCCATCCTGGCCCTGCGGAACGATCTCGACACCGGCCGGAGCGAGTTCGTTTATGCCAAGCATTCCTATTCGGCCGACGATGTTCGCAAGGATCTCGAGAAACGTTTCAAGCTCTACAAGGTGGCGGAGAACTCCCTGGAGAGCGACGCGCAGATTCTGAAGGCCTGGCAGAGAACGATGACGGCCAACCAGGAGAAGCTCGACGCGATGCTCACTGCCAAGCAGGATCTCGAGCTGCAGATCGAGCAACTCGGAGCGCGTCTGCGAACTGTTGAGGCGGCCGAAGCCACGGCAACTCTTGACTTTGACGATTCGAAACTGGCACGTGCCAAGAAGTTGATTCTCGAGCTCAACAAGCAGCTCGATGTCCGCGAACGGCAGGCNAACCTCGAGGGTCAGGTCAACGGNTTGATCCCGGTCGAGGATTCTTCCGAACCGACCGAATCATCGATCACCAACCGGATCGACGATTACTTCGGCCCCAGGAAGTCTCTTGCCGACTCGGATGGGTCGGTCGCCGACAGCGGCAAATAGTGCCGGTGGCGAGCACCAGGGCCGTGTCCCGCACGACAACGCGGGGCACGGCCTGACGGTGCAATCCGGGCCATCAACCATCGAAAACCACCACGNTCACGTTCTCTACAACTGGCCAGACGTTATCCTCAAGCACTGGACAACTCCAATGCCCAGCCTGATGGAAACCCAACCGATGCCCGCCCGACGATCACTCCAGTCGGAACCGGCCTCGACCAACGAGGATCGGCACCTGCTGTGGATCGACGGAGTCGGCGGTTTTCTGCTGCTGACCCGCCAGGCGATCACCATCGGAGGGCCCCAGGCTCCCGACACAGACATCCAGTTGCTCGCCAGCCTCTCCAGGCAACACGCCACCATCCACCGTGACGATGGTGGGTACCTGCTGGAGGCCCACGGGCCGACCCGGGTCAACCAACGGCGAGTGGTCGAGTGGACCGANCTTCCCGATGGAGCCGACATCACGCTCGGACGCACAGTCCAACTCAGTTTCCACCGCCCCACCGTCCTCTCCGGCTCAGGTCGACTCAGGTTCCAGAGCGACCACCGGCCAACGCACAGCCTCGACGGTGTCGTCCTGGTCGCCGACACCTGCCTGCTGGGTCCTGGCCGCGATTGTCACATCCAGTGTCCCGAATGGGAGGACTCGGTGATCCTGATCCACCGTGGTGGAGACTGGCTCGTGCGGTCACCACGGCTGACACTGGAAGTCAACGGCAAGAAGCTGAGAGGTGAGGCGACCATCGGAGACGGGCAGATCGTCACCGGACCTGATCTCAGGTTCCATGTCGAAACTCCCTCGACACGGTCCTCAAATCGAGGAGGCCGGCGATGACCTCCAAGAAATTCACTTTCGCCCCCGAATCGACACCACTTGCNGGATTCACCATCAAGCGAGGGATCCAGAGGGGTGGTTTCGGCGAGGTGTACTACGCGATCAGTGACGGTGGCAAGGAGGTGGCCCTGAAACTCCTGCACAGCCACGTCGAGATCGAACGGCGTGGGACCGAACTGTGCCTGAACCTCAAACACCCCAATCTCGTCTCCATCATTGACATCCGGCACGACGAGGATGGCGACACCTGGGTCGTGATGGAATACGTCAGCGGAGCAACCCTCGATCGAGTGCTCGCCGATGATTTTCCCGAGGGAATGCCAATCGCGGAAGTTCGCACCTGGCTCGCCGGACTCGCCGCCGGAGTCGACTACCTGCACGACCGCGGAATCGTCCACCGGGATCTCAAGCCACAAAATATCTACCGCGAAGCGGGACAGGTCAAGATTGGCGATATCGGACTCTCCAAGATCATCACCCCCAGCCAAAGAGGAGCACAAACCGAGAGCATCGGTACGATCTACTACATGGCTCCGGAGATCTCGCGAGGCGAGTATGGACCGGAAATCGATGTCTACAGTTCCGCGGCCATCGTCTACGAACTGCTCACCGGACGAGTGCCCTTTGATGGAGAAACCACTGCTGAGATTCTCAATCGACACCTCACCGACCAACCCGACCTGTCCCCGCTGCCGCGATCTCTGCAGCCGGTTCTGGGCCACGCGCTGGCCAAGGATCCCGCGCTTCGCACCGCGAGCCTCGGTGACCTCCTCGTCGAATTCGACTCCGCCCTGGCAGGACATCCTCCCGTCGCGCCACAGCAGGCCCCCCCAACACCAGACCAAGCCCCCGCTCCAGTGGCCCCCGCTCCAGTGGCCCCGGCCATTCAGCAGCCACAGACATCCATGGCCACCATCGCTGAACAGCCAAGCCACTCACGACCGGGCCAACCGCCTCCCCAACGGCCGCGGCTGTTTGTCCCCGTCGTCCAACATGGCCCACTGGCCGTCCGCAACATCTCGCTGTCCCAACGGGCGCTGGAAGGTTCCGCGGGTATGGCAGCTGCGATCCTGTTTACCGGCATCCTGACCGCCGTGGGTGAACTGACCGGGATGTTCAGCGACACCGGAGAAACCACGCCACTGACAGCCGTCGCCTTTGGATTGACCACGCTGATCGGATCCTGGGCATTGCTGGTCGGCACCAAGGCCTGGGAGGGCACCGGTCCCGACAGCCTATCGATGAGGCGNCTGTCACTGATGCTGCTGGGTGCCGGTGTGGGCGCGGCCGGATGGTGGTTGCACCAGGTCTTGCTGGTCGACTTGCCCCCCCTGGCAGCGTCCCAGACTTCCGGCCTGGTTGATTCGATCGGATCGCTGGAACTCGTCCGGGACAAACAACCCACCATGGCTGGTTACATGATGTTCTTTGCCCTGCTCTTCGGCGTCCGTCGCTGGTGGTGGCACACCGACGGTTTCCGGCCAAAACGTCTCCGTGTGCTGTCGCTGCTATTGACTGGCTCGGTTTCGAGCCTGCTGGGACTGGCGATCCAGTTCCCGTTGGCGGCAGCTGTCGGCTGGGGAGTGGGCATCGCCATCGTGGTGCAGCTTTCCGCCCCCTGGATCGACCCCGCTTTGAGGCCGGCGCGGCTGCACCGGGAGGAGGTCACACATGGATAATCTGCTCCTGGCCGAAATCGCTGAAGACACGGGCAGAGACGCGACGATCTGGGGCTTCTCGTTGNTTGCCCTGGCAGCCTCAATTGCGATCCGGGTCGCCTGGACCAGCCGCCGCGGTGACACCGACCTCAAGACCGTCATCGGCAAGGCTATGGCCGCAGCCTGGATCGTCCCGGCCCTCGCGATCGTCAGTGCTGTCGCCTTCCAGTCCGGCGGCTCGCTCACCCCACGCCACGCTCCAGCGACCGACTACGAATCACACCCCACCAACCCGCGAGTGGTCGTCGACGGCCACAATTGGACCAGGCAGACACTGGTTGAAAACGACAAAACGGGACGACCGATCTTGAGGACTCCAATTGCAAGCACACCGCATTCNACGATGGACGACGCGCGGCGCGAGGCACTCGACCTCGCTGCACGGCGACTCAAGCACGAAGTCGAACGCGTCTATGGTCGAGCCGGTGACTGGGAACTCCCCGGTGAACTCCTGGTAAACCAACGGTTCATCACCGACGAAACCACGACCACCCGCCCCTACAAGCTCAGTGCATTGGCCCCCTCCAGCGACATGTTTCATTGTGTCGTGCGACTGGAGATTTCCGATGCCAGCCGGGACTGGGCAGCGGGGCACTGGAAACAACGTGTCGGAACCACCCGGCTCAAGACCATCGCCACGATCACNGCCTTGCTCTGCCTGCTGGTCATCACCATCCACCTTTACCTGCGACTCGACATCGCATCGGCCGGCACTCACCGCGCAAAACTGCAACTGGCCGCCCTGGCCGCGGTCGCCGCCTCCGGCCTCGCCGCCTCGTCAATCCTCTCGGCCTGATGCCGGAACATATCCCCGGACTGGCTCGCCCCTGACTCGCGACTCATAATCGCATCATGCCCGAAGACACTGACCAACTGCTGGTGGCCCGCGTTCGCGAAGGCGGCCCGGACGCCTGGGAGGAACTGATCGCCCGTTACGAGGGTCGGCTGCTGGCATTCGTCCAGAGCCGGATTGGCAATCGCACCACCAGTGAGGACGTCGTGCAGGAAACACTCATGGGTTTCCTGACCAGCCTGCCCAACTACGACTCCGACCGCACACGGCTCGAGAGCTTCCTGTTCTCCATCGCCGCCCACAAGCTCACCGATGTACTCCGCCGCCAAGGCCGNCGCCCGACGCTTCCCCTGCAACCGCCCGGCACCAGCGGCGCCGGTCTGGAGCCAGTGGGTTCCGCCCGGGTGGCTTCGAGCCTTGTCCGCAGTCGTGAGGGACGGAACGCCGAGTCCGAATTGCTGGGGGACGTGCTGGGCGAGTTGATCAACGAGTGGCTCGAGGAGGGACAACTGGAACGACTCGAATGTCTCGAACTGCTGCTGGTGCTCGGATGGAGAAACAAGGACGTNTCCACCCACNTGGGTATCTCTGAACAGGCCGTGGCCAATCACAAGTCGTTCGTCCTCAGAAAACTCAAAACCGCCGCCAGCAATTCCGCGCTGGGCCAAATCGATTTGGCCGACTTTGGACTCNAGGNCCCCGACCACGACTGATCCGGAACGGCCTCGCTCTTGCCGCCGGTGGCCCGCATGACATAAGGTCAGCNGCGAGGCGTCCACATGACACCAAGGCGTATTCCCGCCACCATTCTGCTGGTGCTCGTCACGGGCTGGTCCGCAACACGGGCCGACCAGCCATCCCCGAGAGACCGCTACTTCGACGGACTCCGGCAACGGGGCCTGTTCAGCCTCGCCGAAGGCGTGTGCTTCCAGGAACTGGCACAAGCCGACCTCCCCCCAGACCTCCGGCTCGACTCGACTCTCCAACTCTCCCGGACACTCGTCGAGCACGCCCAGACCACAGGTGGTCCACAACAACGGGATCTCTGGAACCGCGCCCGGACCGTTCTCGACGAATTCAACACCCTCCTCCCGAAGCACCCCGGCCGCTTGCGGGTGAGCGTCCAGTCCGCCCTGATCCCCCTGGCACATGGAGGCTATCTCGCCCGACTGGCCGACCTCGCTCCCCTGGATCGTCGGCGGCGTGGCCAGGCACTGGACAAGCTGCAGTCGGGGATCAACCAACTGTCGCCGCTGCAGCAACGACTCGAAAACCCCGGTTCGTTGAAAAATCACCGGCGGCGGCTGTTGCTGGCGACCACTCGCTGGCGGCTCGCACGAGCTCACCTGGACCGTGCCCGGATGATGACGCCGGGAACCCCCGACCGGGCCGCCGACTTGATAGCGGCGGCCACGACCCTGAAGAGGATGTCTCCCGCCGCACTCGGTGACCAACTCCAACGATCCAGAACGCGACTGCTGGCCGAGATCTCTCGACAGCAACTCGACTTTGNCATGGCCCGCAGAATACTCGACCCGGCGAACTTTGCCGAGGACGACGCGCTGCTGGCCGAACGCGTGTGGATCGAACTGGATGACCAGAAACCCGACCGGGCTGTCCAACTGGTTGAAACACGACTCGCAAGACCACCCCCACCTTCCGATGAATTGCTGTTCCTGGCACAGGCGAGCCTGGCACGATTGTGGCAGGTCACCAGCACGACCACGGCTGCCGCCAGGTCCGAGGATCTCTGGACACGTTGGCTGGCAGCCTCGAAACGGGCCATCGCGGTTCCGACCGCCTACTGGAGGACCCGGGCCATCCAGGACCGGGATCTCCTGGCCGCCATCCAACAACTGGGTCCCGAACTGGCCCAGGGGCAACATCGGGCGATCTCGCTGTACCAGGCCGAGAGAATNGAAGAAGCACTTGATGCATTCGCGAAGGTCATCCGGACAGCTCGAGAAACTGATCGCCCCCAGCTTGCCGGCGACCTGGCCTTCACCCGTGGCTCGGTCATGGTGCGTGNCGGACGCTTCGCTTCGGCCGTGAAATCGTTCCGGGCCGTCGCGGACCAGAAACCGGTTCATCGCCAGGCCGCTTCGGCTCACCTGTTATGGGCCTGGTGCCTGGGACAGGTCGAACGGAAACAACCCACCACATCGCACCGGATGGCCTATCACCGGGCACTGGTCCAACACAGGACACGCTTCCCGGACGATCCCACCACNGGCGAAGCCACCTGGCTGCTGGCGTCGCTCGAACAGCAGCTTCAACATGACAGCCTCGCACGCACTCTCTGGATGAAGATCCCTGCCAGTCACCCACGAGCTGCCTCCGCTCGACGACTTGTTGCGGAGAGCCTCGAGAGAGAACTGGCCGGACTGGCTCGGGACGATCCCAACCGCGGGAAACAACTCGACACAGCCATCCGCGACATCAAGGCGCTGGTGACCCAACTCCCCCAACCACCCGGTTCATGGACGACCGACCAGGCCAGCCTGGTGCTCAGCCTGGCCCGCCTGAGCCTGAAGCGGCCACGGCCGGATTATCCGCGAGTGGATGCACTCCTGGAGATGGCTCTGACCAGGGGCCCCACGGTGAACGGTGAGACACCAAGCAGCACAGCCGTCACCCTGCGAGACACGGCGAGACAACTTCGGGTCCTTTCACTGGCAGGGCAAGGTCGACTCGATGACGCCCGGAAACTGATCGCCACTTTCGCCGGACGCCCCGCCGATCTGCTGGCGCTTCTCGATGGACTGGACCGGGTTGCAGTCACCACCCGCCCCAGCGACCGGCGACGACTTGGTGAACTGCAACTCCAGGCCGCACAGACCCTCGACACGCAGCGACAACAACTCGACCAGGGCACCATCGATCGACTCGACCACTGCCTGGCCCAGGCCTACGTCGCGGCCGGCCTGCCACTGCGGGCCATCTCGCTTTACGAACAACTGGTCAAAAACAAACCACGGGACTGGAAGCTGAGGTCCCGCATGGCAGCGATCCGGATGTCAATCGGATCGGCCGACCAACTCCAGGCCGCTGTCACTGATTGGCAAACCGCTGAACGACTGCTCGCCGCCGGCACCAATGAGTGGATGNGCGTGAGACTGGGAACGCTCAGATCGCTGAAACTCGCCGGCCGGCTCAAGCAGTTCCGGCAACTNCTCAAGCTCACACGGCTACTCTACCCGGGGAANGGAACAGCGGCTGTCCAGGCTGACCTGAAGAGGCTTGACGGCCAACCGCCCCAACCTCCCTAGACGCGTCCGCAGGGTCCGCCACCACCCCACCAGTCCCCGGTCTCCCCTCGTGACAGNCTTCTGCCACTGGCCTGACCACCCCCGGGCTAGCGAAGCGTGCCGGGGTTGGTTTGTGCCTGTTTGGCAGGANCCGGAGTCTCGTGAATGTGGTGCGACGGCCTTCCGGCACGCTTGTGCCAGCGGGATGGGCGCGGAATGGGCGGGAGTATGCCGCCACGGAACTTCCAGTTGGGAACGTGCCGGTAGTAGTACCCCTGCTGGCTGGTATCTGTCGGCACCGCGATGATCGGATAACGACGAACCGGACCAGTCGTTCGACCATGCTGACCGTAGAATTTGCCAGGATACATCCTGGAATAGACCAACGGCATCTCCCACACCGGTGTACTTGTCGGCGCTGTCCAGTCGCGGTGGGAAATCCGGGCATAACCGGTGTCCTCAAACACGTCCGAACCGGTCACCGTCGAAATCACACCCTCCTCGATCGCCTGGACCGCCTCGGTCAACGGCTCGTTGGCACTCAGTTCGACGCCGGTCACCAGCAACAGGCCGCACAGGGACGCAGCCAGGAATTGAATCGGTTGTCTCATCGGTCTCACCTTGTGAATCTGATCTGTCGGGAAGTCAAACGATTCTCTAACGAGGAACCGAAATCGGAGTCAGCCGGCTGGCGGGAAGTCCACTGCCGTAGTTGTAGCCCGAGCGAACCGTGGGGGCCAAAGGCACGACGATTGGGACTCCGGCTCCCTGGGCACCATAGACCCGAGCATCACGGGGATTGCTGTAACCGGGATTGACCGGGTAGATCATCCGATAGGTGCCCAACGGAGCCGTGTGAACGGCGGCTGGTGTGTACAGGCCCAGGCTGTCATACATCCAGTTTGCCAGCGCCTCACTCTGCTGGCGGTTGCGGTTCAGGAAGTGCTGTGAATGTTCGCTCCACAGGTCCGAGAGTGTCACCTCACCGGCGTCATCGTCAAATTCCACTGACGCGGTGTCCATGTCGATCACCGACTCGACCAGTGTCTCGGAGGTGGACACCGAATCGACCATCGGTGTCTGAAGAAATTCGGGCCCGGGATCTTCGGCGTCGGTGATCCGCACCTCCCCCGCGTCGTCGGTTGTTTCGGTCGGCTCTGCTGGTGCAACGTCCTGAGCGGGCAGCACCATCGGCGTGACCACACAAACAAGCACCAGGGAGAGCGGAAGCAGGCAGGCGGCTGTTCTAACGCCAAGTCGTGTCAGATTCATGGTCAATTCTCGAACTTGCGGGAAACGAGCCCGGTGGACTCGAAAAAATCAAAAAGCCTTGCCGGGATGCGGAGTTGGACTCTCAGTCAAGGAACGGATCAAACAACGGTCTGATCAGGTTCTGAACCGGATTCGAACGGCTACGGTATTGCACCCGAACCTCGGTCCCCATCAACTCCCACTTGTCGTGTGACTCGACGCCGAACGGCGTCCAGGCCCACCAGCCGTTGACCCGGTAGTAGAAAGGCGGGTAGAGGGCACGGTACTCGTGCTCGTAGAGCATCTCGTGGGGTGCCAGGGCCGGGTTGGTGATCACCGTTCCGCCAACCTGGTGAGGAATGTTTTGCAGGGGAGCAGGATACAACGGGGCGTTGAGTTGAGCGTAGCCAGCCGTCGTGGGAGCCGCGGGCGGCTGGTTGGCTGGCACGCGAGGAGCCTGCGCGACCACCTTGCGAATCGCTCGTCGTGGAACCGGCTTCAGCGCGGGCGGCGGTGTCGGACGCTTGGCCAGCGCGGGCGGCGGTGTCGGACGCTTGGCCAACGCGGGCGCTGGGGCGCTGAGTTGAGCATACCCAGCC
>PBOU01000164.1 GCA_002724415.1 Planctomycetaceae bacterium
GAAACCGAACGCGACAGTCGCCGACTACTGGCGCAATTCAACAAACGCCACCTCGACCAAAAAGGTGGTGATGATGCTTTGTTGGGACGAATCCGCAGTTACGAACTCGCAGCTCGAATGCAGTTGGCCGTTCCAGAGGTAACCGCGTTGGACTCCGAAACCCGTAGCACCCAGGCCCTGTATGGCCTCCAACGCAAACATACGGCTGATTTCGGCCGCGCCTGCCTTCTGACCCGCAGACTTCTGCAAAAGGGCGTTCGTTTCGTTCAACTATTCAGTGGGGGAGCTTTTGGCCGACCACGACACAACTGGGACGGCCACGAGGACATGGTCAAGAACCACGGCCGCGAGGCTGCTCGTGTCGACCAGCCGCTCGCCGCGCTCCTGACTGATCTCAGGCGGACGGGCCTTCTGGATGACACCCTGGTGCTGTTCACCAGTGAATTCGGCCGCACTCCATTCACACAATCCAACAGCGGTGTCTTGGGAACCGGACGCGATCACAACCAGTATGGTTTCAGTGTCTGGATGGCCGGCGGCGGACTTCAGCCCGGAATTGCCTACGGCGAAACCGATCAATACGGATGGAAGGCCCAGAAACACATCACCACCTGGCACGACTTTCACGCAACCATCCTTCATCTCCTCGGAATCGACCACGAACAGCTCACCTACTACCACAACGGAATCGAACGGCGATTGACGAACGTCCACGGACACGTGATTGACGGAGTTCTCGCCTGAAGCGACCGTGTGATACACTCACGACCCGCCGGTCGACCATTCGACTCTCCGCCCCTTTTCCGCCAAACCCAGATTCACCGCGAATGCGACATTCCCAACATCCACAACTCGGCGAACTCGCTCGTCGCGATTTCCTCACAACCACCGCCAGCGGCCTGGGTGCCATCGGCCTGGGAGCCGCGTTCAACGCCGACGGCCTTCTGACAGCCGGCGCAGCAAGCCCCACACACTTTTCGCCACGGGCCAAAAGCTGCATTTTCATTTTCATGGCCGGCGCCCCCAGCCATGTCGACCTGTTTGACCCCAAGCCAGTACTGGCCAAGCAGGACGGCAAACCCATGCCCGAATCCCTTCTCAAGAAAGTGCGATTTGCTTTCATCAAGAAGGAATCTGCCCGTCTACTCGGGCCCAGTTTTCAATTCCGCCGCAATGGCGAATGTGGCATGGAGCTCTCGGAACTTCTGCCTCACCTGGGCGGAGTCGCCGACGACCTGTTGCTTGTCCGAAGCCTGCGGTCAACACAGTTCAACCACCACCCCGGACAATTGTTGATGCAATGTGGCCGGGCCGAATTCGGACTCCCCTCGATGGGAGCCTGGCTGAATTACGGACTGGGCACCGAGTCGCACAACCTTCCGGGCTACGTCGTGCTCAGCAGCGGCGTCGGGTCCAGCGGGGGCGCAACGCTCTGGCAAAGTGGTTTTCTACCAACCAGTTATGCTGGAGTTCCTTTCCGCAACCAGGGCGAACCGGTCCTCAACCTCAAGAACCCAGAGGGTCTCCCGCCGCAACTGCAACGCCAGGGTATTGACCTTCTCTCTCGAATCAACGCCTCGCGGTTTTCCGCACTCCGCGACCCGGAGATCTCCAGCCGAATTGCCAGCTATGAGCTTGCCTTCCGGATGCAGATGGCCACCCCAGAACTCATCGACCTCGCCAGCGAACCCAAGCACATCCAGGCACTTTACGGAATCGACCGACCTGAACCGAAAGGGTTGACCAGCCGCGGCAAATCGGGAAACACGTTCAAGAACTTCGCGAGAAACTGCCTTCTGGCCAGGCGGATGGTCGAACGCGGTGTCCGCTTCGTCAACATCATCTACGCCAGTTGGGACCACCACGCCAACCTGGCCAAGGAACTGCCCTACAACGCTGGTTGTGTCGACCAACCAATCGCCGCCCTGATTTCCGACTTGAAACAACGGGGCCTGTTGGACAGCACTGTCGTCGCCTGGGGCAGTGAATTTGGGCGCACTCCGCTGGCGGACAACGGTGGCGGCAAGAACACGGGCCGCGACCATCACCCATTCGCATTCAGCATGCTCCTGGCCGGGGGTGGTTTCCGTGGCGGACACGTCCATGGAAAATCGGATGAACTGGGCTGGGGCGTCGTGGAAAACCCCGTCGAAGTCAACGACATGCAAGCCACGCTCTTGCACCAGTTTGGCCTCGACCACCTCAAGCTGACGCACCGGTTCCAGGGCCGTGATTTCCGACTCACTGACGTTGCTGGAAACGTCCAAACCGACTGGCTCCAATAGTCATGGCCCCCCCTGCGACAGTCACCGACGCCGACCTCTCGCGGTTCGACCAGGACGGTTTCGTGGTCGTCAGGGGACTATTCAACCCGGACCGGGATTTCTCTCCGGTTGTTGCCGAATACGAAGCAGTGCTTTCCACCCTGGTGGACAACTGGGTTTCCGGCGGGCATCTGCAACACGCACACGCTGAACTTCCGTTCACCGAGCGGCTTCTCCGGACAGTCACCGAATCGGGGCAACCCTACGACCTGGCCATGGACATCTCGTTGCCGCAAACGGGCATCCACACCGACACGCCGATGCACCACGGCCCCGCGGTTTTTGGTCTGCTCACACATCCCCAGTTGCTGGACAGCGTCGAACGGTTCATTGGCCCCGAAATTTACTCCAACCCCGTCCAGCACACTCGGATCAAACTTCCCGAGGCATCCCTTCCCTCGGCCGCTCGAACCGGCTTGACGTCCAGGATCGCCTGGCACCAGGACCAGGGGGTCATCACCGCCGACGCTGACAACTGCAATATCCTGACCGTCTGGTTCCCGATCACCGAGGCCGACGTCGAAAACGGCTGCCTGGCCGTCGTGCCCGGCAGTCACCAACGGGACCTCGTCACGCACTGTGTAAACGCCGACCCGCTTGCCCTCGGCCAGATCTCTATCCCGGCCCCGCTCGTTGAACCCGACCAGGTGCCCTTGCCGATGGCCCCTGGTGATGTTTTGTTCATGAGTTCTCGCACCCAGCACTGCGGTCTTCCCAACCAGAGCGAACGCATTCGCTGGAGCTTTGACCTGCGGTACCAACCGGTTGGAGAACCCACCGGACGCGAGTGGTTTCCGGGCTTCGTCGCGAGAAGTCGGTCCAATCCCGAGTCGGTTCTCACCGACCCAACAGCATGGGCCGATTCCTGGAATTCCGCGAGAGCGCGACTCGCGACCGGAAACGACGTTCGCTTCAACCGCTGGACGGATGACAGTCCGTATTGCGCCTGATCGCCCGACCACCACATTACGGGCCAGCGTCGTTTCCTCGTTCATTCCAGCTGTGCCAGGCCGCCGCGACGAGGCACAGCAGAACCACTCCCGCCGACACGATCGACACGACGTGAAACACGGAGATCAGCCAGATCGGAATCACTTCGGCTCCTCCTCGACAACACCGGCACGCAACCAGTGGTTTTCCGGAACCCTTCGACAAAACGGGCAGACCAACAGGTAAACCAGGACCGAGACTCCAAAACCGAAAAACCCGGGGCTGACATCAAAAGGGGAATCCAGGCCAAAACGCCAAACGGCGGTAGCTACAGGGCCACCGATCATTGAAAAAACGACCGCCGGACTCTGCTCGCGGCGATAACAAAACGCCCCAACAAGGAATGGCAACACCATCGACGGTGCCCAAAAATCGTATATGAACTCCAGGATGTCGGCGATATTGCTCCAGACCAAGGCGCACACCGCCGAAACCACCCCAGCCAACAATGTAGTCCAGCGTGCCACCTGCAGCAGCCGGGCATCTTCAGCCGCCGGGTCAATGTGCACCCGGTAGATGTCCTCCATCACGCTGGTCGCCAGGCATGATAGACAACTGTCTGCCGAGGACATGACTGCGGCGATGATCGCTGCAATCATCACGCCCGCCATCCATGGGGGAAAGGTCGTCCGCATGAGAGCAGGAAACGCCACCTGTGCCGCCCGACTCCGGTCAGTCGCCTCGTGCCCTTCCGCTGTAACTCTCCGCAATTCCGAATTCGAAATCCGTGAAAGTTCCGTTGCCCGAAGCTCGGAGTTCGAATCTCGAATTTTCAGGTATTCGGCCTCGACCACCTTTTGGACAGCCGGCTCAGCTCGCGAGGCCATCCCCAGGGTCAACGTCGCCACGGGAAGAAACAGCAACAAAAACACACCTCCTCCCGCTACGCCGCGGCGGGCATGTTTTTCGTCTTTTGCGATAAAACACCGTACGGCATAGGGAGGAACCATCATCTCACCGAGCAAGAATGCCCCAAAGAGTGTCGCAAGACGCACCGGATTCCACGTCGAGGTCAAATCGAATTGGTCCAACCCGACATTCGGGTGAGCGGCCAGTCCACCCCACCCTCCGTGTTTCCACACCAGCCAAGCCGACGCACCACCGATTCCCGCCACCAGGACCACAAACTGCATCACATCGGTCTTAACGACAGCCCGGATGCCCCCCACCGTCGAATACAAAACCACCACCGCCCCACCAAGCAGTACCGCCCAGTGGCCGGGGATGCCGAGAACCATTTCGGTTACTGTCCCGACGGCTGCCATCTGCGCCACCAGCGCTCCAACCAGGAACAATCCACCGCTGACAACAGCGATCCGCCTGGCCAATTCGCCAAAATGCCGATCGACGTACTGAGCCACGGTGACCAGGCCCAAACCTCGGAGCTTCGGAGCGAGGAACAACCCGGTGAAGATCAACTGCANATGCCACGCGCACGTGACCACCGCCGCCGCAANTCCGATCGCATANCACTTGCNCACATACCCAACCGAAGCNCCACCACCGACCATTGTNGCCGCTGTGGTCGCCAAGACCACGATCCACGGCATGCCNCGTCCCGCCACCGTGTAATCNTCGACGCTNTGAATTTCACGAGCNCTGCGGAGGCCAATCCACAGCAANCCACCAAGATAAACCGCNAGNGTTCCGAGCTCCCATGCTCGGTCACTGATCGTCATTTCGNCCAAAAGTGAGTCAAACAAGCCTCAATCCCCGCAGTCTTGACGACGCGTTTTCGTGTGGCTCGCTCCGACTTTTCCGGTCACATCACCCCGGACCGACTACAACTCGGGGTTCACCGAAGAAAGAGGAACATTCGCGCACGCAACAGCGTCGATTATACTGCCAGCGGTGAAATAAACAGGAGAGACCACCGGACTTCGCACCGGGTGCAAGGCGAATGGCGACTACAACACGCGGCAGACACGCACAATACGTCGAGTTTGACGAATATGTCGACTCGAAGATCGTGCGCACTCGTGAAGCCATCAGGACAACGGACGTCTTGTCAGCCGTTGTCTCTGCCGCTGCAGCCATTCTCGGTTACCTTGTGCTTTTCGTAGTCCTTGATCACTGGATCGGGTTGGACTTCCTTCCTCCCTTGATCCGTTCGGTGATCGGCCTCTCGATTCTGGGTGGCACCGTCGCCTGGGCCGTCTACAAAATTGGCCTGCCCCACCGCCGTCGAATCACCAGTCTTTTCGTCGCCCGCGAGATTGAAACCTACGAAAACGCGCTTGAAGGAAGTCTGCTGAACCTGGTCGACTTGCAGCGAGCCGACCGGAAAATCGATGAACCCGTCATGCGGTCAATTGAAAAGCGCGCGGCCGTCGGCCTCTCTCAAGCTGACNTGGACGGTACCATCGATCGCCGACCGTTGATGCGGGCGGCCTACACGTTGTTGGGCCTNGTCATTGCGGCCTGCCTGTACACGCTGCTGACCGTGTCANTGGGGCTCAAACCAATTGGACCATCACTCCTGAGAGCCTTTGGGGCCACAGGGACCGCTCCAACACGTATCAGTTTCGAATCCGTAGAAATNCAGGTCGCCACGGATGCGACTTTTGTCGCCGCGGACACATCCCCTCGCGTACCCGCAAGATTCCAACCCCAGGTCAAGGTCACCCTCAACAAGGCCATCGAACCGCACGAACACGTCACACTGTTTTTCACCACTGCCGACCAACGGTTCGTGGATCAACCACTGGAGATGCGGCCCGTCGAGGGTTCCCTCCGGCGAGTGTTCCCTGAATTTTCAGCCACGCTCCTCGGAGAAAACGACCAGGGCCTCCTGCAGGATCTCACCTTCCGGATTGAAGCCGGTGATGCNTCCACTCCCGACTACANCATCCACGTCTCCACCGCACCGTCGGCATCGGTCCAGTCGGTCGACTACAGGTACCCAGAGTACATGCGACTGGCCGAGGAAACCCGCGACGGCGGCAACATCGATGGCTGGGACGGCACCACAGTCACTATCAATGCCACCGCGTCGCAACCGGTCCGCTCCGCCCGCCTTGTTTTCTCCGACACCGAGGACNCAANCCAGCGGGCCGAGGNGTANCCGATGCATGTCNAGGACGGAACAACGCTCACCGTCCAATGGAANCTCGCATTCCGCGATGACGANACAGACAACTACCCCCGCTTCTACCGGATCATCTGCNAGGACGAACAGGGNGCGACCGACCTGCANCCGACTCTCTACNCGCTGGCGATACGNCCGGACATGCCGCCGCAGGTTGAAATCATTCAACCCCGTTCCGATCTCGAACGCCCTTCCAATGCGGTTGTTCCCTTGCTCGTCAAGGCAAGCGACCCAGACTTTCAACTCAAACATCTCACACTTCGCGTCGAATTGGATGGCAAGCAACTCGTCGAACACAACCGCGAATTGTTTGCGGGTGAACAACCGTCCTTTGGCCCCACCTCCGTTGACTTCCCACTCGAGCCACTCGGACTCCAACCCGGTCAGGTCATCACCTACTGGGTAGAAGCCCGGGACAACAAGATGCCGCTGGGAAATCGCGCCAACACGGCTCCAAAATTGAACATCCGCATCACCGCCCCCGTCACGCCGGAAGAGGCCGAGAAACAACACAAGGATGATCAAAAACAGCAACAGGAGCAGGCTGAACGCGAAAACGCGATGGACGATTCTGAACCCAAGCAGAACGGGGAACGCCGTCCTGAGAACGAACCGAAAAACACACCGCCAAGCGAACAGCCCTCCGAAGGGGAAAATAACGCAGCGGACGACACCGGTACGGGTGACTCGTCCAAAAAGTCCGACGCAAACAACGAATCGCCCGAACCAAGCGAACCTAACGCTGACGACCCGAAGAATGGTGGTAAAAACAAAAAGTCTTCAAAGCCCGGTTCATCGGACAAGCCATCCGCCCCCGATCCGACCGAACCTGCCAACTCCGAACAAACTTCAGAAACCGGAAACGATTCACAAAATCCCAAGAAGGACAATTCCGACGGGAAACCTGGTGATTCACCGGACGACACATCCAACAAAAAAGCTCCCGGAAACGGAGAACCAGACCCGGATTCCGAACCACTCAAGACCGACGGTTCCGATGATGATGAAGCGTTAAAACGNTTGAGGGACTTCCAAAACAAAAACGCCACCAAACAGGCACCCGCCGACAAGCAATCTNCCAAACCAAACGATACCAACGGGGAAACAAACAAAACCAACCCCGACAAACAACCCGGAGCCAAATCAGCCGCACCTGACTCAAAATCACAGAAAAATGATTCCCCGGCACGGNCCGGTTCCAAAGATCAAAAAGCCACTGATTCCTCGGTAGGAAAGAAAGGCGACAAGCCAAAATCCGNCCCCGGTACCGACCCTGGTTCCGCCCCTGGTTCCGACCCTGGGAAAAACNGAGAGAAATCCAAAACCGGCGCAAAGAAGCAGCCTTCCTCAACCGGGAAAAACCAAAAGCCTGGCGACGCCAATAACTCTGCCTCCCAAAAAGGCGATCCGAAAAGGCCCCAGAACTCAAAGGACAAAAAGAACCCGGGCGACGGGGCAGCAGAACCTAAAAATGCGAAACCGGCCGGCGACGACAAGGCGAAACCGACTGACAAAATTGGACGACCCAAAACCGACACCAAGACCGACGCCGGAAACAAAAACAACACGCCCGCTTCCAACGGCAAAAAGAAGGGCGACAATGCCGACCCGACAACTTCTCAAAAGTCCGACGATTCGAAATCGGCCAAGGGGAGCCAAAAGGGCCAAAAAGGAAACAAATCCGGAAACNCAAAAACNGGTTCNCAAANGGGAAACAAANCNNGCGGCAAGAAGNCTTCCGGCGGCAAACCCAACGAGAAACCCGCCAGTGGNNCCACCAACCAGCCNGNCTCAAAGAACGGAAAAGGCGACTCGGGCAACCNGGTCNCCGAAGGAACCGGGGGAACCGGCAAACGCTCTGGCACNCAGAAACAAGGCGATGNCCCCGGCACTCCNACTGACNAAAAGACAGACANNCCCAATCGNCCNCCAGACGCGGAATCGGCAAATCCCGATTTCAGCAAGGAGGCCGCNAANCTGGTCNTAAAACGGCTTGAAGANGAAATCAAACGCGGTNCCGTCGACCCCGAACTGCTCGAATCCCTCGGCTGGTCAAAAGACGACGTGCGTCAGTTTGCAAATCGTTTACGGAAGCACGTCGACACGCCTGCCGATGACAATTCACCGGGCGCACAAGCCCAAAGACGGCAATTCGAGGAACTGCTCAAGAGTGTCACGATCAAGTCCAGTGGAACCAAACGTACTGGGCGATCTCAACGGTTGCGGACCACGGACTCAATNAACAGCCAAGACGTTCCGGTTCCACTCCAATTTCGTGAAGCTGTCAAACTCTACCGCCGCAATCTCATCAG
The DNA here is from genome assembly GCA_002724415.1 of Planctomycetaceae bacterium. GTDB lineage: Bacteria > Planctomycetota > Planctomycetia > Planctomycetales > Planctomycetaceae > UBA8437. Next base: position 8,715 of record PBOU01000164.1, read on the forward strand.
GGGCCGCACCAAATCCGCCGCCCCCACTCGCAAGTAACCACCCGACAATTCCGATAAAACACTCATTCCGACTCACTGAAACATTTCGATAACCAGGACTCCGACGAAGCATGGAAATCTCCATCACCTATTGCATGCAGTGAAACTATGAACCCAAGGCGACCAGTCTGGCCGCCGCTATCAAAGCCCACAACGGCGTCGACGCCACGCTGGTGGAAGGCGCAGGGGGTATTTTCGACGTTGTCGTCAACGGAGACATGATCTTCAGCAAACACGCCGTCGACCGTTTCCCTGAACACGACGAAATCCTCGGCCAATTGGATTGAATCCCAAAACGGCCNCNAAACGGTGNTCAGAGTTAATCCAATTCTTTGTCCGCCATGACNCTCTCGTCGATCGTACGCGCCAAGCTCATTGATTCGGCTACTGCCGTCCGCAGTGCTTCGACCTCGCCGCCGCCGGGAACCTGGTCCGCAGCCANCCTTGCGGCATAAATCCGACTGGCNGCCTGAAGCAAGGCAATTTCTGTCGGTTGAAGGCACATGTACGGTTTATTCATCGGAAGTGATTCCTTTCAGTGAATCGTTTTCCACTTTGCTTTCGTCTCCNCCGCGATTNNCCCACACAACTCCCAAAAGGAAAACGGGCAATCCGGATAACGTCATCGCAATACCGATGCCGGCTTCAATGGGTTTGCCGAGCAAGACGTGGCCAAGAAACCATGAATAGAACACCAGATACGCTATCGGTACAAACAAGTGAACACGAAACGGCCGTTCCCATTCCGGGTGGCGACGTCTCAACACCAGCACCGCTGCAACGGCCAGCATGTAGAAAATGCTCGAGGAAAACACAATAAAGCTGGTCATCACATCAAAAACGCTCGGGCCCGTTTCGGCACTGCCACGCAGCCGATCAACCAGNAGCGTCGATCCCACCAACAGNACAACTCCCATCGCCGCCTGAACAGCAATGGCTCTAGCNGGAGTCCGGAACCGAGGACTGACTGCCCCCAGCCACCCCAATAGACGNTCGTCACGCCCCATCGCAAACGGAACTCGCGGGCCCAGTAACAGATTGCTATTGATGGCGCCAAAGGTACTAACCATCACCCCGACCGCCATCAAAGTNCCTCCGACCGGGCCCAACAACCGATCNAAAAGNAGTATCGCAACNTTTTCACGATTCCCTTCGGCGACCATTTCCTCCATNGGAACAACCAGGTGNTAGGCAATATTTGCCGACACATACAGGGCCGTCAAAACGCCGACNCCGACGAGTAATGCTCGCGGAATATTCTTCCCAGGCTCCCGAACCTCTTCGGCAACTGGCGTGATTCCATGCCAACCGTTGTAGGCCCACATCACGGCCAACAACACCAGTGCAAATCGTGATGCCGCCGANTCCCCTGCATCTCCAAGTGGCAAGGCCTTTGCCCACAACTCGCCGAACGAGATCATCGGCTCACCGTTTCCCCCGACACAAAACGGTAGTACCGCCACGGCCAGAACGACCCCCGCCTTAAACACTGTTGTCACGCTTTGGACCCAGCCCCCCCACAAAACGCCCGCGATGTTCACCGCCGCCAATCCCACGATCAATGTGACGGACAGCGCCAGGGTCATATAACGAGAAATCCCTTCCGCACTGTCGGGAAAAAGAATCTCCCCAAGATGAGCCACGAAAATGATCGAAAGGGCCCCCAGGGAACCGGGATTACCGAAAATGAACTGCGTCCANCCCTGCAGGTAGCCCACCGGCCGCCCGTAAGCGTGTTTCAGGTAGACGTACATGCCGCCGGCGCGAGGCAACATCGCCCCCAACTCGGCAAAACACAGGCCCCCCAGCAGACTCAACAGCCCCCCTGTGACCCACGCGGAAATGATCAGGGGAAATCCGCGCCCGTCGGCCGCGATTCCGCCCGGTGTCGCGAATATTCCCGACCCGATCACGTTGCCTACGACAATCGCCACGGCCATCCCCGGGCCGAGTGCTCGCAACAACGACACTTTCTGGTCCGACTGTCGGTCGTCCACCTGCCCTCCGCGTCACGAATCCCGTGAGTCAGAACCCCGATTCAGGACCTTGAGCGTCGCCATCTTCAAACGATGGCACGGTCGTGTCCGCCTCNAACCACTCCAGGCAATATTTGATTCCATTCTCTAATTGAGCCGGATTGGCCGCTTTTCGTGGGACGACGAACAACAGGGCAAATTGGAGTTCCTCGTCCGGCGCTGGCCCATCATTGCCCGATTCGTCGCCACTTTGAAGCCGTGGTCCCGGATGCAGATACAGGCGATACTCGACTCCTCGAGCATCGAANTTCACTAGCGTGTAGTGATTTTCTGGTTCCCCGGTCGANCCGCCGGANGCGAGGTAATAACCACCAAGCTTNTCCACTTTCTCATATTGCCATTCGTTTTCCGTCGGTGCGACAACCCCCACTGCGTCGGCCAGCTCATTGACCAGGTCCCCGTAGAACTCACCTGGTTCAACCCGGATTCCCGATGAGCGATCCTTGTACCGCTGGTAATTCCCAAACAGAAACATCCAACTCAAACCACGCTGCGGTTTCCCACCGGCATCTGGCACCACGGCGTACCAGCTGCCAAGCAAACCCGGTAGTCCATTTCGGGCGAAACGTGGCTGCCTTTTCCGATCCTCGGCAGCCGGAACAGGCTGCTCATTACCTTCTCGATCGCGGGTAGTCGTTGGTGGAATCCAACGAAACCGCGAGGGCACTCGAATTTTCACGCCGAAGCTTGCCACATCATCCTGATCGGACGCCACCAAGACTTTTTGGGCTTTACCCAAGTAATCGAAGTACTCGGACGAGGCGTCCATTCTGGCTTCGTATTTTTGCCACCCGCAACCACCAATTCCAACGAGCAGAGAACACAACGTGACCCCGATGGCGATCGTCCTGCACATCATGTTGCCTCCGGATGTCACCCGTCTACCAAGCCCTCACACTTCCAGCCCGATTGTCAGCCACCCAAAAGAATGAGTCAAGTTCCCGAGTCA
>PBOU01000014.1 GCA_002724415.1 Planctomycetaceae bacterium
CGACGAATCGATGGCCGTCATTGCCGACGTCGGAGACTCACTGTTCGGTGCCGTCGACTTGCATCTCTCCAGGCACACCCAGTTTCTCAGCCCCGCCTATTACACATCGATGGGGTTTGCCATCCCCGCGGCCATCGGTGTCCAGGTCGCCAACCCCGAACTGCGGCCGATCGTGCTGGTCGGCGACGGAGCTTTTCAGATGACCTGTCTGGAACTGTCCACCGCCGTCCGAAACGGATTCAACCCCCTGGTCATCGTCCTCAACAACAAGGGATACACCACAGAACGTTTTCTGCAGGAAGGCCCCTTCAACGACATCCTCGACTGGAAATACCACCGCATGCCCGACCTACTGGGCGGCGGTTGGGGCTTCGAGGTGCGAACCGAAACCGAACTCGACCAGGCCCTGACCGCTGCACTGGCCAACCAGGATGCCTTCAGCCTGCTCAACGTGCATCTCGAGCCGACCGACATCTCGCCCGCACTCGATCGGCTTGCCAGCCGAATGACACAGACACTCTAACCGAACCCGACTGGCCCCATCACTCGAACAGGTCACCCTCTGGCCACTCCTGCACCTCATCCACGGCCTCGTGGACCAGCCGATCGATTGCCGAAGCAGGGCTTGTCCCACCACATGGCCGACGACTGTTGAACATCACCGCCCACACCATCCCGTCAAAACGGCGGACAAGCAAAGTCGACGTTCCCGGCAGCGACCCGCTGTGCCACTGGTTCATCCGTCCATCACCGAGTTGCCGCACCTGGAACCCCAGCCCGTAATACACGTCTTCAATCGCCCCGTCCCCTTTTCGCGACACCGGTTCCGCGGGCGGTGCGAACATCTCCTGGAGTGACCCGGGCTTCAGAAATGGTTTTCGCCCGGGCGTCTGCAACCTGGAGGCGAACCTTGCCATGTCGACAGCCGATGCGATCCAACCTCCATGCGAATCCATCGCTTCGAGGTACCACGCACCGTAGGCCCGGGACACCCGTTGCCCCAGGTCCTTTTCGAACACGCTCAAGCCCACTTTCTCACCATCCACGTGGTAACGCACCTCCCCCTCACTCCGTCCCGATTCGAGCGTCTTCCCGACCCGCATCCCCGACACGCCCATCGGCTTGAGCACATGTTTCCGGACATACGATTCGTACGTCTCGCCCGAGACCTTTTCGATCACACGCCCCAACAGGCAGTAACCGTAGTTGGAATAGGCGTACCGGGTGCCGGGATCGAAATCCAGGGGCCACTTCTGCATGAAGCGAATCACTTCACCCGGCCCCGCCGGTGCCGTGGTCCCCAGCACCCGTGCGATCCTGATTGACTGGAACATCGGATCAAATGATTCACTTCGATCCCAGCCTCCGGTGTGTTGCAGACACTGCCGGATCGTCACCCGCCCGGCCCGTTCCGCATCCACTTCGGGCCGAAGCCCCAGGACGCCGGCCACGGTGTCATCCAGTCCCAGGCGGTCCTGCTCAACCAGTTTCAGGATCGCCACCGCTGTCACCGGCTTGGAAAGACTGGCAATGCGAAACAGGCTTTGCGGCTGGACGACCTGGCCACTCTGTCGATCAGCAATTCCAAAACCCCGGGCATAGACCAGGCGACCGTGCCGCACGACCGCAATCGCGGCCCCCGGCAGCCGATGACGCCGCAGGAACCCGACCATCATCCGGTCCAATGATTCCAACCGCTTGTCAGCCGTGCCTGTCACCGACAGTGGCGTTTGCTTGGGCGGTTGGGCCGAACCGGCGGCCAACAACCCCGGCGCGCTCAACAAAAGCATGTTCCCCAAAAACACGGTCCGCAAGTGCATGTTCTTTCCTCGCCATTCCAACAGGACGCCGGCCTCAAAAGAGAACGTCTCCCGGGACCACTCAACACTCCACCCGGTAACGACCCAGTTTTTCCGGGTCCACGTCGCATCCCAGGCCTGCCACGTCGGGCACGGCAATTTGACCGTTCTGAATGATGAACGGCTCCAGGGTCACGTCGTCTTCGAGACCGAAATACGTGGAGTCGTTCCCGAGCGTGTACGCCGGACAGGCTCCGGCCACGTGGACCATCGCGGCTGTCTTGGGCCCCAGGTCATGCCCACAGTGCATGATGCACGGCACCCCCGCCGCGTGACCGAGGTGCCCAATTTCCACGCAGGGCCAAATCCCACCGGCAATGTGTGTGTCGGGAAGAATGAATTCGGCGGCACCCGCCTCCAGGATCTCCCAGACGCTGGCCGGGTCGACCACGCTTTCATTCAACGCGATCGGGGTACTGGTTTCTTCCCGCAATCGTGCTGCGTTGGCCAGTGGTTCGGCCGGAATCGGCTGTTCCAGGTATTCCAATTCATACTGCTCCAGTTGGCGGGACAACTCGATGGCCTCCTCCAACGAGTACGCGCGATTCGGATCGATCCGCAGGTTCAACCGGTCACCGACCGCATCGCGCACCCCACGCACCATTTCCAGATCTTCACGCATGTCACTGCCAGCCTTGGTCTTGAGGCTCTTGAACCCCTGCTCGACGTAGAACGAGGCGATCTCGCCAGCCCGCTCGTACGTTTGAATCCCCATGCACGCCGCCACGTCGACCGCATCCCGGATCTTCCCCCCGAGCAACTCCACCACCGGCACTCCCAGAGCCTTCCCCTTGAGATCCCACAGGGCGAGTTCAATCCCCGATTTCAATCGTGTTTCGAGCCGACAATCCCTGTGGAATGCCTGCAAGTTGAGTGGATCACGTCCGACCAGCCAGGCCCGGGCATCCGCCTGCATACGTGCAGCGCTCACATCTGGCAAGAAGTTCACATTGTGTTCACCCCACCCCTCCAACCCTTCATCAGTGACAACGTGCACGATCGCACTCATCGTGGTCGAACTTGTGCGAACATGGGAACGGTAAGGAGCAATCGGAGCAATCTGGGGCACCTCCACCACGGTCACATCAACACTGGTCACCCTCATCACGATCTCCTCTTCATTACTGCACCCGGCGGTTGGCTCTCGAATTGTTCTACCACGCCCGGTCAACACCAACCACCAAGGACTCTCGGCAGATCCCGNTCGGTTTGTCTACAATCTCCAGCCACCCCCTTNTTTCAACGCGGGCCCTCCACGTGGCCGACCTCCTCCCTGAACATTCCCCACCGCCCCGGNACNTCATCCCGGGCAACGACGCGCCCTCCCCGATCGGTCCGCACGCCGGGGTTGCGCCCACGCGNCAACTGAAAACGCGACCACGGNTGGCGGTGTGCCTNTTCGTGGCCACCTGCCTGAGCACCACCTACGCCGGATCCTTCCTGGCCGACCTCGAGCAGGGGATGACCAATNCGGAAATCCTCTGGGCCATGGCCGCGTCGGGCCTGCAGTTCACTGCCGCCGTGATGGGCATNNTGATTGCCCACGAAATGGGTCACTACCTCCANGCCATCCGATACGGAGTGCCGGCNACGCTGCCTTTTTTCATCCCGATGCCGATNTCACCGTTTGGCACAATGGGAGCCGTCATCATCCANTCCGCGCGTTCGGCAAACCGACGTGTTCTTTTCGACATCGCTNTCACTGGNCCGCTTGCCGGCCTACTGGTGACCATNCCCATCACACTCTGGGGANTGCAATCGGTGGCCATCGTCGACCTGCCGAAAAACCCGAGCACNCCAATCATGGTCTACGGTGACCCACTGCTTCTGCAGTGGATGATGGAATGGGTNCACGGCCCACTGGCNGAGAACCAGACAGTGCTGCTCAACCCNCTTGTTTTCGCAGGCTGGGTNGGAATCTTCATCACCGCGTTGAACCTCCTCCCCATCGGACAACTCGATGGNGGCCACATCCTCTACACGCTGATNGGGAAACCGGCACACCTTGTCGCCTTCGGGCTGATTTTCGCCACGGCTGGCTACATGATCTACGCCCGCGACCCGTCCTTCAGCGTGCTGCTGGTGCTGCTGGTGCTGATGGGGCCTCGCCACCCACCAACCTCCGACGACACAATGCCACTGGGCACCGTGCGCCACGCGCTGGGATGGTTCACTCTCACATTTGTCGGACTCGGACTGACACTGAACCCGATCGATGTGATCGAGCCGACACCGCCGGACCGTCCTCCGGCGGCGGCCCCAGCCGAGGTCCCAATCACCCCTCCCAACGCCCCTTCATAAAGGCCAGCGCGTCGGTCGCCAGTTGCTCCTCGGATTCATACATGCGTCGCCAGATTTTCGTGGCCGCAGCCAGGTCCGGAAGGGCCAATCCGAAAGCCTCGACAACCATCCAGCCGTCATAGCCAACTTCTTTGAGTGCAGCAAACGAGGTGTCCCAGTCGACGCCACCACTGCCGGGTGTCGACCGGTCATTTTCTGAGATGTGGACGTGAGCACACACGTCGATGCAGGATTTGACCGCCTCGGTGATGTCCTTTTCCTCGATATTCGCGTGAAACGTGTCGTACATCATCCTCAAGTTGGGATGATCGACCTCGCGAACAAAACGTGAACAATCCGCCGCGCAGTTCAGGAAGTACAGCTCGAATCGATTCAGGTACTCCAGGACCAGCGTCACTCCATGCTCGCCGGCATAGTCAGCCACTTCCCGCAGCGTGGTCTTGCCATTCTCCCACTCTTCCGGGGTCGGCAGGGCGCCGGAGAACGCTCCCAAAGCCGAGTGAAACGGACCACACAACATGTCGACACCGGCCAGACGACACATGTCGACCGCACTGCACAACCGACTGACCGCCTCGGCTCGAATCGAAGCATCCGGTGAAATCGGGTTGGCATCCTCGGTGGACACGGTCACAGCTGTCCGGCCCAGGCCAAGGTCATCCAGCTTGCCCCCCAGACGCTCGAACGCTCCCGCGTCGTGATCGAAAATCGGCACCTCGACACCGTCGTACCCGATCTGTTTGATCTGCTCCAGGATCCCATCGTGCGACTCGTCGACCGCCGTGGCCCACAGCAGCAGGTTCATTCCATACTTCATGATGACTCGGTCCTTTTCTCGATTGACTCGTCCGACACCCCGCCGATCGTCCCGGACACGGGGGGTGTCCATCCGAGCAATTCATCGACTCGTGGCTCGATCAGTTCCCGCCCCCAACGGATCACCTCCAGGACATCGTCGGGAAGCGGCGCCAGTTTGATTCGCCGCAGGACCTGATTCAAGCGATACAGCAACCGCGACGGGACAACATAATCGGCCAGGAACCTCCGTTCGCAAAACTGGACAATCATCTCGGCCAGGTCGCGGGTCGTCCCACCGCGGGCCATCCGGTTGACAGCATCCTGTACCGCACCGACATCCACCGTCGCCAGGGCCTGGTAATACTCTTCCAATCGCCCCGGATTGTGGTCGATCAACACCCCGTCGAGCACAAGTTCACACGTGATATGCCCCAGGAATCCCGGACGATACTCCCGACCCTCGGGCAAACGGTCACGAAACCCATTCGCCATTGTGCCCGAGACTTCCATGAATGCCCGACACCGGTGAAAATACTGATCGTCGTCGAGATGCTGCAAAACCCCCGACGCAACCTCCGACAACACAGACCCACTGCCATCCACACAGGGAGCCACGAGGCGATGACGCATTCGCATCCGCCGGTCGACAACGCTTAGCCAATCCGGAACAGCCGTCCCGGCCAGAAAAAACGGTCGATCAACAAACCGCAAACCGTGTGCGAAGTAATTCACGATGGCCCTCGTTGCCGTTGCACTTGCCATTGTGGACAATTTGTTGTCCGTTTCCAGACTCTCGCCTCCAGACCGCTTTCATGACCACCCCTCCACTCAAACTCATCATCCTCGCTCGCGATCAAGGGCCACGGGTCCAGGGTGCGTGGACTGAACTCTCGGACTTCCTGGACCAGCAGGAGGGAGTCGACGTGGTGGCGGTCGCCGTGACCGAGGATCTGCAGGACGTTCCTCCCGAAGCCGACCTGGTGGTGGTACTGGGAGGCGATGGAGCCATTCTTCGTGCCTGCCGCCAACTGGCGTCCACGCAACGGCCGATCCTGGGAGTGAACCTCGGCCACCTCGGATTTCTTGCCGACCTGTCGGTCGAGGAATTCCGCCAGAACTTGCCAGCAATCCGCGACCGGGAATACCGGGTCACCCAACACCTCATGTTCGAGTGCCATCACGTGACCTCCGACGGAAACACCGAACGGATCACCGGCCTGAACGAGGTGGCCCTTTCGGCCGGAGCCAGCCTGACAATGCTCGACATACGCCTCGAGATCGATGGCGAAGAAGTCACCACTTTCAGTGGCGATGGCGTCATCATCAGCTCTCCCGTCGGCTCAACAGCCCACAGCCTCTCGGCCGGTGGTCCCATCTTGCGACAGGACCTCCAGGCATTTGTTGTCACGCCCTTGAACCCCCACACCTTGAACAATCGCCCGCTGGTCGATCGCGCCGACCGGCGATACACGCTGACCATGGACGAGGTCCCCGAGGGTGTGACCCTTGTTGTTGACGGGCAGATCCGCCGCCCGTTTGCTGAAGGTGACGCCATTCACGTTGTGCAATCGCAACAGTCATTTCAGTTGGCGAGAATCCCCGGGCACAGCTACTACTCGGCCCTGAGGAACAAACTTGGCTGGAGTGGCCAGGTCCGTGGACGCGGTCGCTGATTCCACGACAATTCGGCTCCCAGCATTTGGGGCGATCTGCTAAGTTCCCGCCCGCACGAACCGCGAGGAACTCTCTGATCATGCCCTTGTCCCACCGAACGCTTGCCCTGGTCGTCACGCTCGTGCTCTTGGGATCAACCCGATTGCAAGCTGAGGAGACGCCCACTTCGAACAACGCGCCGACCTGGCAGCTCTCCTTCAAGTTCTCTGCCGACCAACTGGTGCGATACCAGGACAATTACCACAGCACCATCCAACTCCAGAAAGCGGACACGAAAGTCCGAATCCTCAACAATCGCGAAAGTCGCAAACACTACCGGGTGCTCTCGGTCGACCAGGAAGGGCAGGGGCTGGTCGAAACTGTCATCGACCACATCAAGATCCACGCCCAGCAGGGTGACGAACCAGTCATAAAGATTGACAGTTCCGACACCCCCGAATCCTGCCCGGCCGATTTCCGACCGCTCTTGGCCACAGTGGGCCGACCGATCGCCCGGAGTCGTTGCAACACCTCGGGCAAGCTGATCAAGGTGGTCTCGATCAGCAAAACCTGGCTCAAAGCCAATCCCGGCAATTCGAACCAGTCCCTCGCAAAATCCCTGCAAAAACAGGGCTTCCTGGTCCCGTTGCCAGACGAACCCATTGCCACCGGCGACACCTGGGAAGAATCCCTGGACGCAACCACTGCCGACAAGGTTGGCAAGCGTCACCGGGTCACGCTCAAAAAGATCTACACCCTCGAGAAAGTCCAGGACGGCCGAGCAACGATCACCTGGAGAACCGTCCGGCTGACCCCGGTCACCGACCCGCGACTACTGGCCCAGCTGATTCAACTCATCTCCACTGGCGAGGTGATTTTCGACGTCAACCGCGGAATTGTTCTCTCCAAGACCAGCAACATTGACCAGACACTTGTTGGTCCATTCGGAGCCGACACGTTGATGACCGCTCGAACCAAGCACGAACTGGTACTCTCCGAGGGCAATTGACGCCTTCGCCGTACCCATTAAAATCGGTACGGACACTTCCTAGCAGCGAGACAGGCCACGTGCGGTCTGTCTCGAATCTCTGCCTACAGATTGGCCAGGGCCTGCAGATGCAACGCAAACCTCTCTCACCCGCGGTCGCCGGCCTCCTGTCCGCCGCGCAGCGAATGGTGAAGGAGGTCAACCCCTCGGCGATAGTGATGCTTGCCGAGTTGCCCTACGATTTCCAGGAAATCCGCAAGAAGCTCCGCCGCGTCCGATTGCTGGTCGCCAGCGACAATCCCGATGTTCAGCGAGCTGTTACCGCGGACGATGTGGACCTGGTCCAACTCGACTCCTCCTCCGAAACCCGACAGGTTCAACTCAGCCAGGCGCTTATTGAGGCCATCGCAGACGAGCACCTGGAAAGTGGCGACACGATCATCGCTCTTTATTCCGGCTACGAGAGAGATGCAATCGATTCGCTCTCGGTCATCAACCTCCACGAACACCTGGCCCGTCTGACCTCGCGCGACCTCCAACGACTTGAAACCAAGGTCCCCCTGGAAACCCTTCGTTCCGTGGTCGACCTGGCAGTCGAGATTGGCCGTGAAGGCCGTGAGGGCAAGGCCGTCGGAACGATGTTTGTTGTTGGCAGCCATCGCAAGGTTCAACCGCTTTCGCGCGAAGGCGTTCACGACAACTTTCGCGGCTATCCTCGAAAAGAACGCGAACTCCGAAATCCGCGAGTTCGCGAGAGCATCAAGGAGATCGCACAACTCGACGGAGCTTTTGTTGTTTCCTCCGACGGGATTGTTCAATCAGCAGGCCGCATTCTGGTCGCGCCAGCTCGCGGCCTGACCTTGTCCAAAGGGCTCGGCGCCAGGCATTGGGCGGCGGCGGCAATCACCAAGACGACTCCGGCCGTTGCCATCACCGTCTCGGAATCCAATGGCACCGTCCGGATCTTTCAGGATGGACGCGTCATGCTGCGGATCGAACCGATGGATCGCGCCATGACATGGCATGACGTCGAGACCGAACCGCCTCCTCCAGGGGACTGACCCACAGAGACAGGCGGCGGCACCACTTCTCACGGCAACAATACGTATTGGAGCCAATCCGGCGATCTGGTACCTTTTTGCCCTGTGGAAAAATTCCAACGTGGTGACGGATTGCGAGCTGACGCTCCGACTGTCTCCGCTGCTCGGCCGATTCGGGAAAGGACTCCCATGCTCCGTGGTCTCACCATCTTCACCGGTCTTCTTGGCGTCGTTCTCCTGGGCACACTCGTTGTGCTGCAAGTCCAGCGCGGCCTGGATGACAACAACGCGACCCCAGCATCCTTCGAGGCCGACGAGACTCTCGAAGAGGCGGAGGTCGACTTGGGCGAACCCGCCCCGCTTACCACAGAAGACCCCATCTCTTCACTTCAATCAGAGCCCGAATTCAACGCTCCACCGTCCACCAACCAGCAACTGCTGACGGCGACACCAACACCACCACCGGAAGTCGACGACATCGGTCCAGCGCCGACCGCGAGTCCATCCCGTGAGATCTCTTCCGCCCCCGCGGCATTCCCGGAATCACGAAGCACCGCACCTCCAAAAAACGCGGCCGTGGCACCACTTCCGATTGACGACGTCCCTTCCTCGCCCACGATCGTTCCATCCAGTTTCCCCACCCCCCCCTCACTGGACCCGCCGACCAGGCAACTCACACCACCGCCGACCGCAAACGATGTGCCCCGCGAGACCGTGGCAAAGCCCCCAACCATCCCGATGACTCCCACGCTCCAAACAATCCGCCCGGCGGCCGCCGGCGCTAGCGTCCCACCCAAAGACGACCCGGCGCCTCCGGCAACAACACCGCGAGTCATCGACCTGGCGGAACCGCCCACCCTCTCCGACATTCCCTCAAACGACCCGGCAACCACTGACACGCTTCCACAGGAAAACCGAAGCCTGCCCGAACGGCCCGCCACGGTCACCCCGGCAACTGCCGAACCGGCCCCCACAACGAACACCGACACCGACCCACTGACCGGCACCGGCACGGTGGACCCACTTGCCCCACGAGGACTGCAGGAGCCACAACTCGCAATCACGAAGTCCATACCGGCCACCGGCGTTATTGGCCAACCCCTGATCTACACCATCCGCATCAAAAACACGGGGACCAGTTCGGCGGTAGCCGTTGTGGTCGAGGACCCGATTCCAGCCGGAGCAAAATTGACCGGCACGGTCCCCCAGGCCGAACTCGACAAGGGCCTTCTGTCCTGGACACTCGGAACGATGAAACCCGGCGAGGAGCACAAGATCATGGTCCGGGTTGTACCCACCCGGGTTGGCGAACTGGGAAGCACCGCTACCGTTCGTTTTGCCGGACGTGCAGCGGCAGCCGCCACGATTGCCGAAACGGATGCCACACCGGCCCCCGCACCTGCCACTTCGGCCGCCCCACCAACTGCTCGGCCGATCCCAACCAAGCTGGCCGAACCAACGCCAAACACCAAGCCGTCACCCACGATCAAGAAGGCTGGATTGTCACTGAACGTCGAAGCCCCGGCCGAAGCCCAAGTCGGGGAAGTGCTCACGCTCAAGTTCACGCTGACCAACAACACGAAACTCTCACAGAGTGGAATTGTATTGCGTAACGTGATCCCCGCCGAACTTGACCACCCGGCGGGCACCGACCTGGAATATCCGTTGCCTCCGCTGGCCGCGGGTGACAGCAAAACGATCACCTTGCAGGTGACAGCCAAAGCGCAGGGCGAAGCGGTCAACCGCGCGACCCTGGCCTCGGGCCAGACACTGGTCGCCAGCGACCAGGACACCATACGCATTGCCTCCCCCAAACCGATAACACTTGAACAGACCGTCCCGCCCCAGGCTTCAATCGGTGCGTCTGCGACACTGAAGACAACCGTCACCAACACGGCCACAACCGCGTCCGAGGTGATGACTTTGTCCCAGACGCTCGCCCCCGGGCTCGAATTCCTTTCAGCCACTGACCTGGGAAAATTCGATCCGGTCAACGGCCGAATCACATGGCAGGTTCCGTCACTCAAACCCGGAGCAACCGCGACGTTTTCCACCACTGTCCGTGCCGGCGAGGTGGGCAAGGAACTGACCAGCCTGGTCCGCCTGACAGCCGGGACTCAAACACTCGCCACGTCGACCAAGTCACTCAAGACCGTCGGCTTCGCCGCCCCGTCGCTTCAGGTCTCGGGTGTCGAAGCGCCCGCGGCTACCGGGCGAGATTTTGACATCACTTACCGACTTTCCAACCGCGGCACGGCTGAAGTGACCGCTGCCCAGTTGAAGATCAATCTGCCAGACACATTGACGCTCGTCAAAATCACCGGCGGCACTCGGTCGTCTGGAAACAAGCCGGGGCCGCTTGTGATCACCCCCAAACAAGGCACCATCAACAGCGGCCAGGCCCAGGCAATCGTGCTGACCGTCCGAGCAGCCAATCCCGGCCAGCACCTGCTGCAATCCCAACTGGTTTGTGATCAACTGAAACAGCCATTGGCCCGCACCGACGCGATCACGACTTTGCCGGGTGGTAGCACACCGTGACACAATCCGCCCCCGAACCCGACAGCGGCATTCTTGAAACGTTCGAGAACCCGTACCCGCAGCGAGATTACGTGATCGAGACAATCTGTCCCGAGTTCACGTCGATGTGTCCCAAGACTGGCCAGCCCGACTTTGGGACACTCTCGATCTCCTATATAGCCGATGCGGTCTGTTACGAGCTGAAATCGCTGAAACTGTATCTTCAGCAGTACCGCAACCATGGGGCGTTCTACGAAAACGTCACCAACCGGATCCTCGACGACCTGGTCAATGCCACTTCTCCTCGGTGGATGGCGATCGTGGCCGAGTTCACTCCTCGCGGAGGAATCTCAACAACGGTCACTGCCGAGTACGACGGTCCCGACACGAACGATGAGGAATTGCCGGGCGAGTAAGGCCCGGGCGAGGACCTCGCGACAGCGGGTTGACAGATCCGCGACTGGTCGGCTACAAGAATTGAGTCCTGACGGACACGGCTGCCCCCTTCGTCTAGTGGCCTAGGATACTGGATTCTCAGTCCAGCGACACGGGTTCAAATCCCGTAGGGGGTACTTTGACGCGGCACCCTCGGAGGATGTCGCAAACACCTTGTACGCCGAGAGTTCCGGCCCTCCCCCAACCGGGGGGGGCCGTGCGGCGGTCACCCTGGTGGGTGGTCTGTTTTTGAGTGGGTGTCATTTTGACGCCAACGACAGACCAGCCCCTTGTGAGGAGACCGTGACGCATGGCTTACAAACCGCCAAAACTCCAAACCGATGACCGTGGCCGGAACTACGTCACCAAGACAATCCGCGGCCAGCGGTTCACCAAGTACTTTGGCAAGGCCGGCACGCCGAAGGCCAAGCTGGCCCACGACGAGTTCCTTGAGCAGTGCAAGCCGGAACGGTCAACTGGATCAGGTCATACTCCAGCCAGCCCACGCTCCCAATGCGGTGCCGCTACCCGCAAACGCCAGCCATGCTCGGATCACGGCTGAAAGTTCGTCTGCCGGATCCCTGGCATCGAGTGCCCCCCTCTAACATCTCCGAAACCACAAGAGGGCCACAATCATTGCACCTTCGCGACAAGTCCCCCCCCCAGAACACCCAGTTCGCTGAAATAACACTCTATCTCATGGGTCGTACCGGCCTGCACTTCTAACTCCAACTCACGTTTCATCATCCCACCTTTTAGTCGAATTGTGTTCATGCCGGCCGGAAGCGCAAGCGTAAGGTCACCACCGTTCCCAACTTTCCCCATTTTGACCCCGTCACAAATCACGGTGATTGAATGCGCAAGCCCTGTCATCTTTGCTTTGCGTCGAATGACCACATTACCCGTCGTGGTGCTGCCAGTCTCAAGAAGGGCTACTCCCGTTGCAGTTAGTTGTGCCAATGTATCGTCGTCTAGCCCCAACAACTCGGTGGCTCCTAATCCGTGGAGAATATTGAATGACAGCCGCTGGATGTCAGCCTGAACTGCATTTTCACCCGCTGCGTTTATTGCCGCGTTTACAAGTGACACGGCACCAAACAGCCCCCAACCCTCTGCACTAGTAGGATCAAACGATACACCAAAATCTCCACCACCGTCTGGGGTATCCCCGTCAATTTCAAACACGACACCTTCATCTGTATCTGACACACTAATCACAAATGATATGCCACTCTCGCCTGAGCCGCGGATAATGCCAGATCTTTTGAATGATCCAGCCAACAAATGGTGCAACGATACCGCAGAGGTAAGGCGATCAAATACGTCAGAGTACGTCGTATTCTCGACCAAGAACGTCAAAAGATCGAGCTGTGTCACATCGTGGTCACGGGTGGACCGGATACTCGACTGAACGTCATTACCGACGGGCGTCAGTGCGTTGAGGCTCCGTTCTGGCCGTGCGGCCGAACGAATATTTCGACCGGATGCATCAGGCGCAGCCTCTACTCTACCTTCATTCCTGGATGCTGAGCGTCGTGGTGGAGGCTTCCGTTGTCCCCGAGCTTTCGACCTCGAAGATTCTTGGAGGAATTCCGCGAGTTCAGGAAGTTCCTGAGCTGTACACCAGTCTTCCAGTCCGTCTCGCCACAAAACACTCTGAGCTCCAATGACCCCTTCTCTGAACAAAGAAGCCAACTCTGCCGTGCCAACAGGGCCATTGTCCTCGTCGCCCACAGCATAGAACCACTCGAACTCTCGGGCAGGAGCAGATTGTCGTTGAACGTCTGATTTTTTTTGCTTCGTCACCATCGACGTTGAATCAGAACAATCGTCTTCTGGAAAGAATGACTCCAGCCCACGAACTGACCGTACTGTTTGCCAGGGGCCAGTCTGTGACTTTGAAATCTCGTCGTTAGCCTCAAGACTTCCATTTTGGGCCAATGACTTTAGCTGTTTGCCTGAAGCCGGCCCCACAATCTTGCCATTTGCTGCCCGCTTAACGAAATAGTCCCCCATGCCCACGCCTCGTCACCTAAGTGCCTTTTCTTAAGTTAGTCAGATTCTCTAATTAGAGGGCAACCTGCCATCATACTGCTGCGCCCGTCACCTTGAAGCGGAATTGTATCCGATTGAGCCTCTTCACTACCAATTGGGTGTCATTTTTGTTCCTTTCTGTCCCCCCTGTTGACCGACACCAACTAGACGTTTGAGACTTTATTTACCGACAAAACAGGCACGAGGTAACACCCGCCCCCATCGTTTAGCTGCCTCAGGATATAGGATTCTCAGTCCAGCGACACGGGTTCAAATCCCTCAGGGGGTACTCGCCANACAAAGCCAGCCAACCCGCTGNTGCAGCANGTTGGCTGGTTTTNTTTTTGCGATGACGGTNGCATTCGACGGNCACGCGTCGCGACAACCTGTTGGTGAAGGGACGCCTCTTCGAAGTCACACACGGCCTCCAATCCTGGTCCCGTTTCCGGCCATCTCCGCCCTCTCTCACCGCCGCAGTATTCGCGGATTGACTCCGTGTTCTACCGACTGCTGAGGATTGATCCGTCGATCACGTTCCTCACCCAATGACCAACCACAATTCCTGATCGACCACCGCGGCCCCGTGTCTGGCCTCCTTCAAAGCAGCCGGGGCTGCACACAAAACTTGGAAGTGGTTTGGGAAACCGTTGATCGCAAGTCCCACCGTCACCAATTGGCAATGCCGAGATGGGACACCTGAGATGTCGGCAACTCCCGATTCTCAGCCTCAGGACACCGGCCCACATCCCGTCGCGGAACCGGCATTCGTCAATTCAATATCTGGCCGANCCCGAGCCTTACCGCGTGCTGGGGTGACCGCCCCNTGACGTCGACAACTGCCNCGTCAACAAACAATGGTGAGGAAGCTGTGGATCGAAGATCAGTTGAATTTGCCGGTCCTGCTTCTGGGCGTCCCAGACCTCATCCATGACTTCACCGGGAACCCTGGTGAAACCGATGGTCGGCATCCCCTGGGCCTCGTAACGCAGTTCCACCCTGTAACGNGTNGTTGAAGACTCTGCAGTGGCCCTGGTNACCGACTGGANACGGCCAGGCACAATCTCGCCATGACTCAGGAGTCGCANACGTTTGGTCCGCAACCTCCAGGCATTCCAAAGCAAAACACCTCCCGGCACTATCGGGATGCCTCCAACCAGCAATGCCANTTNGAACGGNGCAAAAAACNAAACGGGGATCGAAAAGAGACTCACCAACGAAAAAANACCGCCGAAGATCGCCGAAACGAACGGCCCCACAAGATGNGGCCTGGCGATCTGCTTCGGAACGGATCGCGGAACAGCCTCGCTCAGAAATCTTTCNATGTCGGCATCGGTCACTGCTGCCGGCATCAATTTGCTCAGCCCACCTGATGTTGAGGACGTCTCGGATTGCACGACCGTTGTGTCCACGTCACGCGATGCGGCCACAAACAGTTGAAGGATCTCACGGGCCTGAATNGNAAAACGNTTGCGGGCCTCGGCGGAAAGATGTTTCCGCTGGGGCGAGGCGACAACCAACCAGTCACCATCACTGCCGATCTNGAACCCCACCCTGGCACCNAAGTGATCAAGGACCTTTGCGTCAAACAACTGCATCNCCTGTGGTTCTACCGAACTACTCAAGAAATACGCCTCGGTGAAACTCTCGCGACCAGCAAAGCGGATTTCCTCCAGCCCGATCAACGCGGCACCGACATTCAACGTCCACCGTTTCGGTTGCAGNATGAACTGTGGAAAGGACAACCCCGCCCGGTGAAAAACGGCAACTGTCTTGAGGGTCATTGGGCAACCGTCGCCTGCCTCGACCTCCGACAGGTCCCCGACCCAGCATGAGGTATGACGGTCCGCGTCCACCTGCTTCATGACGTCTCGTAAAGAAGTAGCACCGAGCATTCCGAACAGTGTTTTCACCTGCTCGACAAGGCGGTCATCGGCCTTTTCGATGAACTCTGCCGACTCGGTGTACGCGAGCCTTCTGAGGCTCTGGGANCGTCGAAGGCGTAGCCAACCGACACAAATCCCAACAAGGCTGCCGCCCNCACCACCAACAAGTGCCGCCCGCCATCCAACTTGCCACCNGTTGTCGGGACACCAGTCAAACGACTTGATCCCATCAAAAAAGACAATGCTGGCCACCACCAAGCCGAGGCCTCCGACGACGAAACCACTCAGCAGTCCACCAAGCATCTGTCGCATTACGACGAGCTNCAACCGGGAAGTTCAGACCAAACGTNCTTTTGTGGCCTCCAGCCTATCGCGACGCCGCCGTGACTCCACCGCCCCGTTGATCGGTCACACGGACAGACACCTGTGAAGCAGAACGGTTCCACAAGTCATCGATCGCGTGCACGCTGACAACATGTGTCCCGGCCTTTTCGCCTCTCAAATCCCAGGTCCAGTCAGCCTGCGATGTCTCGGCCACCAACCGATTGTCGACAAACCACCGGTAACGGACAACCTTCCGTTTATCGCGAGCTTTGGCCGAGGCGGACAAGGTCACGTGAGGGGTCGACAGTTCCTGCCCGAAAATCGGATGAACCAATTCGACGTCCGGCGCCACGGCAACAAAGTGCTTGTGCACCAGCCTGTCACACATCACGGNTCGTTTCGGATCCGCCCCCACCCCATAGAAACCAATCCCAGGCATTTCCGGAGCGTACTGCCTGAGTTCTCCAATCCGACGATCCAACAGTTCTGCGGTCAATTCCCGTCCCTTGTGGTACTCGTCCAATCCACAGATNTGACCGAGCATCACGATCTGCCGTGAGAGGGCTTTGTGTTTTCGCGCGACGTCGATCCTNGCCTTGACTCCTTCGAATCCAATCGCGAAATGGCGAGGGAACTGCTTGTGNACACTCAGGTACCCCTCCTGGATCAACAGATCAATGTGGCCCGTGCCAGCCGCCTTGGCCATGTGCGGTTCCCCACGAAAATAGTAAGCCAACANGCGACTGGGGTACGTTCGCTTGGCTTCCTTGAATGCTGCCACCAGCCACTCGGCCTGCTGGCCGGCCAGNTTCGACTCGTGGCCACAGAANCCGACCGGAGCGTTCTTCGCGACTCCGGTGTAATAACGAATCCATGCGGCCCTGTCGGGAAGCCACTTGGCCGGACCGCCCTCAGCCCAGCCCAGATTCACGACTCCACGACCATGCAGCCAACGGCTGTGTCCGCTGTAGGTGGTCATGGTGACATTGGGAAGTTGTTTCCACGTCTCGCGAGACGGAACGTTGTAATAGGCGATGTAGTAAGGGTAACGGATGGGGGCCAACGCGGCGGAAGGATACACCGCCAGGGCACGCCGGACAGCGGTGTCCGGTTTCGGAGGAGNCCCNTCAAATTCGATCGACAACGCNGGCCCTCGCNCCTGTCGGTCTTCGCTTGAAGCAAACTCCAATCGCCACGAACCCAGGTTCGGACGCCCGAATACCGGGGGACTGGCCGTCAGCAACAAGCCGTGGTTCTCCATCCCCTGGTACAACCATCTCTCAACCAGGGAGGTCACATCNATCTCCAACTTCCCCTTCCGGGACACCTNNCNNGACACAACGAGCGAATCGCGGACGGCGTAAGCCATGTTCGGATGCTGTTGTCGGGTCGGCCANGAACGCTTCGTCCCATCCGGCGTGTTGCATTTTGCCGCNGTGGTCCACGGTACAGTCACCGGCCCCACCCGTAGCGGACGTGGCTCCTGCCCCTTGGCCGGTGCCTGCACCGACAACACGTGCAGCCTGAGCACTGCCCTCTTGATCCTCGCATGACGCAACGGGTCGACCCGTGACAGATCAAAACGCACCAGGATGTTGTCGTACGCTGCCCAGGCCGCCCCATGAGCCAGGAGAGCCTTCGACTCGAATGACGCCTGGCCATTGGTTCGAGTCCACCCATCGACCACTTGCCGCGGTCCAGACAACTGGACACGAGTGACCTCACCGGCGTCGACGACGGCAGGGGGCAGCAACAACGTCATTCCCAACAGGCCAACCGCATGAACATGAACACGCGTAGTCATCATCAACCTCCAAGAGTTGGCCACATTTTATGNCNGGCCTCAAAACCCGACCAGTANACAGNCACTACGCCAACNCGCGANTTCTCAAGGCTGGTGACTCTTNCAGGTAGTGCTTGTCCAATCGCCCGGTGGAATACACAACACCACGCCGCACCATTTTCTTCACGCTTGGCCCCTGTCATCAATACTGCCAACCAGCGGTGATCGACATCCACGCGGATCCCAATTCATCAAGACCGCCAGGAGAGTGTCATAACCATGGGAGCATCGTGTTGACTGGGGTAAGCTGTCGCAACATTCTACAGCAGGTGTCCCTCCTTTTGAGATCGTTTCAATGGCATCCAAGCCCCCTCTCACTCTTCCCACCCGGATCCCGCACCGTGCCAGGATGGCTGGCGCGATTCTGCTGGCCACGCTCATGCCGTTGCAACAACCACAAGCAGCAGAAAAATCGCCACGCCCCTTCGTCTGCATGTATGGCCACAGCGACAATGCCGGTGTAACCGACGCGTTTCGAAAACTCGTCCCGAGGATCAACGTGATCGAGGGAACCAGTCGCAATGCCGCATTCATCAAGGAACTCCGAAAAAAACGGTGCATCTATGCCGCTCACGTCAACAGCCCCCCCGGGGCCAGCCTTGAGGAACTGGTCAATCGATGGACCGCGCCCTTCAAGGACGATCTCGGTGGGAAATTGCCGGGCGGGTATGACGCGATCGCGATTGACGAACTGAGAGCCGATGTGAACGGGAGCAAGCAGTCGGCCATCGTGTGCGAGGCGCTCAAGAAAACCCGAGAGGCCTATCCCGAGAAGCAAATCTACGCTGCAGCAACATGGCAACTGGGAAGAAACTCGCGAGACCACACCGAACAACTCCGGGCGGTCGACCGTTACGTCGACGTCCTGATGCTCGAGGTCTACCTGCGGGAATCCCGCCCCTCATATGGATACATCGCGGACTGGGCTGGCCAGGTCCAGGCGATTTCGTCGAACCTGCTCTCCAAAACCGTCTATGGCCTCGGCATCGCTCAACGCGGATACCTTTTTGACGACTCCACCTCGCTGAGTTACCTGGCACACCTCGATCATCAGTTCCATGTGATCCGCCGGGACCGCAGATCCCGTCACATGCCAGGCGTGATGTTCTGGGCCTATTACCGCAGTCAGACGGAAGTGCTCCCCGAGTACCTGGCCCGGTTGAGCCAACACTATTTTCACAATCAGAAAACGACTCGCTACGGGGATGGAAAGGCGAATCAACTGGTCGGCAACCCTCAGCTGGAAACAGTTTCCGGCTGGAAGATCACGTCCGGAGACGGTGACATTTCACTGTTCGAGTACGCCGATGTACCGTCAATCGAGGCCGACCACGACAGCAACGGATGGGCGAAGCACGGTGCCCGCGGACTCAAAATGAAACGCGGCGATCGACCAAGTCGCGCAAGCACACTCCTGTCGGGACTGGATCCGCTACGTGTCCACGTTGCATCGGCATGGGTTCACTCAGACGCAGCCAAAAACGGAGCCGGTCTCCGTGTCATCGGCCGAAAGGGGCGTGTCCTGGCCGAACAGGCCACGAAACGGGCTGGCACCGGCTCCCAATGGGACAAGTGGACACGCTTGCTCGTGACCTTTGTTCCGGATGGACCATCCGTCAAGCTGGAACTTCACGACACACCGGCACGGCCCGGCACAACGCTGTACTGGGACTTTGTCGAGGCCGAGTCTGCCTGGCCCGTCGACGCACGTTAGCCCCGACTACCGTGCGAGTCACGGCCACTGCAACTCGTCACAACAGCAAAGAGGCACATTCACGGTGCTAACCAAGACAACACGACTGGCAGTGCTGACTGTCGGCTTGCTGACAGTCAACGCCACGGCCCAGGACGCGATCAACATCGGTTCACGGCTCGAGCCGTTGATCGACGAACACCTGATCGCCAGCAAGACCGGAGACCTGCGACTTGAGTTGCATCATCCTGTTCGCCGGAATGACGCAATCACGCTCGACCGGCCATGGGAAGGCAACAACAGCGCGTACTCAACAGTGCTGAAACACAATGGCCAGTTCTTTTTCTATTACCGAGGCACAACTCTGATCCTCGACGGCAAGGTGCG
>PBOU01000165.1 GCA_002724415.1 Planctomycetaceae bacterium
CGGGAAAGCCCGTGTAATCGCTGACATCCATCACCTCCAGCCCCGCCTCGCGCATCACGCGCGCGGTACCGCCCGTGCTGAGGATTTCCACACCTGCTTCCCCTAAAACCTTGGCAAAGGGAACCAAGCCTTCCTTGTCCGAAACCGAAATGAGAGCACGCTGAATTTTTGCCATTAGACACGGCAGATTTGGTGGCAAGCCACGCGCAGGTCAATGGGAAATCACTGGCAGGTTATCCCAAATTCCCGCGATTATCCGGGCCTTTTAACGGCGCGCTTACATTCTGTGTATTTTGTTTTCACTTCTGCTGAATCGGCCGAAATGATAGTTTTCCTGAGTGCTAAAATATTTCCCGCTTTTTATTTTTCTCGGGATCCAATTCTCAAGCTTCGGAGATGATGCCCGCTTCCTTCAGTCACTGCGTCCACTGCATGAAGGCAAGCCTTCCACGCTGAAGATTGAACTGCAGAAAATCCGCGCAAAGGGCGAGCCGGTGACGCTCAAGGAACTGGATGCGTGGTACAAGGCCGTGCCGCCGGAGAAGAACGCTGCGTTGGCATTCCAACAAATCACCAATAGTCTGCCGAAGAATGCTGCGGATCTTTGGGTGACAATGGATAAAGAGAAGAGACGCCAAAAAGGACCTATGCCCATTTTGACGCCAGCCCTGCGCTCAAAGGTACAGGCCTATTTGGTCGCGCATCAGGCCTATATCAATCAGCTTTTTACGATTGCCCAACGTTATCCCGTCAACCAGCCGGCGCGTTTTCCCATTGATTGCACACACGGAAGTAGGACATTGCTGCCTCACTTGGCCGAGATGAATAAGGCAACCAAGGTTTTGATGTGGCGCAGTAAGTATTTTGCAACGCAAAAGACACCGCCTGTTGCACAAGGACAAAATCCCTCAGATGTGGGATACCAGCAGCAAGCGGTCTCGTCCATTCTGGTTTTATTGCGCGTATGTCACCTGCTTGATACCGAACCCCTCTTAATTTCCACCTTAGTGCAAGTTGGGGGCGCGCGCCGCGGCAAGGATGCGCTTGAGACATTGTTGAACATACGGACGTTGAATGACTCACAACTGATATTCCTCCATCAGGCATTCGCCCGCTTCAACTGGCCCCGCCAGATTGCCAACGCGCTTGTTGGGGAACAGGCAATGTATCTAGGGATAGAAGAGATCGCTCGGACAGGTACCAAGGCACAAGTGGAGCGGATCAGCCCCGAAGGATTTATGGGATATCCCGGCTTACTGGAAAGACCCGTTCTTTATCGCTTGCGGTTGCGCACGGAAACGGAGCGCGATCTGGAAATGACAATCTACACCAGGATGATGGGTAACCTGATTGAAGGTATTCGCAAGGGCTATCCCGGCGCGGCCGCCTTGGATGATGAGGACAACCAGTTTCGATCCACTTGGGATCGGTACACGAAATTGATCGAATCAAAACAACACTACGAAGCATATTTTTACACGAGCAAGGTTACGCAATCCGTGAGTTTTTTGGGAAGAATGCACGATGCGACAGTCAGCCAGCAGTTCGCCACCGCCGCGCTGGCCATCGAGCGCTACCGCCTAGCCAACCAATGGCGCATCCCGAGAACACTTCAGGAACTAATTCCCCATTATCTGGTTGCGCATCCATTCGACCCCTATACCGGCAAGCCTTTAACCTATGTGCCCAATGCCACCGGGGGATACGAATTGCGGGCTGAAAAATCAAAAAATACCCCCTTGAAATTCAAGGTGAACCCAGCCAACCGAATCCGATAATGCGATATCTAAAATCCATCACAACGCTCAGCGTTTTCCTGTTGCTGAGCTGCTCGGATGATAAGAAAACGACGACAGACGTCAGTAAGGCACAAGCCGAAGGGGGAAATCCGCCCGTGGAACAAAACCCAGAAACCAAGCCTTCTGCCAAGGAGTTGGATAATTCCCCTGCGGAACCAACCACTCTGGCGGATTGGATTAAGGACAAACGGATTTACGGTATGATTCCGTTCTTCATGGAGGGGATCATGTGGATTGAATTCACCAAGGAAGGCGCGATGAAGGTAATGAACGGGCAAACCGGCACCTACACTGTCAAGGACCTCAAAATCACAACTTTGGGTCCTGATGGCTCAAGTGAAGGATTGCTTGTTTTCCCAAATGCGATTGTTTCAAAAGGAGACAAAATCCACACCCAACCTTTGGTTTCGAACGCAAAACCCCGTCATGCCTTTACGGTAGTCCGGGTGGAAGATATTTCGGAAACGCCTAAATCCTTCATCGAGTATGAACCGAATACCAATCCCGCCTCCCAACTGGGCCAAGGCGCCATCGCAAAGGCCCTGGAGAACAAGCGTTTACATTTTGGCGTCCACGGTTTTGAAACCAATTGTGTGCAGTTTTTTTCCAATGGCATGGTTTTGACCGTTGGGGATGATGAACCAATGTCAGCCGAAACCACCCTCGGGCAAATCATCAAACTCAATGAGCTGGGTTCAGACAATATGGAATATGCATTCCGTTTTTCAAAACCAACCATCCAGGCGGGTGACAAGTTTATGGTCTTCCGGGGAGAAAGCCTGCTGGATCCTTTCGAGACCTATCCAGTGTTGGTATTCAAGCTGGAAGATCTGCCTAGTGGTGGTATGGCCGATTTAATCTCGGGCAAACGTATCCACTACGAGCCAGCGGAAGTGGCCAGCTGGATTCAGTTCGACGTCGATGGAACCGCGATAGATGAGTACGATTACAACAAGTATCTATTTTTGGTAAACGGCCTGAAAGCCAGCATCCCAAAGCAACCAACAGAAAAAACATCCGTTTCCGTTACTTTCCATGCCCAAACCCTCAAGGCGGGTGATTCAATCACCATCAACCGTGGTAACAAAATTCACGAGGCCAAGATCACCAATGTGAAATCGGCGTCCAGACCGGTTGGATTGTCTGGTGGAGAAAAGGAAGAAGAAAAGAGAAGAAAGGCTCAAGCGCCTGTAATGGCAAGCATGAGAAATATTAAGGAAATGACTAGTGCCATGTACCGCAACCAAGAGGGCACCCAGAAAAAAACACTCCCGGAACAATGGTGCGACTTTTTTATCAGCAAAAAAGTGCCACTTGAAACATTCCTATCACCACAATTACCGCAAACCCCCCAGCTCAGAGCCGCCCTAAAACAAGGCGGAGGAAAGCGTGTCAGTCATTATGCGATCAACAAGGCCATGATAAACCGCGATTGGGATTTATTACACGAACAGGTGCTGATATTTGAATGTGACTTGGGATGGAACGGCGCCGGCGGCATGGCCGATGCCCTCAAATACATGGAGACATATAAACTGAAGTGGATAGTCGTTGGACACGGAGATGGCAGCACGCGACTAGTAACCAAGGAGGATCTGGCAAGTCTGCCTTGGGGCACTCCCCAAGGGAAATAACGCTCAGCCTGAAGATAGAAGCAATCTAACGCCGACGTAGTTCCAACACCTCGGGCTTGAGGTTAGGCTTCAGTCCACCCTTCGGCACCGGCTGCTTCAGCGACCACAACACCGCCTGGGCAATTAGCCGCTGGTACTGTTCATGCCGCCAATTCACATGAAAGTGCAGGCCGCTGTAGCCCACCGACCGGCCGCCATCGGGGCGCTCCCACGCCCAGCCAACCGTTTCCACGTTGCCCTCGATCGGCACGCGCACGAGCGGCGTCCAGTTCTTCGGTGACTNNGGCACCTTGAGNTTNTANTANAATTCCTCNAACGGCAGCTCAAAGGATTGAATGCCGGTCATCACNGGATGTTTCGGTGCANCCACCTGAAACTGGGCCTTGTTGACCACGGTNTATTTNCGATCCGGCCCACCATGGCATCCGCCAAAGAGTTTCAGGAATGGCGTAATCAACTTCGCGTCCCGCGCGCCCATGCCCCAGTGATAAACCACCAAACCACCACCGCGCTTTGCAAAGTCTGCAAACGCCTTGGCGCGCTTGGGGTCGTCCTGAATAAACCCCCCGCCTTCGTTGAGAAACAGCACAATGCCGTCGGCCTTGCCGATGAGCTTCGGGCCGTTGGTCCAAGGCTCGTCAGCTTGGGCGATGGTGGGGCGCAAATCCTGCCGCGTGGCCAGCAGCGCCTTCACGATGAGCGCTCCGGGCATGTATTCATGCGTACCCGGCGGATGCCCGTCAGGTTTCTGGCCGAGAATGAGCAGTTGCTTCGGCGCGGCGAGCGTGGTTATCGAGAAAATTGCCATTCCGGCGGCTACAAGCAGCCGTGTGAAACCACGGACTCGCAGGCTCGTCCCTCCAAAAACTGCATCTTTTGAAATCAGAAATTCTGGAGGGACGAGCCTGCGAGTCCGCACCAAGCGAGCGACAACTGGTTTGAGTATATTTATCATGTATTAAACTATTATCCAGCCGCCATCGGGCCGGCGTGGGCGTATTCCTCGGGGGTGACCTCTGTGCCGAAGATGATGGGGCCACAGTCGTCGCGGTCGAATCGGTACATGGCGCGGGTGGCGAGGGCGAGGTCAATCTCGGCGGTGAGGAGTTGTTCCTGCTTGAGTTCGCTCTGCGCGACGATGCGGCCGTCAGGGGCGATGATGAGGCTGCGGGCGTTTTGATGTTCGTCGTGGCAGATGTTGCAGCTGGCAAACCACACGGTGTTTTCCGCCGCGCGCGTGACGGCCATGGCGGTGTGGACGGGGAGTTTCCAGTCGTTGGGACGGGTGGTGTTGTTTTGCGGATGGATGATGAGCTGAGCGCCTTGGGCGACGCATTCGCGGGTGCATTCCGGGAAGCGGAAGCCTTCGAAACAGATGACGACGCCAACGGTGATACCGCAAAGTTGCCAGGTATCAAACGTTTTGCCCGGCGAATAGGCGGTGGCGTCGAGCGGCGTGAGGCGGGCTTTGTGATGGGCACCAAGGATTTCGCCGTGCTCGTTGATGATGAGGGCGGAGTTGTGCGGCTTGTCGTCGGTGGGCGTCTCGGTGCCGAGTACGCAGGCGATGCCCAACTCGCCACAGCGGCGGGCAACGTGCTGATGCAGTTCTGCGAGCGCCTCGGCTTGGACGGGGGCCTCGGCGGTGGAGATATCGACGCGATAGCCGGTGGTTTGCGACTCAGGAAAGGCGAGCAGTTGCACTTCGGCGCGGGAGGCGTCCTCGAGGAAACGCAGGATGGTGTCCGCGTTAGTGGCAAGGTCCGCGGTTTGGCGCGTTTGTGCGAGGCCAAGTTTGAGCGTGCTCATGTCGCGGCGGGTTTGGGTTCGCGGGCGAAGACGGCGTCGTATTGCTCGAGGTAAAAACCACCGAGGCGCTCGGCGAGGGCACGGTAGCCGGCGCGGCGGTAGTCCCAGTTGTTCCAGCGCTCGACCTGTTCGAGCCAATCCCACAGGTGCATCACGGAGAGCTCGTTGAACTCGGTCTCGTCCATCACGATGGGCTCGCCGTTGAGCCGGTTGCGCATTTGCCATGGGCCCTCGGTCTGAGTGTGGGAGTTGTCAAACACCGTCCGGTCGAGCACACAATTGATCCAAGCAAGGTGCTCTGCGCGTTCGCCAATGAGCTTGCGCACTTCATCGCGTTTCTCAAAAGGCAGCGTGAAGCCCTGGAACAGCTCCGTGCCGTAAATGGAATGGAAGAGACCGGCGAGACAGACGTGCTCCTCGCAGCCCCAGCGGTCGAGCCCGCGGCACACGGCGATGAGATGGGCAAGGTACGACTTGTCAGTGTGCTCAATGTCGTCCACGCCGATGCCGACGAGGTAATCGGTGAGAGGCTTGAGGTCCGTCTTCATCAGTCAAGCACGCGAATCTTGAGGTTGCGGAACCAGCACTCGTCCTTGTGGTCGGTGATGAGGATGTGTCCGGTAACTTTCTTTCCGAAGCCGGGGAAGCGCTTGAACTTGCTCTTCGTCACGCCAGTCAGCACGCGTTCGCTACCGAGTGTGTAGCTGAGAATCTTCTCGCCGTTGAGCCAGTGCTCAACCTTTTGCCCGTCCACCTTGATGCGCGACGCGTTCCATTTATCGATGCGTACCGGCTCGGCGAGCTTCACGTCGCGCGGCAGCACCGCGTAAAACGTACCGGTGAGACTCAATTGGCTCTTTTCCCAAAAACGATCATCGATCATCTGATACTCGTGCCCAATCGCCCCGCGCTTCTCCAACACCATGTACTTAATGCCGTTATTGCCCTTCCGTCCGAGCTTCCATTCCCACGCAAACTCGTAATTCGTCCACGTGCGTCGCGTGATCAGATTGCCAGCCGGCACGCCCTGCTGCTTGATGAGTACCCCGTCGCGCACCACCCAGCCCTTGCCGGTTACGTTGTCTTTCCCAATGTTGCGCCACTGTTTATTGATGTCCTTGCCATCAAACAGCGATTGCCACCCCGTCTTCTTCTCGGCCGGCGTGAGCGTATTAATGTCCTCGGCCAACACGCCGAACGAAAACAGACTGAAGGAAATAAAAAGCCGCATTGAGTACATGCGAAATTTGTAATGCCCTCAATCAATGCTGACAAGGAGTGGTTTACGAATTGGATATTGTTCNAAACTGTTTGAGATCGACTACCATCATTTTGGTTGTGCATCATAATTCTGTTCGTCAGGGTCAATACGTTCCACGGNGACATAACATGAAAACAAAAACGCATTACGTTCTCNTANCTCTGGGTGTAATCTTAACTTCCTCAAGCTGGGCGCAGTTTCGTGATGTCAGCAAGGAGTGGGGGTTTGCTGGNGGGGGGAAGGCGGCGTTTGGGGATTTTGATGGGGACGGGTTTGTGGATTTGTTTGCGGGCAAGCTGTGGCGTAACGTCGGCGGGAAGAAGTTTGTGAAGGCGAAGGACACCGGCGCGCCGGGGGGCGANGTGATTTTCGCGGACTTCGATAATGACGGGCATCTCGATTTGTTTCAGTTTACCGGCGGTGGTTCGATGCATCGCAACACTGGCAAAGGGAAGTTCGAGGCGGTGAAATTCCCGAAGCTGCCCACGGTGAATTCGCGCGGCGCGGTGTGGCTGGATATCAACAACGACGCGCGGCTGGATNTGTTCGTGGGCGGGTACGAGATTTGGCAGAAGGCGGTGCATCCCGATGCGATTTTTCTTAACGGCACCGATGGCTTCAAGGAGCACTGGCGCTCGGCGAAGGGCAACTATTCCGCACGCGGCGTGACGGCGGGGGATCTCAATGAGGACGGGCACGTGGATGTGTTTGTTTCCAACTACCGNCTGCAGCCCAATCACCTGTGGCGCAGCGATGGCGCGGGCAAGTTTGAGAATGTGGCGGTGGCGGTCGGGGCGGCGGGCAAGCCCAAAGGCGTGATCAACTACACCGGCGGCGTGCGGTACGGTATCAGCGGCCACACCATTGGTTCAGCGATTGGCGACCTCGACAACGACGGCCACCTCGACTTGTTCGTCGGCAACTTCAGTCATCCGCCGAAGAGCCAGGATCGGCCGGAGTTTCTGCGCAACCTTGGGCCGAAGGGCGGGTTCAAGTTTGAAGATAAATCTGCTGGCGCCGGTCTAGCGTGGCAGGAATCCTTCGCCTCACCCACGCTTGGTGATTTCGACAACGACGGTGACCTCGACCTTTACTTCACCACTGTCTACGGCACCGGCAGCTACGGCATCAAGAATTTCCCCGTGCTCTACGCCAATGACGGCAACTGGAAATTCCGCAACGTCACCGCCGCCGAAAAAGTCGGTAACCTCGGCGCCACCTACCAAGCCGCGTGGGGCGATATCGACAACGACGGCGACCTCGACCTCGTCACCGCTGGCAAGCTGTTCCTCAACGAAAACCGCAAGGGCAACTGGCTCACCCTCACGCTCATCGGCGACGGCAAAACCATGAACCGCTCCGCCGTCGGCGCCATCGCCCGCCTACGCCTTGGCGACCGCACCCTCACCCGCCACGTCGAGACCGGCACGGGCGAAGGCAACCAAAACGACCCCCGCCTCCACTTTGGCCTCGGCACGCACAAGGCACCGGTCACGATTGAAATCACCTGGCCCGGCGGGCGCAAGACGGTCACGGAAGCGCTGGCCGTGAACCAGCAGCACACGGTGAAATTTGAGGCGAAGTAGATTCTACTTCTTAAAAATATCCGGGCTCGGCCAGCGATCTTCGAGGCTGCGGATTTGTTCTTCAACCGGTGGCTTGATCTTGGGCCAAACCTGCGGACGAATGCGGACGAGGCGGCCGGGGCGGAAGCCCTCGAGGACGAGGTTCATCGAAAACTGCACCTGAATGCCGCTGCTCCCGAAGGGCACTTCGCCTTTCATCTTGGTGACAGCCTCAAACTTGCCTTCCATGCCGTCGTGGTTTTGCCAGTAGGTGCGGAGAGTGTTTTCGGCGACGGCCATTTGGCCGCTGATCCCGGGCTTGAAGTCGGCGTAAAGGCGCGGATCCATGCCGCCAAAGAGCGTGGCGGTGACGGTGGCATGCCCGAACTGACCGTGCTTCACGGCGGTGACGCGTGCGGGCATC
>PBOU01000166.1 GCA_002724415.1 Planctomycetaceae bacterium
GTGTCGTAGCTGGTGCCCTGGCCCTGCAACTTGTCGTTGCCGGGGCCACCGACCAGAAGGTCCTCGCCGCTGCCACCGTTGAGCGTGTCGTTGGCCGAACCGCCAGTTAGCGTGTCGTTGCCGCCGGAGCCATTCTGCTTGATCGCCACGTCGACCGCCGAGGCATCGATCGTATCGTCTCCTCCTTCGCCGTTGAGAACCAACGACCCGGCGAACCCGTCATCCAGCGAGACGACGGTCAACTGATCGGCACCATCCCCCAGGTGAATGCCCATGGAGGCACCGGGGTTGGCGAACGTGACCGTCTCGCTGGACGAGACGCTGCTGAGTGTCAGCAATCCGTTGTCGGAGGTCCCATCGTCGGCCAGCGTGACCACGTCATCGGTCGCGGCAAAGGTGAACTCGCGATGGTCGGTCGTCAGGCTGTCAAGGATCGGTTCCAGGCCCGTGTAGGTGACCGTGCTGCTGTCGATGGTGACCGTGCCGTCGGTGGCGTTGGCAAACGAGTAGGCGATGTTACTGGACGATCCGTTCTGGAATTGCAGCGTGTCGTTGTCGCTGCCGTCACCGCCGCCGTTGAAGGTGATCTCGGTAGCCAGGCCGACAAAACCGCCGAGGTCGACAATCAGCGTGTCGTCACCGTCGGATCCGTTCACCGTGAGATCGATAGATTGCGTTGTGGGAGTACGATTCCACGTGAAAATAGTCCCTTCGCTAGAACCGGAACCGCCGGTCCCATTCACAGTAGCAGAGCCGGATCCAGTCGACGTGATTTCGCCACTATCCTCGACATACACACCGACGTTTGCTCCGGATTCTCCTGCACCACCTCCCAATCCGGTCACCGAGACATCCCCGCCATTCGATGAAATTGTCGAGCCAGTGCCTACCACATAGACACCATTATTTGAGCTTCCCTCACTGTTCCCACCGGTTCCCGACAGCGTCACGGTTCCGGATCCGCCGGAAGTCACCACGCCAGCGTCATAGACCATAATTCCGTGGTTCAGCGTGGATTCTCCAATTCCACCTCCCAAACCAGTGACGGAAACATCTCCTCCACCGGAGGTGATCTTGGTGCCACTGTGCACCACATAGACTCCATAATTCCATGCCCCCTCGCTAACGCCGCCGCTCCCCGATACCGCCACAGAGCCGGTTCCAGCCGACGTGATTTCTCCGCTATTCTGAACACGCACACCGACATTTGCTTCGGATTCTCTGGAGCCACCTCCTTGGCCGGTCACAAACACATTCCCGCCGCCAGTGGTTATTGTGGCCTCCGAGCTTATTTTGACTCCATCATTCCAATCGCCTTCACTGTTCCCGCCGGTCCCTGCGACCGAGACCACACCCATACCACCGGCCGTCACCGTTCCGGCGTTAGTGATTTTAACTCCGAGGTTATTTGACGAAGTTCCTGTCCCGCCTCCTTGACCGATGACAGTGACATTTCCGGCGCTGGAGGCAATCCTCGAATCGGTCCCATCGACGGCAACACCATGGTTGTTGACTCCATCGACGGCTCCACCTGTGCCGTTGACTACCACTGAGCCGGTTCCTTGCGAAATCACGGTTGCGCCGACCACGATTCCGATGTTGGCGGTGGATCCACCGATCCCACCACCTTGGCCGGTGATGGAAATGTTGCCATCGCTTGAAATGACGTCGGAAGTCAGGTTGACACCGTGGTTCAGATCTCCACTAGTAGCACCCCCGATTCCATTCACAGTCACCGTGCCGGCTCCTGTCCCGGCAATCTGGCCGTCTGCATCCACTTGAACCCCCAGGTTCGTTCCGGACGCCCCGGTTCCACCACCCTGGCCAGTGATGCTGATATCGCCGCCGCCGGAAGTGATGGTCGAGCCGGCATGCACCACATAGACACCGAAATTATTGTCACCGCCGCTGGAACCGCCGGTTCCTGTCACGGTCACGCTGCCATTACTGCCTGCTGTCAGCGTGCCGGCGTGGTCGACAATAAGACCGTAGTTACTCCCCCCTGTACTCGTTCCTCCCCCCTGGCCGGTGACGCTGACATTGCCGCCGCCGGAAGTGATCCGGGAATCGAGGCCGCTGACGTAAACACCATAGTTGTTGTTTCCTTCTGCGGCACCGCCTGTGCCGTTGACTACCACTGAGCCGGTTCCGCCGGCGGTAATGACTCCTTTGTCGGAGGTAAGGATCCCCGCATTACCTTCTGAGTTGCCAGTTCCTCCACCGAAGGCGTTGATTGTGACATTGCCGCCACTGGAGGTAATCGTCGAATTCTCGTTCCAGACGCCGACACCACGATTCCAGCCACCCGTTGAAATGCCACCGCTGCCCGTGACGGAGACGGTCCCATCAAGTCCGGCCGTAATCCGTCCACCCCCGGTAACACGGACACCCTCGTTGTTATAAGAGGATCCTGCTCCACCACCTTGGCCGACAACTTGAACATTGCCGCCGCTGGAAGTGATGGTTGTCGTGGAACTACCCAGAGACACGCCGTGATTCGCGTCACCACTGCTGGCTCCGCCGGTTCCCGACACGATGACCAAGCCGGTCGTCCCACCAGTAATTGACGCCCCCCACAAAAATACGCCGCGTTGCCCGTTGCCACTCCCCGTACCGCCGATGCCTGTCACGTTCAGGACGGCGTCTCCGATGGCCGTGATTTTTCCCTGGCCAGCATTTGCCGGAACAACGCGAACTCCGAAGTTTGAAGCCGATGCACCCGAACCGCCTCCATGGCCAGAAACGGTGATATCACCCCCGCCGGAAGTGATTTGGGAATCTCCCAGGTTCACTCCGTAGTTGTTATCTCCGCCGCTGCTTCCGCCTGTTCCATTCACCGTCACTGTGCCAGATCCTACACCCACAATCTGGCCGTCGGCCACTACTTGCACCCCAATGTTCGTTCCCGAGGTTCCGGCACCACCACCCTGTCCGGTGATGCTGATATCGCCGCCGCCAGAAGTGATGGTCGAGCCGCTGTGTCCTACATAGGCCCCGTAATTGTTGTCACCGCTACTGGAACCGCCCGTTCCCATCACAGTCACAGTGCCATTACTGCCTGAAGTTATTTTTCCGCCGCCACTAAGCAAAACACCGACGTTCCACGCCGAATCCGCTTCTCCGCCTCCTTGTCCGGTGACACTGACATCGCCACCTGAGGAGGTGATGACACCCGAATCACTTACAGTGACTCCACGTTGGTGATTTCCCGGTGAATGCCCGCCAGTTCCCTGGATTGCAACTGATCCGCTTTCTCCTGCCGTGATCGTTGAACTGCCCGTGACAACGACACCAGTGTTGTACTCAGAACTTTCTGGAGCACCACCGCTGCCGATGATCGTCACGTTCCCACCAAGCGATGACACCGCAGTGCCCCCGGTGGACACAAGGACCCCTCGGTTCAGTCCGTCACCAGTCCCTCCGACACCCTCGATCGTCAAAGAAGTGCCAACACGGTCGCCTCCAATAACCCGAGAACCGTTAGTGAGTGCTACGCCGACGGATGCACTGGTTGCACCGCCGGTTCCAAGGAGCGACACGCGGCCACCACCGGTTGATTCGACAACGGCATTAGCGACAGTGATTCCGGAGAAACTTCCGGCGGTTGTCGTCGCTTGCATGTTGGCCGATAACGTGATGTCACCGTCGACTGTTCTGACACTCACATTGCCAGGGACAGTGATGTTCCGAGTGGTCAGTGCCGAGAGTGACGCACTGCCGGTGAAGGCGGTTGTCCCTGCAAACGAAATTGTTCCGGCAGTGGCATCGTCCAAGTTGATCTCAAACGAGTCCGCGTAGGAATTGAGTCCACTGTCATTGAAAGTGACACTGCCGTTACTGGCCATGTCATCAATATGCACAGTGTCAAACTGGGCCACACCGGCTGCGGATATCGTGAGAACGCTGCTGCCGTTGCCGCTCACGTTCGCACTGTCTGTTCCGGCCCACTGTCCACTCGATAGTGTGAACTCGTAGCCCGTTGTGGTTGCAACTATGGAGACATCCTGATCGTCATCGTGCAATTCGATGAATACATCTGCCCCGTCTTCGTAGAAACTGAAAGCTGAAGACTTGACCGTCGCAGCGCCCTGGGTGAAGACCTCGTAGAGACTGCCGTCGATCGTCTCGTATCCGGCCGCCGACCAACCACTTCCGATGTCCACCGTGTCGCTGACGTCCGCGGTAACCACGAGGGTGTTGGAGGTGTCACTGAGATTGAGAACTTCCAGAACATCCAGCACCAGCGCGTTGTCGCCGCTGCCGGTGATGTCGATCGCCTCGATGCCACGGACCTTGTTGTCAGCGATCGTGGTTAGGTCGAGCGTGATGCCACTGCCATCCAGTGCGAGTGTATCGTCGCCGGAACCTCCGTCGACACGGGCAAACGCCGTGTCGCTGATCTTCAGGACGTCATCGCCTTCGGCCGCATAGAGGACATCGGCACCACCATTGCCGTCGAGCGTGTCGTTGCCCTGGTTGGCAATAATCACGTTGGCGTCGGCGTTCCCGGTTAGCGTGTCTGCGGCAGTGGTCCCCAGATGAGTTACTGAGTCCGTGAAATCGCCACCATAGATCAAGTAGCTACTGTTGGCTTTGCGCGAACCAGTCAGGATGTCCGTGAAGCCATCACCGTTGAAGTCACCCGCACTACTCACCGATGTGCTGCTGTATTCATCTGGGTTGGAGCCATCAATTCGAAAACCTGTGTCGCCGTCGAGTGAGCTGAGTGCTATGGATGCTGGAAAAGCCGAGGAAGTACCAAACACCACATACATAACACCTGCATTCGCATCGGCGTCCGAATTGCTCTCATGGTCTCCAATCAAGATGTCATCAAGTCCGTCTCCATTTATGTCACCCGCAGGGCTTACCGAATAACCTGTCCATCCGCCCCCGCCACCAATTGAGTCGCCTGCGAGCACGAAGCCATTATTGCCATCAAGGTTGCTGAGGTTCAGTGAGGCTGGAATCCCCTCTTCGGCTCCGAAAACGACATACACTTGGCTGTCGTAGTACGCACCGACCACCATGTCGTCGAAACCATCGCCATTGATATCACCCGCCGTACTAACGGAACGCCCAACGCATGGCATATTGCAGCTGTATTCAGTGATTCCGGTTAGAATCGATCCGGCAGTGCCGTCTAGAGCCGCAAGATCAAGGGTTGATGCAAACCCGTCGTGTGCCCCATAGACGAGATAGATCTCTTCCCTGGCCCCCAAATAGTAAGACGCCACAAGAAGATCCGAGTAACCGTCACCATTGACGTCGCCGGCCACGTTGACCGGCAGGCCAACAGCAGCGCTCGCACGGCCTTGCAGACGGAATCCGTTTGTCCCATCAAGCGTTGCGACGTCTACTGTAGTTGGATTCGCAGAGCCAAAGATCACGTAGGCTTCACCGGCGTGGTGCAGGCCGCCAGTGTCGTGAAGTGGTGCTGAGACAACAAAGTCATCAAAACCGTCTCCATTCATATCTCCTGCTGCGCTGACCGCTAAACCAAAACGGTCACCGTGGCCGCCAATTTCGTCTCCTGTTATTGGGTTGAGTTGAAAAGCGGCGTCTGTTTCAAGTTGAACCGACGCCGCGGAGTGTGTTCCGCTACCCAAAACCACGTAAGCACGACCAGACCACCCAGATCCCGCCTTCGACGCACCGATCAAAAAGTCGTGAAACGAGTCGCCATTGATATCCCCGATTGATGAGACCGAGGAACCCGTCTCCGAATCTGCCGGGCCGTTCATGATGAACCCAGTGTCACCGTCCAGTGATGCAGTAGAAACGGATGCAGGAAAGGCGTCGTCGGAACCAAAGACCAGCGACACTCGGCTCGTGGCATAATCCCCAACAAGAAGATCATCGAAGCCATCGTGGTCAAAATCTCCGGCACTGCTCACCGACCAACCTGGGCTTTCGAAACGAAACCCGTTGGTACCGTCGAGACTCGACAGCGGTAGGGGATGGGTGGCTGAAAGCAACGTCCGGTCTTCAAGCCGTTCCACGGCCGGACGAATGTCTCCAAACCGTTTCCGACGAACGAAGCGACGGGAAGCACCTTGCCGTGACGCCAAGCGTCTAAGCCAGTGAGTCAATCGCATAGCTGAATCCAGAAATGCCAGAAGATACTAATCCTCGGCATTGTGTCTAGAAACGACTGCTGGCATCAACTAATGGAGAATGTCTGTCGCTTTGAATCCGGAGAGCGACGATGGCATGACGCGGTGTAAGGACTGCAGGTCGGTCGTGCATCCGACTGGTGCACACCAGCCTCTATGGTTCGCTGTCGGGTTTCGACGCTGAATCCGGTTTTTCGGTTCCGGACTTCCGATCGCCCGGCTCGACATTCTGTTGTTCAGCGAACGCTTCGAGCCGCGCCAGCACGGCCTGGCCGAAGGCAATCTCGTTTTCTGTCCGGGCCGAAATCTTCGGCTTCGTGGGATTGTCTTTTGTCATCTGGTTTCTCCGTCCATTTGTATTATGACGTATTCTTGAGCCTCGCAGAGCGAATTTCATGTCGTCGAAGCGGTAGTTGGGTTTCAGAGGGTTCGTCACCGTGGACATCGACACCGAAAACGTGTTGGTCCGATTTCAGGTCGACGAGTGTAATGAAGTAATCAGCCTTGCAACTCAATGACGGAGTGAGATTGAACCGGAAGACCATGCGCGGTCACACTAGGGCACCGATTCAAGAGGGCTGTCACACACGTCTTGAAGGAGGCACCAGGTGCCCCGATTTTTCCGCGACCGCCAACAGTTCGCTGGGTTCGTCTGGATGCTGCTGTTGCCAGGTGTTCTTGTCTCGGCCGAGATGTCCACCGGCACCCTCAAGTGGGTGAAGGGGAAACTGGAGCCCACATCCCGGTTGGGTGCCGGGGCACAGGCCGTCGTGCAGCAGGTCAACCGCCACCAGTTCTCCGAGGCCCTGGAGGCAATCGGCACGCTGGCCGACGCGAGCCCGCGTCTCCGTGGCGAACTGGCTCTCGCCGTCGGCGGACACCTGTCCAACGACAATCCTCAACCCGCGCTCAAAGTGGCCCGGGCCGAACTCGACCGTGCCATCCAGGCCAACGGCGACGACCTGCTGGCGCGACGCCTGCGAAACCATCTCGAAGTGTTCGGCGGCCTCGATTCCATCGTCCTGCCCTGGGCGCCCAACCTCGCCGGTCACAGCTGGGTCCCGGCGCCACAATTGCTACCGGCCAGGGACATGATTCGGGACGGAGAACTCGACCAGGGGCGCAACCGCATCGGTCAACTCAAGGGAGTCGCACCTCGCACTTATCTCCTCAGCTATTGGCAACTGGCCGCCTTCTTTGAAGGACAGTCCGGCTTCGGCAAGGCATTCGACACGCTTGCCGCCGATCTCCAGGCGGCTCTTGATGATGTGAGGCAACGTGGAGATGCCGATGACAAGCGGGCGGCCGGGGTCCTTTCGGGGCTGCTCGGCCAGGCCCGCAAGCATCCATGGGCCACGATGACTGTCCCCCCGGACAGCTTGCTTCACCCGCGTGCCATGCTCGAACCCATGCGAGCCTACTACTGGTGGTGGAAGCAGATGGGGGCTGCCCAGAGACCCATGTCGAAGCAGGGGTTTGACGAGATCATCGCCGGGCAGAAACGGCGTTTTCCCGATAGCCCGATCGTCAAGATCTACACGGGACGCCGCGTCGCATGGGATCCCGATCTCCCGAAAGTTCTTGTTGCCAAGGGCACCCCGTCATGGGCCGTGCATCAACGAGAATTGCGAGCCCGGGTCGACCACGTCGTGCGGTGGTGGTTCGAGGTGCGTCAGGAACCCGACGGACAACTCGGCGGAGGATGGGAAGACGACGTCGAATCGCTCCGCCGGTTCAGCCAGTCGGCACTGCTGACGGGTGACCCGGCGGTGATCGCGGGCATCCACCGGCTCGCTGACGGGGTCTGGAACCGGGGCGTGATGGTCAATGGATTCGACCGCGAACTCAAGGACGTCGAGCATTCAAGCGAGATGGCCGCCGACACTTCGGTTCTCGTGGCCCTCGACTACGGCCATCCCGTGCCGGTGGAACGCTGCATGCGGACCTGCAAGACGATTGACGAATTGCACTTCGGCACCAACACGTCCGGCCGTCGCCAGTTCCGCTCGATGGTGCTCAGTGGCACCGAGGTGAGTCCTGCCGACAACCAGGCCTACGACGTGCTGTACAGCGGGCGGGCCATGAGGCCGGTGGCGATGCTGGCCTGGTACAACCGCCACCCCCGTGCCGTGAAACTGTTGGTCGATTGGGCTCGCACCTGGAGCGAGGCCGCCCTGCGAGCCGCCGACGGCAAACCGGCCGGCGTGTTTCCCGCGGCGATTCACTTTGGTGATGAACGACTCAACGGCACCGGCAGTTGGTGGAACCCGGGACTTGGAGATCTCTATCGCTGGAACCCCCAGGATCTCGACATGGTCTGGGGCAAGATTCTGTTGGCCTATCGGTTGACCGGTGACGAGTCTCTGCTGCGGGGCGTCCACGCTCAGCTCGAAATTGTCAGGAAGTACGTCGGCAAGACGATCGAGAATCCTCCGGCCGGATCCCTGGACTGGGTGGGGATGCAATTGAAGTCTCATTTCTGGCTGGCTCGTTGGTATCGTGCCTACACGGGACGAGACGACTACGACGACCTGATCAGAGCCGGTGGTGGCTACGGGCGTTACCAGTTGACGGGCAAGTTGTCTGAACTGGGCAGCGTGCACACCGGCGAACTGGCCGCCATGCGATTCAACCTGCCGATGCTGACCACCGAGGTCCGCGGGACGGATCGCATCAACCTCTTTCCCTTCTCGTTGATGGGGCCGATGGGGGGCGGAGCGGTGGCCATCACGCAGGCTCCGGCAGTCGGTGTCACGTGGCGGCAAGTTTCGGCCGACTTCGCCGCCCTGGTCGGGCATCACGACAGCAGATCGCTGGTCGCCTTGGTTCACACCTTCGCCGACAATGCCAAACCACTTGCCCAATTCTGGGCACTGCAACCGGGCCGCTACCGTCTCGAGCGGCGCGAGGACGCCAATCACGACGGCACAGTCGAGGCACANGTCGTCGAGACCATCGACTTNGACCACGTCGAGCGACTCGCNGACGTGTCGTTCAAGCTGCCCCGGGCCACGCTTTGCCAGGTGCANATCCGGCAACTTCGCGCNTTTGATCCGTTGCCGGCCACGCAACCGGACCTGGCCATCGGCCCCGGTGACCTGCGGATNACCCGGATGCCCNGTGACAACCAACCGGGCATGATCTCGGTGACGCTNCACAACATCGGCACNGCTGTTGCCANGGATGTGGAACTGGAGGTGCTGGTCCAGCCATCCTCCGGTGGGGCACCAAAGCAACAGTTCCTCAAGAAGCTCGGTGCGATCCAGTCCCCGGCCGACCTGCTGAGTCGCCAGAAGACGGTCACACTCCCGTGGAAACCGATGTCATCCGGCAACACGACATTGGTCGCACGTGTTCGCTGTCGGTCCGGCGAGATCACGTCGGCAAACAATCGAGTCTCGATCAGCGTCCCCGACACCGGTTCCAGCAATTGACCACTGTTGTCAGTCCTTGTTGCGCGTTGCCTCTTGCATTCTGGAACGGGCCTGGGCGATGGCGTTTCGGAGGTCGAAACCCAGGGGTTTGTTTGTCGCAAACTTCTCCCTGGCCAAGTGAATTGCCTGGAGGGCGCCATCGGGGGTTGGCACCTGGTGTCCCGACTCCCACCAGCCCATGTGTTCGCTATACAGCCACGCGTATTCGTCCGTGGTTTTTAACGCGTGATAGATGTTCTGTTCGAACAGTCGCAGGCGAGTGGCGGGCGTCATGTAGTGAGATGGCCACTCCAACTTCCATCTTGTTCCGATATTTGTCGTGCAGGTCATGTGGCACGAGTTCCAGGGCACGTTGCTTGATGTCGTGGTAGCCTCGAAAATACTCTTCGGTTGTCAGGTAACCATAAGCTTGCTCCTGGCCGTCAATGATTCGCACCTTCGGCCCGGCCGCTTCGATCAAGCCATCGATGAAGGCCGGCAATAGTCCATAGGACGACAACTCGGCCAATTTCCGGCTGGCATTTGGGGTTCGATTCACATAGCTGTGGGCCAGGGATAGCAGCAATACGATTTCCGGATTGGCGGACTGAATTGCTTCCATCANCTGTCGTCCCCGCCGACGGATCTGGGCGGCGTATTCGTCAAAACTCTTCGTTTCCGCGTGCTTCTGCTTCTTGTAGATAAAGAGCCGTTCCTTGTAGTCTTCGACGTCGAACTTCCAGCCCCTGGCACCGACCTCCCGGGCCACAGCGGCCCACATGCGAGCGTTGTGAAGCGGTGCGCTGAAATCGTCGAACCAGTCAAAGTTGCCGGGTTGAACGGTGAACCGAAGGAAGTTGTCCGTAAATCGTTTGAACCTGATGTTGGACAGGATCCGAATCATCGNGGCCAGGTCATCACGATCGAACTTCTGTCGGCCGAAACATTCCCAGTCGAACGTGAAGTCTTTTCCGGCCTTCTTGCCATTGAAGTTGCTCAACACGATCCCGTTCAGCGGCAACTCTTCAACCTGGCGGATGGTGCTCTGGACCTTGGCCGGATAGGCGACATCGGATCCCCAGCCGATGAGTTTCCTGGTGGGGGCTGCCGGGGGCTGGTCGTCTTCGGCGTTCAAGGGGCAGGGAGGGGCGACCGTGCCCAGCCCGGCCAGGGAGGCCGCGACAAAGGAGCGTCGTGAGATGGGGCGAATCAGTGACTGCGAATTATCAATGGNCATGGGGCCCGAGAGTGATTGAAATCTCTTCCCGTCGTTGCGGTACCNGTGGAGTGTCGAGGAACTGTTGTTGAGTGTGCTTGGGTTCTGAATTCAGCCGCGTGTGCCAGGTCCAGGTCGCCTGAGGCAAGCCCGCAGACATTGCCAAGCCTGTAGTCGACCAGCAGGCCTTCCGAAAACGTGCTTGGCCCCACGCCGCCAGGATCTCTGGGTGCGTCAGCCGTGTTTTTCAGTTTGCCGTTTTTTTCAGTTTGCCGGCTTTGTGCAGCGCAACGAGTGCGTACGCCGTTGCGCTGTAGGTGAGGAAGTGGTAGTTGTCGGTGTTCAACGACCGTGTCCACCAGCGGCCGGATTCGCGTTGATTGGCCAGGAGCCATTCGACGCCACGTTGAATTCGCTTGTCCTGCGGATCGAGGCCACTGTCCATCAGGACGATCAGGGCCAGTCCTGTCATGTGACCATCGCTCGGGGGATTCTCAAAGTCGGCATCCTTGAGAAACGTTCTTGGTAGGCTGCCGGGCGACCAGTGCGAGAGGGTGTAGAAATCTCGGATCGACCAGCCGCCATCCTTGTTCTGGCGCTCCCACACNAAATTGGTGACAGCCCGCTTCTCATCGGCATCGAGTAGCGATGGCACTCGCGTGGCCGTCCACAACCGGAGCAGCCGCAGGTAATCCTGCTTCGGCTTGGTCTTACGGAGATAGTCCACGGCTTTCTGAAACTTCTGTTTTTGTTTCACGCTGGCGATTTTGCCGAGCCAGCCCGGAGCGGCGACTGCGGCCGTCACGGCCACCGTTGCCGTCTGGAAATTGCTNGACTCGTACGGCGGCCAACATTCCACGTTGCCCCAACTCCCGTCTGGTGCCTGGACCTCAAACATGAGCGAGAGGGCTCGCTTGCTGTCCTCTGTCAGCTTTCCGGACAACCGGGCGTCCCACTCAACAAGTCCGCGAGTGATCGTGACAACCTGTGCCGGTCGATCTCGCAGGTGCAGGGCCTTTCTCGCAGCCCCCTCCAACTTGTGCATGGACTCGATGTCCTGGACGAAGTGCGTTCGGATCTCGGGATCGGGTGCGCCCAGAACCGGTGTCAGTGACGGGCGTTCTGAACCGTAGATGCCATTGGTGTGACAGGTGACGCATTGGTGCTGTGCAAACCACAGGCGGGCACCGTCCTTCAGGTAAGCGTCTGCCTTCTTGGCCGAAAAGGTCCTCTTCGGTTCGTCGGCACTCGCCCGGGAGAGCGCCCGTCCGGTGTCCGGGTCCTTGTATTGCGACGACTTGGCAGGTTCTTCCGCATGAACGATGGCGGTCGCCCAGGACAATACCCCCAGTGCAACGTACAGGATTCGAAGAGTCACCATGGTGGGACTGTCCTATTCGGAATGAATTGGNCTGGTTGATGGTCGTGGTGGTGTGTCACGGCATGATTTTCGCCACGGCACTGGCCAGACAATATCGGACGGCGTTCCGCCTGACAAACCGGTCGGCTCCCATTCGGTGCCCCGCTGTCTCTTATCGTGTTGTCAACGGGATCGACAACCTCGAGGCGATTGCTGCGAAACGCTATTTGCAGGTCACGTGGCTAACGGGTGATGTTCTTCGGCCAAATCGATTTCAATTCACGTACCTTG
Source organism: Planctomycetaceae bacterium (assembly GCA_002724415.1). Classification (GTDB taxonomy): domain Bacteria; phylum Planctomycetota; class Planctomycetia; order Planctomycetales; family Planctomycetaceae; genus UBA8437. The sequence goes on from PBOU01000166.1 coordinate 12,397, forward strand.
AGTGACCTGATGATGGCATCACCGCCGTTGATGTAGAGCCGGGGAGGAGGGCCGTTCTTGAGTGGCAGGACACAGTTGGCGCCCGTGATCGCTCCGCGATTACAGAAAACTTCGATCGAAGTGCGATCAACGAGAATACGCAGGTGAACCAGGCCATTCGACGACACGAGTTTCATGGGATGCGTCCTGCACGAGACCACGGCCNGTGTCTTCGTCGTGTATTGAACATCTTTGCCATGAATCTTGAAGCCGAGTGCCTCGGATTGGCCAGGTTCGAACTCGACTTCAATGTCAAAGAGATCTCCCTTGATGTCCTTCAGGAGAGTGTTGCCGTGGCTGGCCGTGACATTCTTCCACGAGTGTTCTTTGCGATACAAGTGGGTGATTTCCCTGGCCGGATACCGACAGAGAATCATCTTGTCTCGAACAGTTCGCAGGCTCAGGACACAGGGGAAGGTCAGTTGCTGGTTGAAGGGCATGCCCGGGAATTTGCCGCCCCGCATCCATGCCATCTGGATGCATCTGCCATCATCTTTCGGGACGTCGCTCCAGGTTTGAGTTGCATAAAAATTGAATCCGTAGTCCAACGCTTCTTTTTTTTGCTCTGTCTGAAAACGNGTCCCGTCAAACTGCCCGATCACGTAACTGCCGTCGCCATCAGACAGCACCCATTTCATTTGCTTCTTGTCTCCATCCAGTGGCAACTGAAATATGTCAGGGCACTCATACATGTCCGGAAACGTGCTGAGTTTTTCCCAGCGTTTCAAATCCTTCGAACCAAAGAAGATGTAACTTCTTCCCGGTGGGCCGTAGACAATCATGACCCACTTGGAATCGGGTTCATACCAGAACACTTTGGGATCGCGATCTGCGTGCCGCAGGATGGGGTTCATCGGGTGCTTGGTCCAACTTCGACCACGGTCGAGACTGTAGGCCATGCACTGGACTTTGTTCTTCCAGCCTGTGAAGAAAGCGAGCAGCGGTCTTTCCTTGTCTGTCGCCAACCCGGACGTGTTGTTCCAGTCAACCACCGCACTACCGGATGCTGTGTTGCCGAGCACGGGGTCGCGCAGAAGCTTGGGAGGGAGTTCTTCCCAATGCACGAGATCTCGTGAAACGGCATGCACCCAGTAGCTGCCGGCTCCATTGGCGAACAGGTGCCACTCGCCCTTGTAGTACACCAGGCCGTTCGGGTCGTTGAGCCAGCCCTCTTCGCCACCATGAGGGGGCTTCGGACGGATCACCGGGTTGAGCTTATGGACGGTCCATTGTCGGGCAGTGAAGTGAAACTGCGGCCTGAGGGCTTCCTGGTACAGGGGGACCCTGGCCGTTGCGCCCGGTTCGGCAGTCGGGGGGCCAGCAACAACAGTGCTCACCAGGCCGATGAACAGCAGCACTGGTGATATCCAACCGATTCGGTCCATTTTCGTGTCCTTTAGCTGGCGGGATTCCGTGGTGCGGGCAAGCCTGACAGTTTGCGTCGATTGCGATGAACACTAACGAACTGACCGCGGCGGTCGGTAGATCCAGGCAACCGCTTTTTGCGCCCAGTCAGTTGCCAGGATATCGAGGTGGCCGTCCTGGTTGACGTCCGCCAGTTGAATGATGTTGGGCCAGTGCAATCCGGCGCGGCGTTTGTCCAACTGGGTTACAGTCCACCTGGTCGCCTGGTTCCTGTTCCGAAACACGAACACGCCACCGGCACCATCGGCCGGTACGACCATGTCCGGGAGACCGTCGCGGTTGAGATCGCCGATGTCGAAGCGATACGCATCGTGCAGTTTGCCCGCGATCGGTCGGAACTTCCATCGATTGGCGCCACCGCAGTTCTCCCGCCATGCCGCGTAGCCGCATTCGAGACTCGTTTCCAGGCAATCCAGGTCGCCGTCTCCATCGACGTCGGCCAGGCGCACGTGGTTTTGCGAGACGGGCCGTTCCGAGAACTGGGCGACCCAACGCCGCACAGAATCAGCAGAGCGAGTTCGCAGTGATCGTCTTTTCCATCGAGTGCCTCGGCCATCAACGTTGAGCAGCAGCCAGGGGTCGGGAGATTGTGGCGACGCGGCGACGAGATCGAGGTCGCCGTCCGCGTCGACGTCTCCAATATCCACACCAATCAGGGAGGGCAGCCCTTTGCCAATTGGGATGGGTTTCCAGTTGGCGCGAGATTTCAACGATGCTCGGAACCACGTCAAGTGGTGGCCTGCCTGGGCAATTGACGTGACCACGATGTCGTCACTGCCGTTCCCATCGATGTCCGCCACAACGGCCCGCACCGGTTCTTTCAGACCCTTCGACCGCAAACGCACTTTGGTCCAGTTCATCTCTGCGGTTGATTGGTAAAGAATCGTTTCGCCGGCCAGGTAACTGGGAACGACGATTGACGGCCTCTCTCCGGCATTCGGGCCGATGATCGCCACCTTGGGCGAACGTTGTTGATCATCGATCAGCCGGGCGCGAAACGCTGGTGTCGCCTTGTCTCGTGGTGTCACATTTTCGAGCCAGTAGACGACACCAAATTGCTCGTTTGAATTGGGGATCCGTTTGGTGCCTCGTTGAAACGTCACGACCAAATCGACGTCGCCGTCAACGTCCAGGTCGGCCGCGTTGATGCCGTAGCAATTGTCGCCGACGAGCGGAACACCGCCGACTTTGCTCAGATCGAGCATCTTCCAGTTGGCTGCAGCTTTGCCGTTTTTCAGGTGCGGGTTGAAGTCGAAGAATTCAGACGTTTCCTGGGCGGTTGCGGAGGTTCTGCAAGCGCACACTGCGAGGACCAGTACGATGGTCGTCCAGGGCCGTTGATTACGAGTCGGAAAGTGTTTCAGACTCATGCTGCTTCGCTTCATTTCTGATGGAATCCGGTATTCCTTGGACACACGCGGCTTCAATCGCCTCTCAATACTCCCAAACAGCGATGCTCTTCGGCGATCGTGGATCGCGCCAGGAAGGTCTACTGTGGCTTGCAGAGTCCTCCGGAATCCCATGGGTATGGATGGTTGGGCAAATTTCATCGGCCTGCTGTGGTGACTTCTGCGAGGCCACCGAAACACCGCATCCACCCACTCGGCCCAGTAGGCGAAGTCCTCGTCGAATTCGGGGGCGTCGTCGAGCATCGTGTCCGTGCCGCCACCGCTTCGCAGCAAGCACTTCGTGTTGGACACGGCTGTCTGGAAGCGATGAGGGTCTAGTGTATTGTACAGAGGCCGTCTCGGCAGATCATCGAAGGCCGTTGCGACCCACGAGGAGCCTCTCATGACCAACGACACAGACCACGCAGATGCCAACGCCGAGATCGGCGAGGGCACGATTATCGAGCCCGACGTGATTGTCGGTTTCCGGTACCACCCCGACGCGGGTGCCGCCCGGGTCGGCCGCAACAGCATTCTGCGGCGTGGCACGCTGATCTACGGCGACGTCGAACTGGGTGACTACTTCCAGTCCGGCCACAACGCGGTCGTGCGTGCCAAGGTCCGAACCGGCGACTACTGCACGCTGTGCAATCAGTCGACACTCGAGGGTGTCATTCGCATGGGGACCGGGGTCCGGATCATGTCGCACGTCTACGTCCCCACCCGGACCTGGTTCGGTGACCACGTTTTCGTCGGACCCGGTGTTCACTTCCTCAACAGCCGCTATCCGGGCCGCGTGCCCGACCTGCCCACGCCCCGCGGGGCGACGATCGAGGACGAGGTGATGATCGGAGGTGGCGTGACGGTCATGGCCGGCATCACGATCGGCCGAGGCAGCTTCATTGCCGCCGGAGCGGTCGTGACCTGTGATATCCCGCCGAGAAGCTTCGTGAGGGGCTGCCCGGGCCGGATCGAACCGCTCCCCGAAAAGCTCGCCGTCGAGATCGACAAGTCGCTATCGCTCCAGAAGCGGGACCTCTGGCATCCCCAGACTCCCGACCTGGAGACTGTCGATTGGCCGGACGACTGGGCGGAGTCCTGGTAGCGCACCACGCCAGGCTCCAGGAATCGCCCAGCCGGTTGAACGCCGGGGCTCGGGGGGCGAAGCGTGTTACAATTGAGCCACGGGAATTCTCCTGGAGGATTCGCTTACCTGGCTGCTGAAAGTGCTGCGATGAAACGATGGTCTGCCTGTTGTCTGCTTGTTCTTTCCGGCGTGTTTGCCGCGCAGACCGCTCGTGCCCAGGAGGAATCGAAAACCGAAGAGCCGCGTGGAAAGAGCGTCAACTACTTGACCGACATCAAGCCGCTGCTGCGAGACAAGTGCTTTTCTTGTCACAGTTCACGCAAACAGGAAGGCGGACTGCGGCTGGATGCGGCGAGCCTTATTCGCAAGGGGGGGGAAAGCGGTCCTGGTTACGTCACCCGGGCGGCCAGCAAGAGCCTCATCCTGAAACGAGTCACCGCGGACGACGACAACCGGATGCCACCCGCGGAGGACGGCACGCGACTGACGGCGAAAGAGGTCGCCAAGCTGACCGCCTGGATCACATCTGGAGCCACAGCCCCCGACGAAGCGATTCCCGAAGATCCATCCCGACACTGGTCCTTTCAGCCACCGGTCAAAGCCGACGTGCCGAGCATTTCGGCTGGTTGGATTCGTGGTGACATCGACCGGTTTCTCGCGGCCGAACACCATCGGATCGGTGTTACCGCGGTCGGCGAAACTTCCCGATCGATGCTGCTCCGACGAGCGTCTCTCGTACTGACCGGCCTCCCGCCAACCCTGGAGGAACGCCGCGGGTTTCTCGACGACAAGTCACCAGTGGCCTTTGAAAAGGCAGTCGATCGCCTGTTGAAGAGTCCTCGCTATGGCGAACGGTGGGCTCGCCACTTCATGGACATCTGGCGATACAGCGATCCGTCCGGCTACGGCAAAGATTTTCGGGATAGCCGACAGCACATCTGGCGGTGGAGGGACTGGATCATCCAGTCCCTCAACAGCGACAAGGGGTACGATCGGATGATCGTCGAGATGCTCGCCGCGGATGAGGTGTCGCCCGAGGATCAGTCGTCCCTACGGGCGACCGGGTTCCTGGCGAGGAACTGGTACAAGTTCAGCCGAAACTTCTGGCTCGACAATATTGTCGAGCATTCTTCGAAGGCGTTTCTCGGGATCACGGTGAGTTGTGCTCGTTGTCACGATCACAAATACGACCCGTTCGACCAGGTGAGTTACTATCGCATGCGGGCGATTTTTGAGACGCATGACCTCCGCGACGATCCGCTGCAACCCACGTCGGCTGGCCCGTCAAACGGAATGCTCGTTCGCGCCTACGACGCTCACCTGGATCGAAAAACCTTCACGTTTCTACAAGGCAAAGAGGATCGCCCGGGCAAAGATCCGCTGCATCCCGGACTGCCGAAGATACTCGGCGAACTGTCGGTCGAACCGGTCTCACTCCCGGTCACCGTTTGGTATCCGGCATTGCGACAAGAGAATCGCGATGCAGCGGTGAAGGCCGCACGATCGGCAGTCGCGGCCGCCGAAACCGGACTGAAAAACGCGAGGACAGCGCTTGCTGCCTCCCGAAAGAAGCTCTCGACGTTCCAGGAACCAGGCCCCGGTGCCGCCGCCTCGCCCAAAAAGCCAACCCCGGTAAGTTCCAGCGATCCTGGCACTCCCGTGCTGCGCGACGATTTCTCGAAACTGGATCTCGATCGATGGAAAGTCGAACGTGGAACGTGGTCGGTGAAGAATGGACGGGTTCTCCAGTCAAATGGAGCGAGCGTTCTGCATCGGCTGATCTCAAAAACAAAACATCCTCGAAACTTCCGAGCCAAGCTGCGGCTGCGAATCACCGGTGGCCAGACTTATCACTCAGTCGGACTGGGCTTTGACGTCAACGGCAAGGCGATGAACGGTGTCTACCTGGAAGAGTCCGTGCCCAAGGTGCAGTTTACTCGCCAGGCTGCTGATGGCCGTTGGGTGTATCCGGCCGCGGGCCGGGTCACGACCCCATTGAAAATCGGCAAGGATTACGTGCTCGAAGTTGCGGTGCAGGATCAACTGCTCAACGTTCTGGTCGATGGTGAACTGAAGGTTGCGTACAAGCTTCCAGCGAGACGGGCAGGGCAGATTGCGGTCTGGACGTTTTCGGCGACGGCCGAATTGGACCAGCTCGATGTGACGGAACTGCCGCGGGGAACACGACTCGAGCCGGCCAGCGGAGGCTCGACACCGCGACCGAAGATGCTCACGAAAAAGGATCTGCAGTTGGCTTTGAAAGTCTCCGAAGCCGCCGAGACACTCGCTGTTGTCCATCACCGTGTCACGAAATCCGCAGCAGCTTCGCTCGAAGCACGCATTGCGGTGGAGACCGTGAAGTTCGGACTGGCCGATGGCAACGCCGACACGTTGGCCACGGCGGCGGGACGCGCAAGTCGCCAGTTCGCTGTCGATCAACTTTCCGAGCAGGTCGCCCAGGCTCAGCTGAAGATCGAGCAGGCTCGGCAGAAGCAGGAGACCGCGGCAAAGGCTGCTCGCGCAAAGGCTGCTGGCGAATTGCAAGCCGCGGAAAAGCAGCTTGCTGGTCTTCAAAAGAAGTTGGCGACCGCGACAGGACAACTCAACAACGGCTCGAGCGAGTACAAACCGCTGGGGCCGACGTATCCCAAGACCAGTTCCGGCCGCCGTCTCGGCTTCGCGCGATGGATCACCGACCGGAAGAACCCACTGGCGGCACGAGTTCTGGTCAACCATGTCTGGCTGCGACACTTCGACTCGCCACTCATCGAACGCACATTCGATTTCGGACTGCGATCCGAAAAACCTCGCCACGCGGCACTGCTCGACTGGCTGGCAGTGCGGTTCATGGAAGACGGCTGGAGCCTGAAGAAGCTTCACAAGCAGATTGTCATGTCCGGCATCTATCGGCTGAGTTCTTCATCGAGCCAGGCATCGGTCGCGACGCGAACGGCCGATCCCGACAACCGCACGCTGTGGAGAATGAATGCTCGCAGGATGGAAGCCGAAGCCGTCCGTGACAGCGTGCTGTCGCTGGGAGGCAGCCTCGACCTGGCCATGGGCGGCCCGCCCATCGAGCACACGCAGGGGCAAACAGTCCTTCGCCGCAGCCTGTACTTCCGACAGGACAAAGAGAGACAAATGACGTTTCTCAGTCTGTTCAACGGAGCAAAGGTCAACGAGTGCTACCAGCGAAAGGCGACGGTTGCTCCGCAACAGGCCCTCGCGATGTTCAACAGCCAGATTGCCGCCAGCCAGGCTCGGAAGATCGCCGAGACTCACCGCACATTGAAGGGGGGCGAGTTCGTCAAGGCGTTGTTCGAACACGTGCTCAGCCGCGAGCCCGCTCCGAAAGAACAGGTCGAGTGCACCCGGTTTCTTGCCGAGTTCAAAGGCAGCGAGGAGGCTCGACGCCAACTCGCACTGGTGCTGCTGAACCACAACGATTTCGTGACGATCCGATAACGAAGATCCAATGAAACACCTCGCACAACCTCGACGACAATTTCTCTCCGATCTGGGAACCGGCTTTGCCTCGCTGGCCCTGGGAGCGATGCTCCAGCGGGACGGTTTCGGTTCCGACACCAACTGGTCTCCGCCGGATGGTCTCTCGCATTTTGCTCCCAAAGCAAAAAGCGTGATCTGGCTGTTCATGGCTGGCGGCGTTAGCCAGGTCGAGACGTTTGATCCGAAGCCTGCCCTGGCAAAATATGGTGGCAAGACGATCCCCAATACACCGTTCGCCGATGTGCTGGAATCGCCCTACATCAAAAACCGTGTCGAACTGGTGAAGGGCGACGCCAACGGGAAGATTTACGACACGCTGTACCCGCTGCAGGTGGGTTACAAAAAACATGGCAAAAGTGGCATCGAGGTCAGTGACTGGTTGCCGCATCTCTCGAAGTGTGTTGACGACATGTCGGTCGTCCGGTCGATGTGGACGACGGCGAGCAATCACGATGCCCAGCTTCAGTTTCATACTGGGCGAAACCGCTTCGACGGGTTTTTCCCAACGATTGGAGCCTGGGTGCACTATGGGCTTGGTTCACTGAACGACAGCCTGCCGCAGTTCATCGTCATGGGGAACAAGATCGGAGACTGCTGCGGTGGAAAGGCGACCGAAGGAGCAGATTATCTTGGCCCCCAACACGACGGAGTTACCCTGTCGGTTGATCCAAAGAACCCGTTGCCCTTTGCGATCCCCGCAGAAGGTGCTGGTTCGGCCGAGCGATTCAAAGCGCAACGACTGCTCGGACGGCTCAACCGACTGACGGCGGAAGAGTTCCCGAACGATGCGGCGTTGGCTGCTCGCATCAAGTCGTACGAGCTGGCGTTTCGAATGCAGACAGCGGTGCCGGATGTGGTGAACCCGGCGGGCGAGACAGCGGCAACGCACCAGCTTTACGGAACAACCGGGGGACCGACGCAGTCGTTTGGCCGGCTCTGCCTGACCGCGCGACGACTGGTCGAACGCGGCGTACGGTTTGTGCAGGTTTATCACGGCGGTGGCGGAGCGGGAGCCTGGGATGCTCACAGCAACCTGCAAACAAATCACGCCAGGAATTGCCGGCAGATCGACCAGCCCATCGCGGGTCTCCTGAAGGATCTCAAGCAACGTGGTCTCCTCGACG
>PBOU01000167.1 GCA_002724415.1 Planctomycetaceae bacterium
CTCCCGTCTGCGGGGTGGAGCAGTCTGGTAGCTCGTCGGGCTCATAACCCGAAGGTCGCGGGTTCGAATCCCGCCCCCGCCACCAACGAAGTTCCGCGCTGCGGCAGAGACTTCCTGATTTTCGGTTGCGCGAGGCGGACTGCGAGATAGCGCTTACTTCGGTTCTGCTGGCGCCGCGTCGTAGTCCCAGTTGGCACGAATCGTGTCGACGATCCGATCGACCGAAGGCACTGCCTCGTCCTCAAGAACGTCCGCAGCCGGCAGTGGAACATGGGGGGTGGTGACTCGCAGCACCGGACCGTCGAGATCCCAGAAGCCTTCGTGAGCGACGATCGAGGCGACCTCGGCTCCCCAACCACAGAGCCGTGGGTTTTCCTCCACGGTGACGAGACGAGAAGTTCGCTGAACCGATTCCAAGATGGACGCCATATCGAGCGGCACGAGGGACCGTAAATCGATGACCTCAGCGGAGATTCCCTGCTGCGCCAGGATCTCGGCGGCCTCGAGGGCTCGAGGAACCATCAACGCCAGTGCAACGATCGTGACGTCGGTGCCGGGTCGCACCGTCCGGGCGGTACCCAGTGTGTCAAGCACCTCGCCATCGGGGACCTCGCCCTTGGATGCCATCAATGACTTGTGTTCGAACAGCACAACAGGATCAGGGTCACGAATCGCCGCTGCCATCAGGCCGACCATGTCGACTGGCGTAGATGGAGCTACCACCTTCAGGCCCGGGACCATCATGCACCAGTTCTCGAGGCTCTGACTGTGCTGCGCCCCGAAGCGAACGCCCGATCCATTGGCGCATCGCACTACGAGCGGCACTGCAAGTTGGCCGTTGCTCATGTACCGAGTCTTCGCGATCTCATTCGACAGGATGTCGAAACACACCGGCAGGAAGTCGGAGAACATGATCTCGGCCACAACCGGTATCCCTGTCATAGCGGCGCCCATTGCCGCGCCCAAGATGGCCTGTTCAGAGATCGGGGTATCTCGAACCCGGTCCGGCCCGAACTCGTCCCAGAGACCCACCGTCGTCTTGAAAACGCCTCCTGCCGGGCCGATGTCCTCGCCGAGCATCACTAGTGATGGATCGCGTCTCATCTCCTGTGCGATGCCATGGGCCACCGCGCTGCGGTAGGTCAGTTCCGCCACGACGACCCTCCGTCAGCAAACACCTGAGTGTGGACCTCTTCCAATGGCGGTGGCGGGCCAGCCTTGGCAGCGTCGGTAGCTGCGTCGACCTGCGCGGCGACGTCGGTTGCGACGGCTGTTAACTCCGCCTCACCTACACCAAGTGACAACAAACGGCGGTGATAGAGCTCAATGGCATCGTGGCCTTGCCATGCCTCAACCTCCGCCTCGGGTCGATACTTCGCCATATCAGCTCGCGAGTGGCCACCCAGGCGGTAGGTGATCGCTTCGACCAGAGAGGGTCCCTCACCTGCTCGGGCCCGCTCGATCACCCGTTGGGCGCATGTGTAGACCTCGTCGACATCGTTGCCGTCGATGACGATCTCCTCGAGTCCGTAGGCCGATGCGCGGGACGCAGCCGGGTGCTCGACTGCGGTGACCAGGTCAATGGGCGTGTACTCCATGTAGAGGTTGTTCTCGCAGACAAAAACCACTGGGAGTTCCCAAACGGCAGCAAGGTTGAGCGCCTCGTGGAACGCCCCAATGTTCGCGCCGCCGTCACCGAAGAAGCACACTGTGACCTGGTCGCTGCCGCGTAACTGTGCTGACCACGCAGCACCATTTGCGATCGGCAGGTTGCTACCGACTATGCCGTAGGAGCCCAACATTCCGTTCTCGACGTCGACGAGATGCATGGATCCACCCTTACCCCGCATGAGCCCGTTGTCTCGACCGAGAAGCTCAGCAATCACGCCCTCCATGGAGGCACCGCGGCTCAACGTGTGCGCGTGCCCTCGATAGGTGGCCAGCGAGTAGTCGTTGTCCCGCATGGCCGCGCCAAATCCCGCCGACACCGCTTCCATACCAAGCGAAAGATGGCTGGTGCCCCGCACGAGATTCTCAAAGAAGAGTTGGTGCAAGCGGTCACCGACCTGACGAAGTTCCTGGAGACGTCGGTACAACTGGAGCCGCACCTCACGGTCGATATCGAGATCCGCATTTGCCTCGTTGAGCGGTGGCGGGGTTCTCGGTGGGCGATCGGCGTAGTGATTTTCAGGCACGGCATCAAGTTATTGGGCGACGTATCCACCGTCTACCGGCATGGATTGGCCAGTGACGAACGACGCCGCGTCGGAACACAACCAGACCACAGCCTCAGCTAACTCTTCGGGTTCGCCGAGCCGACCGATGGGTTGGGCGTCGAGATACATCTCCTTGCGTTCGGGCGTGTTGCCGAGTATGCGATCGAGTAACGGGGTGTCGAACACTCCGGGGCACACGGCGTTGACTCGAACACCGAGCTGTGCGTATTCGAGCGCTGCGGTCTTGGTGAGACCTACGACGCCGTGCTTTGCCGCGACATATGGCGAGGAGCCGGTCAGTCCGACTAGCCCGGCGATCGAGGCGGTATTGACGATCGAGCCGCCACCTTGGCGAAGCATCTGCATGATCTCGTACTTCATGCAGAGCCAGACACTCTTGAGATCGATCCGGATCACACGATCCCAGTCGTCCTCTTCGTATTCGATGGTGGTGGTTCCCGCTTTCCCCTCGATACCTGCGTTGTTGAACGCGCAGTCGAGTCGCCCGTACCTATCGACTACCGCCGCCACCATGGCATCCACCTGCGCTGCCACGGTCACGTCGGTCTCGATCGTAAGTGCGCCACCGATGCGGTCGGCGGTCTCGACTAGGCCGACCGCATCGATGTCGGCGAGTGCAAGGGACGCGCCCTCCCTGGCAAATGCCACTGCCGCAGCCTGGCCTAAACCCGAGGCAGCCCCCGTCACGACTACCACCTTGCCTTCGACGATCCCACTCACAGCGTGGCCTCCAGTGCCATCAGAGCGGCATTCATCGCTCGGATGGCCGGAAGTTCGAGGTCGCGCTCATCGGCATCGGCGAGCATGGGGTCGAGAATCGCACACAACTCGGTAGGCCGCCCCGCTGCAATGTCGGAAAAGGCTGAGTGGCGAGATCCGCTCGTCGCCAGTGGCGAGGCGAGCACCTTCTCAATCGCATCGTCGATCGTGCCCTCAACCCACGATGCGATGTGAAACGGGCCGAGATCCAGCGGTTCAACATTTCTGCTGCGAGCCAATGCGGCGAGTTCGCGCACCATGTCTACATACGACCGGGCGATGACGCGGTCAGACATGATCTCCGCGTTAGTTCGTCGTCCGAGAGTGGCGAACAGGCCTATCGGTATCCATCCGAGCATCTTGGACCATGTGGAAGCGGTGATCCGGTCGCTTGATTCGGTGTTCAGTCCGGCAGCAGTGAATAGCGCAACAAGTTGGTCTACCCGTTGCGATGACGAACCGTCGAGTTCACCGAACCGGGTAAGCCCATCGAATGTGAGATGCACGACGCCCGGTTTCGGGCGTTCCCCGGCGACGATTGCCACCGATCCGACCACGCGCTCCCGGCCGAAAGTTGCGGCGAGGGCGTCGTCCTTGTCGACACCGTTCTGAAGCGAGGCGACAAAGCTCTGGGCTTCGATGTGGGCGGTGGCCTCCAGCACCGGGGATGTGTCCTGAGCTTTAACCGCATAGATGAGCCCGTCACACGTGCTGATTGCAGCCGGGTCGTCCACCACCTCGACGTCCACGGTGAACTCTTCAGCACCAGTGAACTTCAGCCCTGAACTGGCGATGGCCTCTACGTGGGCGCCTGGTCGCCCTAACAAGGTGATCTTGCATTGATTCGTTCTGGCTAGCAGCGCAGCAACGGTCCCCCCAATTCCGCCGGGACCAACCACAACAATGTGGGTCATGAAGCGCCGCCTCCTGTGCGGACTAATCGACGGGGGAGATGCCAATCGTTCGCTTGCTCATGCGGGATACCGACCGCACACTTTCGGGTACCGGCGTCTGGGTCGGTTGAGATCATCACGAAGTAGGTCTCGGANANCGTCGACTCGGTGCCNAACCTAGCGCGTCGTGAGCCGGCCAATAATGCCCACCATGGTTTTCAGCACCGGGNAGTGCAGCATGGCGCCGACTGATGGCGGGCGTTGCGGTCGGGTTCGCGCTCTCGCCATCCGCGGCAATAGGGCTGGATCGTTCCCACTAACCCGAAGGTCGCGGGTTCAAATCCCGTCCCCGCCACCAAAAGAGATGCCCGGAATCGCAACGGTTCCGGGCCTCCCCGGTTTTTCTGACCGAGGCGTCGCGACTTCGCGCCAAACTCACGCTCCTTAGTGGAGGCAATCAGACTTGGTCCTCGATGGGGCGGACGTGGCGGAGCCACAGACCCCCACCTGGGTGTGGTCGTGGGTCATAGGAACGCTGGCCCAGCAGGCGTTGTACGCGTGGAGACCAGCCGGATAGGCCATCCACGTAGTCGAGGGGGTGGGCCTCTTCCGGAGTGAGCCACCCGACCACGAAACTCAGGTGCAGGGCTCGCCTCCATCGATCGGAAGTCGTATTGGCACCGCCACCATGCAGCACCTTCCCGGAGTAGACGAAGGCGTCTCCCGGGGCAAGCTCCGCGGGCACCGTGTCGACATCGGACTCGNAGACGTTGAACTCGGGCCAGAGGTGACTTCCCGGGACGCACCTCGTGGCGCCTAGTTCCTCGGTGACGTCTCCGAGTCCGATCATTGCGCTTATCGTCACCTCAGGAGTGTCCGGCCAAGTCGGCACCACGTGCTGGAACCAGTTGTCAGCGTCGCGGTGCAGCACCTGCGCTGTTTCGCCGGGTCCGATGTACATCACCTGTGCGGTGTTTACCCAGTAGGACCCGCAGTTGGGGAGTAGGACGGCGTCGGCCATTGCCGCGTACACCTCGTTGTCCAGCAGATCGAAGTACGCGTCGTCCAGAAGGCCGAGACTGGAGAATCGCTTCGTGCGTGTTCCGACAAAGAAGGCTCCCTGCTCTCCCATGCCCTGGTCGGCCACGCCCGCTTCAACCTTCTCGGCAAATCGGTCGGCTGCGATCCGCAGGGTGTCGATTGTCGATCGGCTGATCATGCCCTCCACCACTACGGCACCGTCTCGGTGGTAGGCGGCGAGTAGGTCCTCAACCGGTGCCGTTGCCGGCAAGCGGGTCAACGCCACAGGTTTCGACACCGGATCAGACCTCCCTACGGTCCATTGCGCTTCGCTTTTCGGAGACACCCTTGGATTGCCCGTGGCCCGCTTGCACACACCTCCGACCGCAGTTCCTCGGACGGGAACCTACTTTCGACCCCCCAATACCGCTGCCGTAGGGTCACCGGTCATGGGTGGAGCCCTTCGCCAGTGGTCGGTGGAGGCGTTGAACCTTCCGGAGCACGCCGACAATCCCATTCACACCGATGACGGAGCCCGCTCTGCAGGCTTCGCCGCCGCGTTGGTGGCCGGCACCACCGTGCACGCCTACCTGACCCGACCTGTCGTGGAGGCTTGGGGGAGCGCTTGGCTGGCCGAAGGGGCGTCGACACTCGAACTCCTGGCCCCGGTGGAGGCGGGGGAACGCCTTGACTGCGTGCCGGTGTCCGGTCTTGATGGTTTGGTCGAGGTAAAGGGCGAGGTCCGCGGCGACCTACGGGCTCGACTAGTCGCTCACAGGAGAAAGCCAGAAGGGTTCTCCTACGAGGACCGGGCCGGAGAAGTGCTGCCGGCGCGTCTCGAGGCTCTGGACGGAGCGCACGCCGACTATGCACGGCGTGCGGGTGAAGACCTTGGTCTATACGCCCAAGAGGGTCTCGTGCACCCGTGCGCCTGGCCGACGCTCGCCAACGCGGTCTTCGTGCGCCACCTCGTCGACGGTCCGTGGATCCACACCCGGAGCCGGATCGTTCACCATGCCGCTGTGGCCGTCGGTGAGTCGGTGCTGGTGGAGGCGACGGTCGTCGACCGCTTGGAGGCCAGGAGGGGAACCCGGGTCGTGGTCGACGTGGAGGTATCGCTCGATGGCATTCCATTGGCGTCCGTCCGCCACGAAGCGCTGGTTCATCTGCGGCCCGAGGTCAGTTCCTGACCGCGGGCTTGAGGGGCACACTCGGGTCAGCCGCCACCTAGGGTCCGGCCATGGCCTGGATCGAGACCATCCGAGAGGACGAGTGGGAAGGCCCGCTGGCGGAGCTGTACGGCCAGGTGGTCGACGCCGGCCACGACCGGGTCGACAACGTCATGCAGATCCACTCTCTGAACCCGGCCGGCATGGCCGGGCACCTGGGCGTCTACCGGTCGGCCATGGCCGGCACGAAGACGCTGCGCAAGGTCGAGCGGGAACTCATCGCCCTGATGGTCAGCCGCTACAACGACTGCCATTACTGAACGACCCACCACCGGCGCGGTCTGCGCCGGCTCCTCAAGGACGACGACCTGCTGGCCGCCATCGAGGCCGACTGGCGGACCGCCGGCCTGTCCGAGAAGCGGATGGCCATGCTGGCCTACGCCGAGAAGCTCACGGCCGATCCCGGCGCCATGGTCGAGGCCGACGTGGAAGCGCTGCGGGCCGTCGGGTTCACCGACCGCGATGTGCTCGACGTCTGCGAAGTAGTGGCCTACTACGCCTACGCCAACCGCATCGCCGACGGCCTCGGCATCACCCTGGAGACCTGGCTTCCCGACGACTGAGCTCCCCGAGTACTGAGCGTCGGCAGGGCGTCGCCGGGGTCCTCAGGCGAAGGCGGGGACGACCTCGTCGCAGAACAGTTGCATGGAGCGCTTCTGCTCGGCGTGTCCGAGGCCGAGGCTGGCGTAGTAGATGAACTCGTCCACGCCGAGGGCCTCGTAGCGCTTCAGCTTGGCTATTACCTCCTCGGGGGTGCCGAACACCAGGTTCTGGCTGAGCGTGGTCGGCTCGTAATCGGCGGCGTTGGCCACCTGGTCCATGGGGATTGCCTTCGGGAAGCCTTCGTGGACGTCGCCCAGGTTCTTGAAGAGGTTCTCGAACTGGCTGAGCTGGCGCTGTGCCGCCTCGACGGGGACCATCCACTCGTCGGGCGAGTCGTACACCGCGGTGTGGCGCATCAGCGCCCACGTCGGGGTGGCGGCCCCAGGGTGGGCGGCCACCGAGTCGTCGAACTGCTGCCGGTACAGCTCGGCCTCGGCGAACGGCCGGGCGATGGGCCACGACATGACGTTGCAGCCGTTGGCCACCGCGTAGTCGAACGTGATGGGCGATCGGGCGGCCACCCAGATCGGGGGGTGGGGCTTCTGGACCGGCTTGGGCACCGACGTCGACGTCGGGAACGACCAGAACTCGCCGTCGTGGGCGTAGTCGCCGGTCCACAGCTCCTTCAGCACGGGGAGCATCTCCTGCATGTAGCGCCAGGCGTCGGACTGCTTCAGCCCGGGGTGCATGCGGTCGAACTCGCGCTGGTAGGCGCCGGATCCGATGCCGAACTCGAGGCGGCCCCCGCTGACCAGGTCGAGGAACGCCGCCTCGCCGGCCAGCTTGATCGGGCTCCAGTAGGCGGCCACGGCGACCGCGGTGCCGAGGCGAATCCGGTCGGTGTGGCCGGCCCACCACGTGAGGATTTGCAGCGGGTTG
>PBOU01000168.1 GCA_002724415.1 Planctomycetaceae bacterium
CCGGAACGGGAAAAATCGTGACGATGAGGTTGTTTCCACTATGACTTGTCGTATGCCGTACAATTCAGGATTGTCGAGGTGGCCGCGTTGGGGTCAGTACGAGACAACTGTTTTTGACGACAGCTTTACGCCTCAATCGTGGTGGAATACATGTCCTTGACATCGATTCAAAATCGATCGATTGGTGCACCGTCCCGGTTGCTGGGTCGGGTGGTTTGCCTGATTGCCGCTGTCTGCGGAATTGTCGGGGTGGTGGCCGGTCCGGCGATGTCTGCAGAACCGAAACCGGTTGAGTTCGCTCGTGATGTCAAGCCGGTTTTGCAGCGGTTGTGTGTCGGCTGCCACGGACCTCGCAAGCAGGCAGCCAAGCTGCGGCTGGATACGCTCAGCCCGGACATCGTGAAGGGGACCGGTGCGGAGACATGGCATGATGTGCTGAACAAGCTGAACCTGGGCGAGATGCCTCCCGAGAAAGCACCGGCTCAACCGACCGCCTCGGAGCGTCGTTTGCTGGTGCGGTGGCTGACGGCCGAGTTGCGACGTGCCGAGGAGGTCGCTCGCAGTACCGGTGGCCGTGTCGTGATGCGGCGACTGACCCGGTACGAATACAACAACACGCTGCGAGACCTGCTGGGAGTCGAGTTCGATTTTTCCGGGAACCTTCCGCCCGAATCGGTCTCGCGAGATGGTTTTCAGAACAACGGATCGGTCCTGGGCATCTCGCCGATCCAGGTCGAGTATTACCTGAAGGCGGCCCGGCTGGCCCTGGGCAAGGCGATTGTCACCGGTCCGCGGCCCGAGGTGATCAAGCACCACGCCATCAAGAGTGCCAAGGTCCGCCGGGTCAAGGGCGAGGTCTCGAATCGGCTGGGGCCCAGTTCGAGGTTCCTGGTGCGGCTCGAGAAATTCCCTCGCGAGGGCGAGGTGGTGGTGCGGGTGCGGGCGCATGCGGTCGTCCCCGACAAGGCCGGTTTCCCCCGGATGAAGGTCACCCTGGGCGTCCGGGCTGACGTGCGAGCACCCGAGGAGACACTGGCCGAGATCGACGTGACCAATACCGAGCCCAAAACGTTCACGTTTCGAGGTCGCATCGAGTCGTTCCCCCTGCCGGGTCACAATCCGAAGTACCCCGGCCTGCAGGTGACCGTCTACAACGCGTACGAGGACGGCAAGCCCATCCCGAAGAAAAAGAGGATGGCGAAGAAGAACAGGAAAAATCTCCCGGTCGAGCCCGATCCGACCCAGCCGTTGCTGGTGGTCGAGTCGGTCGATTTTGAGGGGCCGGTGTTCGACACCTGGCCGCCACGGACCCACTCGCAGATCTTTTTTCAGACTTCCGGCAAGCCTGACGAACGAACCTACGCGAGCAAGATTCTCTCGCGATTCATGACCCGGGCCTATCGTCGTCCGGTCGAGGAATCGGAAGTCACGACGATGCTGGCTCTCTTCGACACGTTGCGGGCACGTTCCCCGTCTCTGGAGAAGGCTGTCGGCGATCTCCTGGCGGTCGTGTTGATTTCCCCGGAATTTCTCTACCTGGTCGAACCGCGGGATGATTCGGCCGGTCGACAGCCGCTGGGAGAATTCGAACTGGCCTCGCGGATGTCGTACTTCCTGTGGAGCACGATGCCCGATGACAGGTTGTTCAAATTGGCTCGTGACGGAAAACTGTCCGACCCCTCGATTCGGCAGGCCGAGGTGAGACGGATGCTCGCCGATCCCCGGGCCTGGCAATTCGTCGAACACTTCACCGACCAGTGGCTGGATCTTCCGGCACTGGATCGTGTTGCGGTGAATCCCGAGTTCCATCCCAGGTTTGACGACCGGTTGAAGCGGGACATGCGGAGCGAGACCCAGCACTTTTTTGCCGAGATCCTTTCCAAGGATCTCAGCGCGATGAACCTGGTCGATTCGGACTTCACGATGGTCAACCGGCGATTGGCCGGTCATTACGGGCTGCCTCTGCCTCCCGGTGGTGACATGCAGCGGGTGGACCTTCCGGAGGGATCACGCCGGGGCGGTTTGCTGACACAGGGCAGTTTCCTGCTGAGCAATTCCAATGGCGAGGATTCTCATCCGATCAGGCGGGCCGTCTGGCTGCTCGATCGGCTGCTGGATGATCCACCCCCCCCTCCTCCGCCGGATGTTCCTGACCTGGAGACCAACAAGCCGAACGTGGCCAAGTTGTCATTGAAGCAGCAACTGGAATTGCATCGCGAAAAAGCAGCTTGCAACAACTGTCACAAGCGAATTGACCCGTGGGGGGTGGTGTTCGAGAACTTTGATGCGGTGGGTCAGTGGCGAACCGTGGTGTCTGGATCGAAACGCCGCCGTCGGCCCACGCGGCCGGTTGACGCGGTGGTCGAGTTGCCCGATGGCACCGGGGTTGATGGTGTTGATGGGCGAGGTGGGATAAAAAATTACCTGGTCACGGTCCAGGGGGAAGCGTTCGCCCGGGCGCTGGTCAAGCGGTTGCTGACCTACAGCCTGGGTCGGTCCCTGGAGTATTCTGACCGTGGCGCCGTCGATGACCTGACCAGGCGTTTTATCAAGAGCGAGTATCGGTTGAAGGAGTTGATCGTGGCGATCAGCGGCAGCCAACCATTTGTCTCGAAGTGACAGCAACGACGCGAGAGGTACGTGATGTCGACGTCATCGTGGAAGATCAGTCGCCGAACCTGCCTGCAGGGATTGGGTGTCAGCCTGGGGTTGCCGTTGCTCGACGGGATGGTTCACGGTGAGCAAAAGACCCGACCACGTCCCAGGCGGATGTGCTGTGTCTATTTCCCCTTCGGTGTCGCGATGCCCAAGGACGGCACGCCGGATCGTCAGTGGGGCTGGTTTCCCACGGGCCGGGGAGCCGACTACCAACTGACCAACCCGCTGAAACCGCTTGCGGCATTGCGGAACGAGTTGACTGTCCTGGGTGGATTGTCTCATCCGCGGGGCCGTTCCATGGGGGGCCACGACACCGGGGACACGTTTCTGACCGGTGCCAAACTCTCGGGCAGCAGTTTTTCCAACACGGTTTCGATGGACCAGTACGCCGCCGCGTTTGTCGGCGACCAGACCCGTTTTCCGTCGTTGACGCTTTCCAGTGACGGTGGTGTGGGCGAGCCCACCCGATCGACGACACTCTCGTTCACCCGTACCGGTCGCCCGGTTCCCGCGCTGGCCAGTCCACAACAGATCTTCAATCGGCTCTTTGGTGCCGGTGATGGATCGACCGAGGCCCAGCGGCGACGTCTCGAGCAGTCCGGGAGCCTGCTGGATCTGTTGCTCGAGAATTCCAGGTCCCTGAAACGTCGGCTGGGGACACGTGACAAGAAAAAACTGGACGATTACCTGGCCTCGGTTCGCGCGGTCGAAAAGCGGGTGCAACAGTCGCAGCGGTGGTTGTCCATTCCCAAGCCGAAGATCGATCCCAAGTCGGTTGACCTGGCGGTCGACCAGGATGCTCCGCGCGAGTACCTGCGGGCGATGTACGACCTGCTGTTCCTGGCCTTCCAGACCGACACCACGCGGCTGGCCACCTACATGATCGGGCAGGTTGCCGGTGCGACGACGATCGCCAACGCGTTTCCGGCCTGTATCGGGTTGAAGGGCAACTGGCACGGCCTGGCCCATGGTGCTGGCAAGGCAGGTGGGGCCGAGCGGCTGGGTCGGTTCGACCAGTTCCTGGCCGAGCAGTTCGGGTATTTCCTCCAGCGGTTGCACGAGACGTCCGAACGGGATGGCACACTGCTGGACCACACCCTGGTTCTCTATGGCAGCAGCAACAGCCGTACGCATCAGAATCGCAACTACCCGCTGGTGCTGGCCGGGGGGACGGGGTTGGGCCTGAAGCACGGCCACTACCGTCGGTACGGAAACGAAGTCCCCCTGTCGAACCTGTTTGTCACGATGCTTGATCGCATCGGCGTACCGGTCAAGGGGTTTGCCGACAGCACGGCCGAAATGTCGGACCTGCTGGCCTGATCGGGTAGACGGAACCCTGCGTTTTCCTGTCTGTGGATGATCCGTGGTAACACTGAGTGCCCACATTTCGTAAAGTGTTATCAACGAGTAACCACGTGTTGCGCTTTGGAGTGCGTAGTCGGTTCGCCGATGAATAGTCCGGGGTGTGAACGATCACGTGGAACGGAATCAGAAAAGAGGGCGACATGATCAAGCTCCTGGGTAGTCCGCGGAAAAACTGTGACGGAGTCACTCGGCGCGAGACCCTGCAGGCCGGTGGTTTGGCGATGCTGGGTGGCATGTTTGGCATGCCGAACATGGCGGCCGCCGCCAACAGCGCCCGGGTTGATAGACCGGGTAAGGCCAAGAGTGTGATCGTGCTGTACCTGCTGGGCGGGGCACCCACCCAGGACATGTTCGACATGAAACCCACTGCGCCCAGCGGTGTCCGTGGCGAGTTCAGCCCGATTGTCTCGAATGTACCCGGGATGGACGTCTGCGAGCTTTTGCCCAAGCACGCTCGCTGGATGAACAAGTCGGCGGTCGTGCGTAGCGTCAATCACAAGGCCGGTTGCCACAACCCGATGCCCAGCCTGACCGGATATCCCGAACCGTTGCCCTCGATTGGCGTCAACCAGGATGGGTTGCCTCCGAGCATGGGATCGGTTTGTGAATTCCTCAACGATGATCCCAGCGGGATGCCCGACTACGTGCACATGCCCTGCATGTTGGGATGGGGCCAGCACATCCGCCGCGCGGGTCCGTACGCCGGTTTTCTGGGTCGGCAGTACGATCCTCTTTTCACCGAGTGCAATCCGACTTCCAAGAAGCCGGGCACCGATTACCACCCACAGGTGACCCTTGGCAAACCGACGCTGCCCAACGCCAAGTTGCCCAAGGGGATCACGCTCGATCGACTCAACTCGCGAAGAAAACTCACCGAGCAGTTCGACGATGCCCTCCGCCAGCCCGGTGTTGCCAGCGAGTTTGACCGCGTGCAGGGCGGTGCCCTGTCGCTGTTGACCTCCAACCGCATTCGCAATTCGTTTGACGTGGAGAGCGAGAAGAGCGAGGTCCGTGACAAGTACGGTCGGACTCTCTTTGGCAACAGCGCGTTGATCGCCAGGAAGCTGGTCGAGGAGGGAGTGCGGTTCGTCAACGTGACCTGGGACGCGTTCTGGACTCGCCCGGCCAAGATCGATGGAACGATCTGGGACACCCACCAGAGGAACTTCGGGATCTGCCGTGAAACATTGTTGCCGCAATACGACCTGACCTTCTCGGGGCTGATGGATGACCTGGAGAACCGGGGCACGCTGGATGAAACGCTGGTGGTCGTGATGAGTGACATGGGCCGTACGCCCAAGATCAACAAGAACGCCGGTCGTGATCACTGGACCTTCTGCTACTCGGTGCTGTTTGCCGGTGCCGGAGTCCGTGGCGGGACGGTGGTCGGGCGGTCGGACAACCAGGCGGCCTATGTCGAGGATCGTCCCGTCAGCCCGGCTGATGTCTGTGCGACGATCTACGAGATCCTGGGAATCGACCCGAACATGCACGTGCCCGATGCGGCCGGCCAGCCGGTGAAGGTCGGGCTCGATGGCCGTGTGATCCGAGAGATTCTCGCCTGATTTGCCGTGTTTTGTGTTCCTCGGGGTTCACCCCGCGATGGGACAAAAAGGGGTGGTGCGGTGGTGTGTCGTAAAATCAATTTCCTGCTTCTGGCAGTCCTGGCCGTGTCCGGCGTGGCCGTGGCCGCAGAACCGTCATCCAAGACTGATGTGATTGGCCACCCGGTTTCGATCGATGTGGCGCCCGACACCTTCCGTCTGGATGGACCCCGAGCGACCCAGCAATTGCTGGTGACCGGTCACTATTCCGATGGATCTCTTCGCGACCTGACCGGGTTGGCTGACTTCCAGGCGACCAATCCAGGATGCCTGGAAGTCGACGCCGATGGGCTGGTCAGAAGTTCCGGTGATGGTTCGACGCGGCTGGTCATCGAGGTGGGAGGTCGGAAGGCAACGGCCGAGGCCACCGTCTCGGGGACCAGGCGGATCGAACCGGTCAGTTTCCGGCGCGAACTGATGCCTGTTTTGAGCGTGGCTGGTTGCAGCGACATTCGGTGTCATGGGGCCCCCAGTGGCAAGGATGGATTCCGTTTGAGCCTGTGGGGCTTTGATCCCGAGTTCGATTTCCAGCAGTTGACGCATGATGGGCTGGGGCGGCGTACCAATACGTTGAATCCGGACAACAGCCTGGTCCTCAACAAGGCCCTGTCCCAGGTGCCACACGTTGGCGGGAGACGGTTCGCTCCGCAGAGCTACCTGGCCAGCCTGCTCCGGACCTGGCAGTCGGAAGGGATCAGGGACGACCGGCAACCGGTGTCACTGGTCAAGCTGACCGTGACGCCCGGAATCCGTGTTCTCAAGGCGCCTGCCGTTGGGCAACGGTTGGCAGTGACCGCGGAGTTTTCCGACGGTCGCGTTCAGGACGTGACACGGCTGACGACCTATTCCAGCAGCGACATCGCGATCGCCAACGTTGACCGATCCGGGCAGGTGGAATTCAACCACCAGGGCGAGGTGGCAATTCTTTGCCGGTTCATGGGCCGCCTGGAATCGGTTCGGATGCTGCACATCGCCGCACCAGCTGCAGGATACGCCTGGCCGAATCCCCCCGAGGCGAATTATGTCGACACCCACGTCTTTGCCAAGCTGAAGATGCTCAATATTGCCCCGTCGGAACTGTGTACCGACGAGCAGTTTGTCCGCCGGATTTACCTGGATCTTTGCGGGGTGCTGCCGACTCCGCGGGAGACCCGCACGTTCCTGGCAGCGGGTGGCCCGGACAAGCGGGCGCGACTGATCGAGCAGTTGTTGCAGCGGCCGGAGTTTGCCGACTACTGGACGAAGAAGTGGTTCGACGTGCTGCGGGTAACCCGGGATGCGATCAACCTGGAAGGATCACAGAAATTCCAGGCCTGGTTGCGTGATCGCATCGAGAGCGACGCACCGTTCGATGAGACGGTCCGCCAGATGCTCACCTCGACCGGCCAGTCGTACCGCGACGCTCCGGTGAACTTCTACTGTGTCACGATGACGCCCAAGACGATCACCGACAAGCAGTTCCTTCAGAAGGACCTGGCCGAGGCGACGGCCCAGCTGTTCCTGGGAGTGCGACTGCAATGTGCCAAGTGCCACAATCATCCCTACGAGCGGTGGACCCAGAATGATTACCTCGGGCTTGCGGCGCACTTCAACCAGGTCAAGCGAACCCGCATGGGGAAGGCGGGGCCGGGTGGACGGGCCGAGCGACGGCAGATCGAGATCACGATCGACAAGAAGGCCGCCGAGTTCACTCGCGATGCCGACGGTTCGGCTGTTGTTCCCAGCCTGATCGGCCAGGAGCCGAAGCCGATTCCCACCGACAAGGATCGTCGTCAACTGCTGGCCTCGTGGCTGACCAAGCTCGACAACCCGTTTTTTGCCAGGGCGTTCGTCAACCGCGTCTGGTACCACCTCAACGGTCGTGGTGTCGTTGAGCCGGTGGATGATTTCCGCGATTCCAACCCGTCATCCAACGATCCGTTGCTCAAGGCATTGGCCTCGGAGTTTGTTTCTGGCGGGTACCGATTGCGGCCCCTGATTCGCAGCATCGTCAACTCGCGGACCTACCAACTCAGTCCGATTGCCAACAGCAGCAACCGCGATGACAAGCGTTATTTTTCACACATGCACGCGCGTCCACTACCGGCCGAGGTGCTGTTGGATGCCGTCTGCACCGTGACGGGTGTGCCCGAGGAATACGAGATCGCCAAGGACTACACCATCGGGCTGCCGCCCGGAACGATCAAGTTGCCAATCGGCACCCGGGCGGTTCAGTTGCCCGTCAACGACATCGTGACATTGATCAACACGGGTTCGAAATACGTGCGTTACGAGTCGCATCCGTTCTTGAGAGCCTTCGGACAGCCGTCGCGGACGCAGACGTGCGAATGCGATCGCGAACAGACGTTTGGTCGCAAGCAGGCGCTGGAGTTGATCATCGGCCAGATGATGTCGAAGCGGCTTGTCGATCCGAGGAACCGGTTGAGCCGCATGCTGGCCGACAAGGATCCCGATGCTGANATTCTTGACACGTTGTACTTGCGAGCCCTGTCTCGCAAGCCGTCACCACGGACCCGCACGGCAATGCTGGCCCATGTCGGTGGCAGCTCCGACAAGCGGCAGGCGTGGGAGGACGTGCTCTGGACGCTGCTGAACTCCCAGGAGTTCATCTACCAGCACTAGATGACGTTCCAGTGATCAGGACTCGCACGGGCCCTCCAGTTTTGTGTTCGGGGTGTTTCGTAGCAGGCCCTGTCTGAANTGACCNCATCGAGAGATCAGCTCATGTCCGCTCTTCGAGTNNTCACGTTGTCCCTGGTGACCCTGCAGGGACTGGCCTTGTCCGGACTCGCCCAGGAGAACTGGCCCCGGTTTCGTGGCGTCGACGGCAACAGTGTTGTGGCCGATGACGCCCGGTTGCCTCTCGCGTGGAACAAGACGACCAACGTGAAATGGAAGGCCGAGATTCCCGGGTTGGGCTGGGGCAGTCCGATCGTGTGGGGAGATCGGGTGTTCGTGTCGTCGGTTCACAGCGATGCCGACTACGANAAGCCCAAGGCAGGATTGTACCTGGGACGNGGACGTCCGGTGCCTCCGGACACGATCCACCACTGGATGGTGTATTGCCTGAGCCTGAAGACGGGGAAGTTGATCTGGAAGCACGAGGCGCACACGGGCAAGCCGAAGGTCGGTCGGCATCCCAAGAGCAGTTACGCGGCCGAAACGCCCGTCACTGACGGAAAGCGGTTGTACGTGCTCTTCGGTGACCTGGGCCTGTATTGTTACGACCTCGGNGGCAAACCGCTGTGGACCCACCCGATCGCACCCCGCAAGACACAGTTCGGCTACGGGGCCGCCGCGTCCCCGGTGGTCGAGGGGGGACAGGTGATCTACGTCTACGACAACAACGAGTCGTCCTATATCCAGGCGATCGACAGCCAGACCGGGAAATCGCGATGGAAGGTCGAGCGTGACGAGAGAAGCACGTGGGCAACCCCGTTCGTCTGGAATCANGCGGGCGGAACCGAGATCGTGGTGGCGGGCAAGAAGGAGAACCGTGCGTATTCACCCGACGGCCAATTGCTGTGGCACTTCGATGGCCGGATGTCGGTGCTGACGATTCCCTCGCCACTGACAGCCCAGGGGCTGCTCTATATCACCTCGGGTTATTTCCAGGACCAGAAGCGGCCGGTGTTTGCCGTGGCGCCGGGGGCCAAGGGAGACATCACGCTGAAGACGGGGCAAACCGCCAACGAACACATCCGCTGGTCGTTGCAGAAGATGGGGCCCTACAACACGTCGCCGATCGTTTACAAGGGNCGGTACTTCACGCTGTTGGACCGTGGCATGGCGACATGTCACGACGCCGAGACGGGAGAATTGATCTACAACCGGACACGTTTCCCCCGGGGAGCCTCGTTCACGTCCTCACCATGGGCTTACAACGGCAAGATCTTCTGCCTGGATGAACGNGGGACGACCCACGTCATCCCCGCCGACGGGAAGTTCCGTGTCGAACGGACCAATTCGCTGGGCGAACTGTGCCTGGCCACTCCATCGATTGCCCAGGGGCGCCTGTTGATTCGCACCGCTGCGCATGTCTACTGCATTGCCAAGTGAGGCATGTCGTCGTCAAGGAACTCCGCCATGTCCACTCAAGTTCGTTGTGCCTGGCCCCAGGCCCTTGTCCTGGCGGTCGTCACCCTGGCCTCGGCNGTGGTTGTCGAGGCGGCCGATCGGCCCAACATTGTCCTGATCTTTGTCGACGACCTGGGCTGGAAGGACATTGGTTGCTACGGCAACGATTTTGTCGATACGCCTCGCATTGATGCCCTGGCAGCCGGTGGACTGCGGTTCACGGATTTCTACGCCTCGGGGGCCGTCTGCTCGCCGACTCGCTGTGCACTGCAATCCGGCCAGAACCAGGCCCGGATCGGCATCACCGATTTCATTCCCGGTCACTGGCGGCCCTTCGAGCGGGTGATCACGCCCCGACCGACGATGGCGTTGCCCCTGGCGACGGTGACGGTGGCAGAGGCCTTGCGGGCGTCCGGTTACACGACCGGATATATCGGCAAGTGGCACCTGGGAACCGGAGCTCGTCATCAGCCCAGTGCCCAGGGCTACGACTTTGCTGCCGTGATCAATGGCCCTCATCTGCCGGGCCGGTACCGGGTACAGGGCCGGCCAGAATTGAAGCCGAAGCCCGGGCAGTACCGGACAGACTTCGAGGCTGAACTTTCTATCGACTTCATCAAGCGATCCAACCGGGGTGGTTCTGACAAGAAGCCGTTCTTCCTGATGCTCTCGCCCTACGCGGTCCACATTCCGCTTGGAGCGATGTCGGCCAAGGCCGAGAAGTACCGTCGCAAGGCCGCGGCGATGAATCGCAAGCTGCCGCACCCGATCTACGCGGCGATGATCGAGCACACCGACGACATGGTGGGACGAATCGTTGATGCCGTCGAGGCCGAGGGGCTGACCGACAAGACGATGATCGTGTTCACATCCGACAATGGCGGACTCTACAAGCGGTACGATTACCGGTCGGCCGCCGACGACATCGTCGCCACCCAGGCCCCGTTGCGAGGCGAAAAGGGGACGTTGTTCGAGGGGGGAGTGCGGGTGCCATTGATCATCAAGTACCCGCCGATGACCCGTGCGGGCACGGTGAGCCACGAGCCGACGATCAGCCACGACTTCTATCCGACGTTTGTCGACCTGGCCGGTGGCAAGCTGCCGGAGAACCAGCCGATCGACGGCCACAGCCTGAAACCGTTGCTTGGCAACCCGAAGACCAGGCTGGCCCGAACCGCCCTGCACTGGCACTACCCGCACTACCACCACGATCGTCCGGCCAGCAGTATCCGCGAACGGGATTGGAAGCTGATCGAGTACCTCGACGGGTCCGGCGACATCGAACTGTACAACCTCTCCAGTGACATTGGCGAGAAGAAAAACCTGGCCGGTGAGAAGGCGGGCCGTGCCGCGGACCTGAAGAGGAAACTCGCGTCGTGGCGGCAATCGGTGCTGGCTCACATGCCGATTCCCAACCCGGGTTATGACCCGGACAAGGCCGCCCAGTGGTGGAG
>PBOU01000169.1 GCA_002724415.1 Planctomycetaceae bacterium
GGCACCGGCTTCTGCGTGGTACCGGCCGATTTCAACCAGGATGGATGGCCGGACTTTTATGTGGCCAACGACATGTACCCCAACAGGCTCTGGATCAATCAGAAGGATGGGACCTTCAGGGATGCTGGCCCTGAAACAGGCGCAGCCTTCAACCGCCATGGCCTCCACGAGGCCAGCATGGGGGTTGCCGTCGGTGACGTGGACTCAGACGGCGACCCGGACCTGCTGGCCACGCACATCACCGACGAGACGAACACCCTGTACATCAACGACGCCGGCCAATTTCACGACGTGACACACAAATGGGATCTTGCAGATCCCAGTCGACGCCACACCGGTTGGGGCGTCGCACTGATTGACCTGGACCACGACGGTTTCCTGGACATTCCCCTGGTCAACGGCCTCGTGGTCCCCTGCAAACTGCGACACGACATCAACGAGGCCAACCCGCCCACCGGGGTGATCACCATTGACCAACTCACACGAACAGGCAAGGCATCGATCGCCAGCCCCACGCCTCATTGGGCAAAGTACCACGACCGCAACCAACTCTATTTCAACACCGGGGAAGGCCGTTTTGTTGAACGCACCGAACTCGGAGGCGACTTCAGCCGCACCACCGCATCCGGAAGATCGCTGATCCATGGCGACATCGACAACGACGGCGACGTCGATCTCCTGGTCACGGATCTGAACGGCCACGCGAGGCTCTTTCGCAACGACACCCGCAAGATCGGTCACTGGTTACTGTTGCGTGTCATCGACCCACGGCACCAGCGAGACGCCTACGGTGCCGAAGTGGTCATCGTCGAGGGAGAACAACGCTACTACAGGATGGTCAACCCGGCGGGCAGCTACCTGGCCAGCCACGACCCTCGTGTCCACGTCGGCCTGAAAACAAGGCATTTCGACCAGATCCGGGTACGATGGCCCGACGGACCACAACACTGGGAGACTTTCGACGGCGGCGAGACCGACCGACGACTGTCGCTGACACGGGGAGAGGGAACCACGGCCAATCGCCGTCCACCTGCCTCCCTCCAGCCCACAGCCCAACCAGACGCTCTCCCCGGACCTTCCGGAGCCAACTGATGCCCCTTGCCGATTCACTCTCGTTTGCGATTGGCCGTCACCTGGTGCACGCCGCGACCGCCTCGGTCGTCCTGGTGCTGGCCGGGTGCGGCGACAACACCGACACGGACGGCTCCTCGTCTGTGCCGAAGATCGGAGCGACTGACCAGACCCGCAATTGTGGTCCCGGCGACTGGGTTCCGGCGGCCGAGGCCCCTGCGCGTGGAATGTTCGTCGACATCAGCGACAAGGTGGGGCTCGACTTCCAGCGAGCCGTCGGCCCGCTCGGAACCTATTTTCTGCCGGAAATCAACGGATCCGGTGGCGCCATGTTCGACTGCGATGGCGATGGAGACCTGGACATTTACCTCGTCAACAGCGGCCGTTCGCCACAGGCTGTCGGCCAACTTCCCGAGAACCTAAGAACCGAGAACAGACTCTACCGGCAGGAGGCCGACGGCCGGTTCACCGACGCAACGGCCCAATCCGGCCTTGGTGATTCCAATTACGGGATCAGTTGTGCTGTCGGCGACGTCGACAACGATGGCGACCCCGACGTCCTTGTCACCAACTATGGGCGAGACCGCCTGTATCTCAACGATGGAAAAGGACACTTCCGGGACGTGACCGAGGCCTCGAACCTGACCAGCACCGGATGGGCCAATTCGGCCGCTTTTTGCGACTACGATCGCGACGGGCGACTTGACTTGTTCATCACTCAATACGGGGCCGAAGCGTTCGATGCACACAAGCGGGCCTGTGATTACGGTGCCGGACACGTGGGATACTGCTCGCCACTTGAATTCAACCCGTCCACTGACGTCCTGTTCCACAACGAGGGCCCGGGCGAAAATGGTGTGGTTCGTTTTCGTGACGTCACCACGACGGCCGGAATTGATTCCGACCGTGCCAAGGGCACCGGCTTCTGNGTGGTACCGGCCGATTTCAACCAGGATGGATGGCCGGACTTTTANGTGGCCAACGACATGTACCCCAACAGGCTCTGGATCAATCAGAAAGATGGGACCTTCCAGGACCTGGGACTGCAGACCGGGTCGGCCTACAACTTCCTGGGTCGTGGCGAGGCCAGCATGGGACTGGCCATCGGGGACGTGGACTCCGACGGCGACCCCGACCTGCTCTCCACACACTTCACAGATGAAACAAACACCCTCTATATCAACGACCGCGGACAGTTCCGCGACGCGACCGAACAATGGCAACTCGGACTTCCCAGTCGCCGCCACACCGGGTGGGGCGTGGCATTCATCGATCTCGACCACGACGGCTTCCTCGACATTCCGCTCGTCAACGGCCTGGCGTTGCCATGCCAATGGCGCAACAGCGACTCGGATCGGCAGGGAGACGTGATCGACCTGAAAGCGTTGACCGAATCCGGCAAGGCCACCGTTGCCGACCCGGTGGCGTATTGGGCCAATTATGTCGACAGGAACCAGGTCTATTTCAACACCGGAAAAAACACCTTTGTCGAGAAAACACAGTCAGCCGGAGATTTTTCTCGAACACCAAATTCTGGCCGCGGACTGATCTATGGTGATGTCGACAACGATGGCGACCTCGATCTACTGGTCACCACGACCGGGGGCAGGGCACGACTCTATCGCAACGATGTCCCCAAGACGGGACACTGGTTGCGAATCAGGCTCCTGCTCCCCAAACACCGCAGGGACGCTTACGGAGCCGAATTGATCGTTGTCGCCGGCGACAAGCGATTCCATCGAATTCTCAATCCCGCAAGCAGTTTTCTTGCCAGCCACGATCCACGGACACACGTCGGGCTGAACACGACTGCCTTCGATCGGATTGAAGTCCGCTGGCCTGATGGGTCATTGGAATGGGAACATTTTGAAGGGGGGCTCACTGATCGCGAGATCACACTCACACGAGGTGAAGGAACACAAAAAACAGCCAGCCAGGATAGAAAATACCGGGAATAACTCTCCTCGCATCAACCTCTACTTCGGCGGAAGGATCAACGAGAACTGGCCTCACGGGTGCAAAGGCTTGTCGTTGCATCGACGATTCAAGACGATCATACTGAGACCAGCGTCTCGCAAAATTCAACGCGCCTCGCGACTGATCATCCACGGACACGCCAATCGGCGTCCCCAACAACCAACCGTTTTCCAATTCACTCACGAAGGACTGAACATGGACTCACGTCACCTGCTCCGCCTGAGTCGCGGATTTCTGGCAGCAAGCCTGTTGCTCATGACCGCCCTGGTCGGCTGTAGCGACCCTGGAACAAGCGTCGAAGCCGAGAAGGTCAAAGACGATGAAGCAATGGGCAACCACATGGACCTGAGCACGATCGCCGACCCGGCAGAAAAGTCTGCCGCCGAAGCTCTCAAAGGCGCCGGAGGCATGGTCTTCCTCAGCGAGGAGGCGCACGTTGCCGACGTCGCTTTCGAGAACGGTGGCGCCAACGACACACTTCTGGAAAACCTCAGCAAGACTCCCCACCTCACCTCCCTGACCCTGATGAACTGTCGGCAGGTGACGGACAAGAGTGTGGCAACGATCTCCGGCCTCAAGAAACTCGAGCAAGTGCAACTGATGCAGACGGGAATCTCCAATGCCGGTGCGAAGAAGATCCAAGCCGCCCTGGGCAAGAGCACCATGGTGAATCACCCAGGCACCGCAGGAGCCATAATGCAACAGAACCCCACAACCGCCCCGGGTGGTGGACCCGGCGGTGCACTGGGCGGCGGCCCCGGCGGTGGACCTGGCGGCGGTCCCCCCGGACGCCCCGGCGGGCAATAGGGGCACGACTGCCGCCCCTCCCCGGGAGGGTCCGGACGACATCTCACGGCTCGACCACCAACAACGAGGTGGTCGAGCCGCTTGTCGTTTGCGAGCCACCTGCTCACCGGTTGTTGACTTCCTGCCGGATCACAAGGACCTGGTCGCCGTCAATCGGTCCCACGTCCTGGACTCCTCCGCCGGGCCAACGGATCCTGATGAGTTCCACCTTGGTGGAATCGCCCAGCCCAAAAGTCAACCGCGGTCCGTTGGACGACGCGTAACTGGTGCCGCTCTTGACCTGCCGCGTCTGGTTGGGCATTCCCGCGACGCGAAGTGTAACGATCGCACCGGCGGCATCGCGCGAGCCCTCCGGTGACGTCCCTATCAGGCGGACGCCAAGCCAGTGCCGACCGCGACGATCGGTCAAATTCTCGAGGACCGAGACCGGTTCATTGGTATGGCAAATGACCAAATCGATGTCCCCATCACCGTCAAGATCGCCACGTGCCACCCCGCGGCCCATGTGCGGTTTTGCCAGGTATCCGCCGGCTCCGGGAGCCACATTGGCAAAACGCCGGCCCTGTGTGTTTTCAAACAACAGGGGCAACTGGCGAACTGGCGCCTCGCTGGGATGACGGATCACGTGCCCGTTGCTAACAAAAACGTCCTCGTCACCGTCCAGGTCGAAATCGAAAAACGAGGTGCCCCAGCCGACAAACAGTCCTCCGACGGTTGTCAGGCCGGCGATATGACTGACATGGCGGAACATCCCTCGCCCGTCATTCCGATACAAGGCGATACTCTCTCGCTCGTAATTGGTCACCCAGAGATCCAACCGGCCGTCAAGATTGTAGTCCCCCAGATCGACCCCCATGCTTCCCTCCGGAACGCCAGTCTCACTCACTGCCGCCCCGCTCTGCATCGCCACCTCTTCCAGTTGCCCCCGGCCGTCGTTTCGATACAGGAAGTTGGGAACCGTGTCGTTGCAAACATAGACATCCAGATCACCATCCGAATCGATATCGCACATCATCACGCCCAGGCCCTTGCCGGTAGCTCCCTTCTGGACCAACCCCGATTTTTCCGACGCATCACGAAAACTGCCGTCACCGTTTGAAAGATACAGGGCGTCAGGCAGCGGCCGGAATTGTCTCGGCGGACAGATGTCCTGTTTGCCGGTCTCCTTGGAAGGACAATAGGGATTGTTTTTGAAGCTCCAGTTGACGTAATGCGCCACGTAGAGGTCCAGGTGACCGTCACCATCCAGGTCCCCCCAGGCAGCCGACGAACTCCACAGCGTGTCGGTCAGCCCGGACACTACGGTGACATTTTCGAATGTCCCGTCTCCCAGGTTCCGCCAGAGCACGACGCCACCAAATCCGGTCACCAGCACATCAGGAAAGCCGTCGGAATCAAAATCCCCCACGGCCGCCCCATGCGAATACCGGGCCGTCTCACCAGCCGTACCGGTTTGGACCGATGCGTCCAGGAATGACCAGTCACCCCGGTTGAGGAACAGCCCCGCAGGCCGCCCGCCAATGGTTTCATCGTCTCCAAACCGGCCGCCCGCCGGAAGAAACAGGTCCAGGTCCCCATCACGGTCCCAGTCCAGCAAACCCACGCCGCCCCCCAGCGACTCCACGATCGAAAAATATCCCGCCTCCTGGCCGTTTCTGTAAGTGAAAGACACTCCGGACCGAGCGGCACGGTCCCGAAACGACGCCACGGTATCGGGCACGGGAACCGCCGTGGTCTCCGGAGCATTCGCCGTGTCGTTCTCTCCCGGCGTTTTTAGGGACGCCCCCTTTGCGGGCCCCGCCGTCGGTTCCGACTGTGGGCAGCCCACCACGGCAAACACGAGCACCAAAGCGCCGGCAGACAACCGTTGACCACGAGAACTCCGCACCAACCACTCCTCGAGACTGACCAGCGATTCACTGCGACTTCACTTTTTTGCCCGAATCTCGCAAACCCGAGGACGGCTTGACCGGGCCATCACCCGCTGGCGAGGACTTCGCCGCGTCATCCTGTCGTTTCTTCTTTTTTGGCGAGAGGATCTTATTCTTGCGATCCCGTTCCGCCAAAAGTGGATCCGCCACATCCCTTTCCTCGGGAGTCATGTGCTGCAGGGTCGCTTCCATCTGAAGATCCGGTGTCGGAAACTCACCGACGTACACGTCGGTCTCAGGATGTGCACTCCGCCACTCCGACAGCGTCTGCTTAACAAAGGGCTGAACCTCGAGATCGGGAATTTTCTCGGCATCCTGCCGAAAATCACTCTCGGTGTTGAAGGACAACAACATACCGCCGCCATCGTCTCGCCCTATCAACCAGAGACCGATCTTCTTCTTAGCGCTTCCCTGGGCAAGGCGGAACACCCGGATCAAGCCAATATCCGAATCACTCGTTACGGTCACAGGCTTACCGCCCAACTTGTCGTTGACAACCGCTCCAGAACTACCTTCACGGGTGAAACTGGCCAGCAATGTCACCAGGGGATAAGCCCGGTGCTTCCCTCCCATGGTGATACCGATCACGGGGGTGGCGTCCGCAAAACGAGTTTTTGATACCGGACGGATCTCGGGATTATTGATCCCCTCGGCTATCCAAGGCGTCTTGTAACCCACGAGGTGTTTGCGATTGTCCTCGTCGTCGAATCCCTTCCGCTCCAGCGAGAGATTGTCCGAGACGTTGTCCGGGGATGACACATAAATCCCGCCTATAACCAACACGGTCCCAAACAAGACAACCAGGATCTTGCTGGTGGCACTGGAAGGCTGTCCCGGTGTCAGAAGGTTCGAGACGGCCGCCGGATCGCCAGTTTCGCCATCGTTTGGCACATTCCCCGTGTCATTCATTGTCCACCCCCTCAAGACCAGTTCCACCTGGGTTTCTGCCCGAGACTGCAGTTTCTCCTTCGGCAACCATTTTGCGATGAAATGCCGCGCGTTCGTTTTTTTCCCGAGCTTGGTAGTAGCTGGCCAGAAGTCGGTGCGTCGGAACGTGACTCGGATCGATGTCCAACACCGACAGCAACCACCCCAGCCCGTGCTGTGGGTTGTCGTACTTCAGCAGATGGCTCCCGATCTTGTACCGCAAGTCGGCGTTCTGTGGCTCGGACCGAATGATGTCGGTCCAAACCTGAACCCGCCCCATGGCCTGTTGGGCGTCAGCCACGAACTGGAAGTGATGAGAGGCTTCGCTCAACGTCAACTCCGCGCGGGCCAACTGAGTCGTCCGCAGCAGGGCCTCGGAAATGGAGAGCCCCGCGTCCGCCCCGGTTGGCCACGCCACGGCATCACGACGCTGTCGTCCCACGGCCTGCAAACTGAGAGCCAGGCTGTAACGAGCCTCGGTGTCACTGGGCCGACGTCGACAGGCCGGACGCAACCACCGCAGTGCTGCAGTCGGACGGCCGGCCGTCTCTTCCAATTGTCCCAGTGCCAGTTGAGCTTCAAAATGCTCCGGTGACACGGTCAGCACTTTCTCAAACATCTCTCTCGCCCGGTCAATATCTCCCTGTCCATGATAGCACTGCCCCAGGCCGGTCAGGACTTCCGGATGAGAATCATCCTCGCCGCGACAAATCTCAAACTGTGCAATGGCCTCCTCATATTGGATCGTCTTTTTCAGCACCTCGGCGAGCCTCAACCGCACATCGGTCCGGTGTCCGGAGAGCATGACAGCCTTGCGGTATTCCGACACCGCCTTCCCCGGGTTGGACCTGTTTTCGAAAAACAGCCCCCGAAACATGTAACACTGGGCATCCTTGGGGTAGGCCTGTTGCCACTCGTCAAGTAGCGGTTGAGCAAGGCCGAACTGGTAGCTGAGAAAATAGCCATTGACCAGTGCCTCGCACACCTCTGGCCCCTCGTCACCGTAATCCCCCCCCCGGCTGAGGAACTTGTAGAGTTCCGGCGCACTCGAATTCAATTGCCCTGCCTGTGCGGCGCCCATGAGTTGTTCCAGGCGAATCAGCTCGGTTGGCCAACCGAATCCTTCAGCCAGGTCCAGGTGTTCAACGACTCTCTTGAACTTGCCCAGGCGACGAAATCCGCGGGCGAGCAGGAAGTTCACCTCCGGATTTTCCGGAGAGACCTGGTGGGCCTCCAACAGCACCGCTACCGCGCGTTCACTCTCCCGATCCCGTAAAAGGCCGCGAGCTTCCCGCAAAGACCATGCCACCGAAATCGGTTTCCAAAACGCCCCCCCCAGCAAGGCCAGGACGACACCAACCATCAACACGGTTCGCAGGAATCGCTGCCACACCGTCGCTACTCCTGCCAACTGCCAAACAAGCGGGATACCTCGAAATTCTACGTCCCAAATTCGAGGTGTGCTGGAAAGACCTTAGATTGAACCATCCCCTTCGGATCCTCGAAAGCAGACTTTTCGCGGAATAATCGTTTTTTCCCGAAAAACGGGGTTCCACGTTGACTTATCCCCCAGATTTGTGTCCACTGACCCCGATGCCTTTGATAAGAATCACTGGCTTTAGAACACGAAATTGTGCTAGACTTGCGTCAAAGAGCTTGACGTCCCACTGGTGTTTATTTGATCCACGGGTAAACGTCCGTCGCTATTGAATCGGTTCATACGTTTTTTGTACCAAACGGCTCGTTGAGCCAAGACGGCGTTGTTCCTCACGATACGTCATTTTCGAATTCATAGTGTGGTAACAGAAAAGGGGAAGGCATGGCTAAGCAAAGAAGTCGAAAACGAGCCTTCACGCTGATCGAACTACTGGTTGTGATCGCCATCATCGCCATTTTGATCGCGTTGTTGCTGCCTGCGGTTCAGCAGGCTCGCGAGGCGGCACGACGAGCCCAGTGCAAGAACAACTTGAAGCAACTGGGCGTTGCGATGCACAACTACCATGACACGTTCGGGATGTTTCCCGTCACGGTTTTTGCTGTTCACTGGGCGCAGGGTCACACCTGGTGGGCCCAGGAAAAGGGGTCGCACCTGGTCCATCTCCTTCCGTTTGTTGACCAGCAGCCCCTGTACAGTCGAATCGATTTCCGAAACCGTCGTGCCGATCACAGTTGGCTCCCGCGGGTCGACAACCAACCTCGATGGGGCAAGAAATTCCGTTCCTACGTTGTTCCGACATTCCTGTGCCCAAGCGACGGCTCGCCAAAGATGAGCAACAGTGGCGATCGCGCACGCACCAACTACATGGGAAGCATGGGCAACCAGCGCATGAACTCGCTGAGTGGCTGGTGCCGTGCCTATCCCGGCAACAACTTCCTCAGTGGCCGCGGCGGACACGGCAACACCGCGAACGCCAACTTCGCCTCGGGTGTCTTCACTCGAGCCAACTGGGCAGCCCGATTGAGTGCCATCAACGCCTCCGACGGTACCTCCCAGACAATTCTCATGGGCGAAGCGTTGCCGCAGTGCGGCGACCACGCTCGCAACGGCTGGTACCACTGGAATGCTCCATGGATGGCCACGACGGCACCGATCAACTTCCCGATCAAGTGCGTCTACGAGCCAGGCTGGGACCGTGTCCCGGGTGGTTGCAACCACTGGCGAAACTGGCAAACCAGCCAGGGCTTCAAGAGCAAACACGAAAACGGGGCGCACTTCCTGTTCGTCGACGGTCGTGTNCGGATGCTCAACGACTCGATCAACTACCGCACCTACCAGCGGCTGGGAGATCGTGCGGACAAGGGAATCGGCTGGCACGTCAACCGAGTTCCCGATCCTCTCGAGGATCCGGCCCAGGGTGGTACCCCCGGCGTGGTCGGCGACTTCTAAGCCGCGACCTCACCGGCCGTACTTNTCCGGTACGGAAGCTATGAATTCGAAAGACGACCCCGTCCATTGCGGCGGGGTCGTTTTTTAGGTAAACAACACCGGTACGGTCGCAACGAACGGTGCTGTGAACTCGCATCGCGAAATTTTGACTGGAAAAGGGCGGAAACAGGGAATTGGAACCCGACGCCAAACATCCCAAACTTCAGAACCCAACTCTCCTCAGCAGGACTTGGCAAATCATGCGAACCCTCTCCCTCACAACCGCTTGCTTCCTTCTCGGATTCTCGGTGATGACGACTGGCTGCAGCGACCCCGGCGGAAGCGCCGCCTGCATTCCTGTCTCCCTGACGGTCACCTACAAAGGCGCACCGGTTGAAGGCGCACAGGTCACCTTNCATTCGGCTGGTGAGGGAGCGCGAACATGCCAGGGCCGGACCGACGCATCCGGACGAGCGGCAATTGGCACCTTTTCCATCGACGACGGAGCCCTGGNNGGAGCCTACAAGGTGAGTGTCGCCAAGGCTGTCGAGCAAAACGTCTCCAAAGGATACAACGACCCGTCACTGGTGTCTGGTGGGACCGGCAACGCCGCCGGTGGAGGCGGCCTTCAGGCACAGGACCCCGTGGCCGGATATCTGAAACAGATGTCTGGCAAGGATGGTCAAGCCCTGGAAACTCCGAACGCACTGCCTGCAAAATACGCAAGCCATGAAACCTCAGGCATTGCGTTCACCGTNCAGGGCCCGGATGCAAACGACTTCAAGGTAGAACTCACAGACTGAAATCGCAGGATTTCCGCGACTCAAAACCCTGACTCCGCTCGGACAAGTCTAGCGTCCGAGCGGAGTCTTTTTTTATCATCAACTGCTACTTCCGGGCTCCCCCCTCATTGAGCATTCCCTTCACGTCTGCTGCCCCCACCGGATCGCCNTGACCATGCCCCCTGGGCCCGACGCCACNACCTGCACGCAAAAACCACGGCGCCGCGGCCGCTCGGTGTGGTTGGGATTGATCCTGGTAGGCGGCATTGCGGGTCTCACGGTTGCTCTCCGACTGAATGGCCCAAGCGACACGGCATCTCGCCCAGGGCCCAGGAATCCTTCGACCGCGAGGACCCCGGTCACAGACACGACAGTCAAGGCGCTCTGTTCTCAATGCCACACCTACCCGGACCCGTCGATCCTGCCACGTTCCGAATGGAGGACCCGGATTGGGCAAATGGCCACATTCAAGGGGTACGGGTCGAAAATACGCGGGATTGTCAACACCGAAGAAGTTGTTCGCTGGTACGAAGCACGTGCCCCGGAAAATCTCACGCGACCAGCCCTCGACGACCAGGTGACAACCCGGCCACCGGCCTTTCGCGTCAAGCACATGGAGACCGTTGAAAAAACCGCCGATCCGGTCGTCATCTCAAACGTCCAAGTTGTTGATCTCCTGGGTGACAACCGTGAAGGCCGGAATGAAATCCTGACCACCGACATGGCAAACGGCTTGATTCTGCTCGGACACACCACGCCAGCCTGGACCAACGAGATGGATGTTCTTGCACGTGTCGGTCACCCGGCCCGTTGCCACGTCGTCGACCTGGACGGTGATGGCCTACGCGACCTTCTCGTGGCTGATCTTGGTTCTTTTGGCGCCATCGATCACAACCTCGGCAAAGTGACCTGGCTCCGACAAGAATCCGGCCGAAAATTCTCCGCCGTTGACCTCGCCACCGATCTTCCAAGGGTCTCGGACGTTCGCCCAGCCGATTTCGACGGGGACGGTGACCTTGACCTGGTCGTTGGCGCCTTTGGTTGGAGGACGACCGGCAAACTGCTCGTCCTCGAACGCACAAACCNTCCAGGCCTTCCTTCACCTCAAGGTTACATCCCGCACCAAATCGACCAGCGACACGGAACCGTGCACGTTGCCCCCCTGGACCTCAACAACGATGGTCATCTCGATTTTGTTTCTTTGATTGCCCAGGAACACGAATCGGTGGTCGCTTTTTTGGGCTCTGGCAGCCTGAGTTTCAAAGCTCGCACACTTTTCCAGGCCCCCCATCCATGCTGGGGTTCCTCGGGGATTCAACTGATTGACCTGGACGGAGACGGTGACACCGATGTCCTGATGACAAACGGCGACACCATGGATGACGCGGTTCTCAAACCCGATCACGGCATCCGCTGGCTTGAAAACACGGGCGATTCGTCTCCATTTGTTCCTCATCAACTTGCCCGNCTTTATGGTGTGCACCGGGCTGAAGCCGCTGATATCGACAATGACGGTGACCTCGACGTGATTGCCTGCGGCTTTGTTGGCGAACTGAAAGGCACCTCCCGAAGCGATTTACTCGCCCGCCTGAAAGTCCCGTCGCTGATGTGGATTGAACAAACTTCCGCCGGATCGTTCACACCGCACACACTGGAATCCCACCTCTGCAATCATCCCACCCTGTCGCTCGGAGACGTTGACAACGATGGCGACATTGACATCGCCGTTGGCAATAACACCAGCTCCGCCTCAACGTCACCGGTAGACATCTGGATCAATTCAACGAGTGATTCCAAGTGATTTTTTCCCGCCAACGACTGCTGACACCGGTAATTCTTTTNCTCGTCGCTGCAGGTGCTTTTGGCTGGTTTGTAATGCACGAAGATCCCAACCGGATTTTCCACGACAGCCTGGCAGAACTCGATCAAGGAAACCTCGCCGCGACACTGGACGGAATAACGGCGCTTGAAACTCACTCCGGCTACGAGTCCCACGTGGCCTTGTTGAGAGGGGGGTACCAACTGCAACGCGGGCATCCTGCTGATGCCCTGCGGTCACTTGAGACAATTGAGCCGGTCGGCCCCCTCAAGGAACCAGCTCTCGAGTTGATTGGCGAATCTCTTTTCCTTCTCGACCAACTCCCACTGGCGGCCTCGCAGTTCCAGGAACTGCTCAAGGACAACCCGGATTCAGCCGACGCCCATCGCTGGCTCGGGCAGATCTTTTACAACCTCGGAGCTTTCGACACCGCCGTTTCACATCTCCAGGAACTGATCAAACTGGAACCCGGCAACTATCTCGCTCACGCGTTGATTGGCCACATGGCGTTTGATTTCGAGGACTTCCAGGTCGCTGTCGAGAATTACCGAAAGGCACTCACTCTTCAACGTCCCAGTACCATTCCCGAAGGAGTCCACCAGGAAGTGCTCAGGAACCTCGCACGTTCCCTGATTGGTCAAAACAACTACCCGGCAGCCCTGGAGACACTGGCAGCAGCTGAACCCGATCACGCGTTGGTCCTGGCCCTCAAGGCTGATTGCCACCGCGGACTGGGAAACGAACCACTGGCTCGGCAACTGNTAGCCCAGGCCCTGAAACAGGACGCCCACGAACGGGTGGCCGTACTCCTGCAAGTCGACATGGCCGTCGATGAAAAACAGACCGCTGCGATCGTAGGTCCGTTGCAAAACATTCTCACCACCGACCCTCACGACACCGCCTGTCGTTACCAACTCGCGCAAGCCTGGCAGCGATTGGGTGAGCCGGACAAGTACAAGCGAGAAATGGAACGACACGACAAATCCCGGCAACTGAAACAGGAACTGACCGAAAAAAATCTCCAGGCCAATCGCGTGCCTGANGACGCCGACGTCCGAGACCGNCTGGCCGAGCTCTGTGAAGCACTCGGAAAACATGACCTTGCGCGAATGTGGAAACAGGCCGCTGCCGCCTGCAGAAGACTCCCCCAGCCTCGAAGCACACTCAAGCCTGTGCCCCGTTGACTCCCCGGATGTGATAGGCTCAACTTCGCACCTTCAGATTCGTCCGAATCGTGTTGGCGACATGCTTCACCTCACAATCCCTCCCACGCCCCGGAACGACGATGACTCCTCAAAACGACAACCACGTCGAGATTGACGCCGAGCAGTCCGCGAGTTCACAGCCAGCACGACACGTCGCCGGTCAGCCGAACACGCCACGACGCAGCAAACGGCTGACCTGTATGGGTTTGTTTTTGGTCCTGGGACTCATCGGTTCGACAGTTGCCTGGGAATTGCAGTCCAGGTTTATCATCAAGGCCGACCCACTGGCCCCNTCTGGAACCGTCAAGGATCTGGACATCTCGCTGTTCGGCTTGGAACACGCAATCAACGCCATGGGCATTCCTGCCAAGCATTCCTCNTTCAACGTCCTGGCCGCGTCCGANGGTGGAGGGANCTCCGCTTCCACCAGTCCAAATCCACAGCAGGAAATGGAAAAGATGCGGATCGTCGAGGAGCGCGAACAACAGGGCGTGGTCCCCCGTCGCAACCGTGCGGCGGTCTACTTGCTACTACTTGGCATTCCTCTTGCCGCAGCTCTCGGCCTGGCCGAGGGAATCCGCCGTCGGTCCCTCAAGGAGACCATTGGCGGCATGATTGCCATGAGNTTCCTCGGTGCTGCCGCCGGATTTTTGAGCGGCGGCCTGCATGCCCGTGTTGGCGAAGCACTGGCANCCAGGACCGACATTGACCCGATTGTGGCCCAGATGGTGCCACAANTTGTCGCCTGCTTCACACTCGCCTTGGGCCTNATCGCATGGCCAGTAGCGAAANCTGCCAACAANGACACCACACTGAACCTTCTTGTCGCGGCATTCGTCGCGACACTTATCGGCAGCGTGGTCTATGCTCCGATTTCTCAAGCGATCTTTATCGACGACCCTTTCAAATACGGCATGCCCGGGCACATCTACAGCTTCGGCTTCTGGTATCTCTTTGTCGGCGGGACATTCAGCCTGTTGATCGGCAACGCCTGCAGTCAAATCNCGGTGCCGCAACCACTCACCCCTTCCGAGTGACCGTCACTCGGCCAGGCGGTCCCGCCGTGAGAGGGTCTGGTAGTCGCTGGCCCCCTCGGTAATCCGCAGGTGCCGATCCGTCGGAACCGACTCGAACACCTGCACCTCACCCGATGGCCACCGGATTGTCATGCGATCCACCACCTTGGCTTCACCCAGCCCCACATGCACCAATGCTGGCGATTGGGACAAGAAATTGACAACGGGATAAAGGGACCTCCGCACCNCCCTTCCGGCCACTTCGCATTCAACTCTCGCCCCAACCCCCAGGCTGTTGCTACGGGTGCCCCGAAGGCTCAACTGCAGGTAATGGCGGCGAGGGAATCGGTTGTGGTAAATCACCAACGGCCCACCGCCGGCCTGCCGAATGAACAACTCGGGCATCCCGTCCCCGGTGATGTCCCAGGACACGGCGCTGCGACCATCTCCCGGATTGTCCGCACCNCTGGTGTNAGAAATATTATGGAAACCGCCATGGCGATCGTTCAAAAACACGCCATTGCGTTCGTAGGCGCTGAGGTTTTCACCACTCGCTGAAAAGTTCCACGGATTCGAAACCCAGAATTCGCCGTTGTCCGAGTCAAGATCGCGAAGGCATGGAACCTGGGCGCTGCTATTGAATGGCTGTGACACGACAGCCAGCCAGACACAACGTCACCCATCCGGACGTTCCGGAGTGACACTCTGAAATCCAACCGGAGCATACAGGTCGAGCCACCCGTCGTTGTCGAGATCGACCAGTCCGGGACCGTAGGCCCANCCCACATCGGCCACGCCGGTTGTCTGGCCAATCCGACTGAATTTCCCCTTCCCCAGTCCCCGATACAGCTCATTCCCCGCCACGAAGTCTCTCATCTGGGCATCAACATCCTCGGAATAAATTCCCGGCCGAAGATTGTCGACGATCCGTTCGCCGGCTTTGGAGTACATGTTGGCGACGTAGATATCAGGCCACCCATCATTGTCGATATCCCCGGCAGTGATCCCCATCGAGAACCCGCCNTAGATGTCAGGCAATTCGGCTTCGACAAATGTGCCATCGCGTTGATTGATCAGGTAGTCGTTTTTCCCGGTCTCGCACGAGGTCATCAAGTCCGGCCAGCCGTCTCCATTGGCATCGAACCAGACGGCCGCAAAAGTCGGCCCACCACGGCCACGGACCCCACTGGCATCCGCAACCTCCTCGAACTGCCAATCGCCACGATTCTTCCACAACTGGTGATAGTTGCCACGCGCTTGGCCAATCCACGGCTGCCCCTCGGGNGAACCTTCCGACAGCCCCACCACGTACANGTCAATCTTTCCGTCCCGATCGAAATCGGCTACGGAAAACTGGGACGCAGTTGGAGGCAACCTGAGTGACGTATCNCGACCNACGGCCAACTGCTCGAAGCGGGTCCCCCCCACGTTTCGAAACAACTTGGCCCCCAACAGCAGNTCCGGAAACCCGTCGTTGTTGAAGTCCGCAAACACGGCACCCAGTGGGGGGGGATCTCCCGGCGCCGCCAACGGAGGCAATCCCGCAGCCAAGGTCACATTGGAAAAACGGCCTCCGGCCTCACCGTGATAGAGGGCCAGGCCCGTCAAATCGGTAATCAGAACATCCACGAGCCCATCGCGATCATAGTCGGAGAGATAGGTTCCTCCGGTCAAAAAGGGGAGATTCTTCTTGTTGGACCGTTTCCAATTGTCATGCAAACCGGACACGTCGA
>PBOU01000015.1 GCA_002724415.1 Planctomycetaceae bacterium
TCACGCGACCATCGCCAAAAAGAACGTGACAGCCACCATCGTGACGGCTGCCGGGACCCCAGGCGTAGGGGCGGCCCGAAGCACGGTAGTCGTAGTTGATTCCGTACTGCCTGGGCAGGATGTTGTGGGTATGCGTGTAGGACTGCAGGTACGGTCCGTACGCACGCGACCACTTCCGGAAGGGTGTCTCGATCATCAACATCGTCTGGGACGGACC
Source organism: Planctomycetaceae bacterium (assembly GCA_002724415.1). Lineage (GTDB taxonomy): Bacteria > Planctomycetota > Planctomycetia > Planctomycetales > Planctomycetaceae > UBA8437. The sequence goes on from PBOU01000015.1 coordinate 218, forward strand.
GTCCTTGATACTCGAGAGCTTTGCCGCGCCGTTCTTGCCGAAGGCGGACTTCCACCACACCGTGTCCCGTCCATAGGTTCGATACACACCGTACTCGTGTGTCCGGTGTACAAACCCGTAGCTGACTCGACTGGCGTTGTGGATGGTGTACATGTTCTGCCATCCGTACGTGTGTGGGTCGTCGAAGTTGGCATCCGAGGGGCATCGCAGCCCCTCGAGCCTCTTGCCTTCGATTGCCGGCTGCCGTTGTCCACCACCACGGCTCCGCCAGTCGGCCATGCCCGTGGCGAACCGGAAGTCGATGGCGTTGTACATCGGTTGTTGATCTAGGTAGGGCAGCAACAGCAGGTAACCGGTGTGGTTTTTGATCTGCCCGTAGGGCAGATACGTGTAGGCGCGGACCTCGCCACCGTTGATGTAGGATGGCGGAAACACGTTGAAATTTTCGTGGTAATTCATCAATGCCAGCCCCAACTGTTTCAAGTTGTTCCGGCACTGGCTGCGGCGGGCGGCTTCACGAGCTTGTTGAACAGCCGGGAGCAGCAATGCGATAAGGATTGCAATGATCGCAATCACTACCAGCAATTCGATCAACGTGAATCCACGTTTTCTCGATCGGCGTCTAAGCATCGGAGACGTCCTTTCTTGGCTCCCTCACAAAAGGGATCCTCAAGTCGTGGAAAAAACTTGATAAAACAGAAAAGTCTTGCTGAAGACTAGGTATTACTTGGGGCAGTGGTCAACTGATTTTCCGGACCCCGTCCCCATTTGAGGCAGCCAGCGCAAAGCGACCACAGACGTTCCACCGACGCCCTCGTGCTTCCGCACGTTTTCCGTCAGCGTTACGGTCATTTGTGTGTTTGAGGAGAATCGGCCGAGCGGAGAACCCACTCGAACGTTTTGAAGCAATCCGACCGGTATTGTGTCGACAAGGTAACGTGAATGTCAAAGCCAATTGAGCCCTCCACAGGCGAGGAAAAGCCGGTTGGTAGCCGTAGTCGATGGCGAGGCTTGTGGCGGCTGATTTTTCTGATCGTGGTGGTGGTGGTCGGCCTGGTTTGGTGGACCAACCGGTCTCGCAATCCAGTGGCCGACCTCGCACAGGCCCGTGCTCTTCTCGCCGACGGTCACGTCGTCGAGGCTGTTGATTTGGCCAAGTTGGCTTTCAACCAGTCGGAGGGAGATTCGGTGATTCGGGGTGAGGCGGCGGTGCTGGTGGCCCGCATTGCCGAGCAGAACGATGATCTTCAGGACGCTGCTTCCTGGTATGACCGTGTTCCTGACCGGTCCCCTGAATTCTCGAGTGCCCGGGCGTCATCTGGGCTCATTTACGCAGAAAAACTGCACCGGCTCGGCGACGCCATTGACCGGTTTGCGACTGTTGCGGAGCGGGATCCAGGAAGCCTGGTGGCACGGCGTCGCCTGGCCCAGGTGTTGGGCCTGGCCAATCGAACTCACGAGGCCCAGGAACACCTGGTCGCCCTGGTCCGGCTTGGCAACATCTCGCACCTGGAACTGCTTCTGTTGGTCCTGGGCGAAGAGACGATTGATGACGTTCAGGTGGTCGAGCGTTATCAAAAGGCGGCCCCGTCCGATCCGCATCCGTTGATCGGCTTGGCTCGATTGGCTGCCCAGGCGGGCAAGATGGCCAGGGCACGAGAGTTGCTTCAAGAGGCGATCACACTGGATGGTGAACTGGTTGAGCCGGTGGTGCGACTGGGGGCATTGCTTGTCGAGACACGTGATTTTCGCGGGTTGCTGAATTGGGAACAAGAACTTGTCTCGATGAAGGTCAAACAGCATCCGGGTGGACAGGTTGTCCGAGGCGACATGTTTCGCCTGATCGATGCGCCCAGGCGGGCGGCTCGCTGCTATCTCGATGCGGTTCGAATGGACCCGAATCGTCCCGAGGCGTGTTATCGATTGGGCCGGATCCTGGTCAGCCTGGGGCAGTCCGACCAGGCCACCGAGTTCCTGCAGAGAGCCCGCCAAGTCGAGGCTTATGTCCAGGCCGCCAAGGTGGCCAACGGGGCCGAGACCATTGCCGATGTGGCCCGGCAGGCTGCGGCGTTGTCGCTGCCGTGGGAGGAATTTGCCTGGACAGCACTGCAGTCCACCACGGACCCCAACAACCGCCAACTCGCCGAAAAACTGACTCGGCTCAAGGACGCACTGGCCGGGCTGCCTGATCAACGCATCCGGCCCGGGACGGGGATTGCTCAACGGCTGGATCTCACCGGGTATCCCCAGCCGGAACTCAGCGATGCGCTGGTCGCACGCCTTGATCAAGGCGATGTTGCTGACGACCAGGTGGCTGACCGGGGCATCCGGTTCGAGGAAACAGCCATGGCGACCGGGTTGAATTTCCGGTTTGTCAACGGGGCCAACCGTGCCGAGGACATCCGTTTCATGTACCAGACCACCGGTGGTGGGGTTGCTGCGGTCGACTACGATCGTGACGGATGGCCGGATCTCTGGTGGACACAGGGCGCCGACCAGCCCACCGTCCGAGATGGAAAACATTCCGACGCATTGTTTCTCAACACCGGGGATGGTCGCGTGATCGATGTCACCATCCAGGCGGGGGTTGCCGAGAATCGCTTCAGCCAGGGGGTGGCTGTCGGCGATATCGATGCGGACGGGTTTCCCGACATCCTCGTCGCCAACCTGGTGGAGAACCGGTTGTGGTTGAACAACGGGGATGGGACGTTCACCGCCGCGGAACTGGGGGGGCCCGGGAGGAATCGATGGACCACCAGTTGTCTGGTTGCTGATCTCGACGGTGACGGTTTGCCGGACCTGTACGAGGTCAATTACCTGGCCGGCGAGGATGTTTTCACTCGTCGTTGTCGTGAATCCGACGGAACAACGGGAATTTGCACACCTCAGACCTTCTCCGGTTCGCTCGATCGGACGCTCCGCAATCTCGGAGACGGTCAATTCGAGGACGTGTCGTCTCGCTGGAAACTTCAACGACCGGGTGGATCGGGCCTGGGTGTCGTGGCCGCCCGACTGGGCACGTCGACGCCTCCGGGTCGACTGGACCTGTTCATCGCCAACGACACTCGAGCCAACTTCCTGTACCGCCCCGGTTCCTCCGGAGACAAATCCTCGTCATCGGCCTGGCGGGACACCGCGCTGCAGCAGGGGTTGGCCCTCAATGATGCGGGACGGGCCGAGGCCTGTATGGGGATCGCGGTGGGGGATGTGGACGGTGATGGACGACTGGACCTGTTTGTGACCAATTTCATCGATGAAACCAACACGCTGTATCGCCAGAACGAACGGGGCGGTTTTTCCGATCGCACGCGGGCGGCCGGTCTCGAATCTCCCAGTCGTGCACAACTCGGCTTTGGGACCCAGTTCCTCGATCTCGATCTCGATGGGGTGCTGGACCTGGTGGTCACCAACGGTCACATCGAGAACAACACCGCGAAGGGGCAACCTTTCCGAATGCCACCCCAGGTGTTCTGGAACGACGGGTCCGGTCGATTTCATCTGCTGGACGCCGACAAGCTGGGCGATTTCTTTTCGGGCAGGTACCTGGGACGCGGGCTGGCCCGGCTCGACTTCAACCGGGACGGAGCGGCCGATATTGCCATCAGCCATGTTGGTCGCCCAGCCGCATTGCTGATCAACCGTACGGTGCAACGAGGTCACCACGTGGTGGTGCGGTTGGTGGGAACACGTGGGAACCGTGACGCGATCGGGACGACGTTGATGTACCACCTGGGGTCGCGCCGCGTGGTGAGACAGTTGACCGCCGGTGACGGGTTCCAGGCGAGCAACCAGCGAGTGGTCGTGTTGGGGCTGGGGGCATCCGGGGTGGTGCCGCCTGTCGAGGTGACCTGGCCGTCCGGGACACGACAGGTGTTTGACGGGTTGCCGATGGACGGAGAGGTGGTGCTGGTGGAGGGGCGTTCCCGGGCGTTTCGATTACCGGGACCGGAATCCACCGGGAGGTAACCGTCGGGCCTCGGCCCGGTGTTTTCGGGCTTTGTCGGGGTTACCGGCGCGTTGGTACAGCGGGGCCAGTGCCTTGTGGATTGCTCCCTGGCCGGGTGCGATGACCAACACCTGTTCGAAAGAGGAAATGGCCCCGGCGGTGTCCCCGGACAGGGACTGGCAGTGACCCAACTGGGCCCAGTCCAGCGGATCCCGCCTGATGGTGGTCAGTTCCCGGAGAAGTGGAATGGCCCGTTTGAGGTCGCTCCGCTCCATCAGCACCTGGGTCTTCACGTGCAGCGCCATGGCCCGGATCGACGATTCGACATTGTGCATGTCCAGGACACGGTTGGCCCATCGATTGGCAGCGGGGACCTGCCTGGTTTCCCAGGCGATCTCGGCCCGGGCCGCGTCCAGCGCCGCATCTCCGCGTATCGTGGTCCCGGCGGCCTCAAGCAACCTGTTGGCCCGGGCCAGGAACTCGCCGTGCTGCCAGGGTCTCTGGAAGTGCAGCCGGTAGTAGGCCAGGCCCAGCATCCGGTCCTGCTCGGCCCGTGAGAATCGGGACAGGTCCTGGATCGTCGTCAGTTGATCCGCGGCTGCCAGGTCGGGCTGGTTGTCGCCCATGTCCTTGATTGTCTCGGCCGGGAAAACCGCGATGCGATGGTGCCGGAAAGCGATGTGCGGAATGTCGGTGTCGACCCGTGGCATGTGGCAGCCGGCGCACGAGTCGGCCACAGGCCGCGTGGCCATCCGGGTGGTTTTCGCCTCGCCACAGTCGCCAGCCTGGTGACACTGCAAGCACTTGGTGCGTGCCAGCCGGTCTCTCGCGGCGGCGTTCTCCGGGCGGTGAGGATTGTGAGAGTCGTGGCAGGTGACGCATGAGAGGCTTTGGTCCTGCTGGTAACAGCGACTGGCCCGCAACTGGTCGACGTGTCCGACAACGGTCATCTCCGAGCTGGAACCGGTCAATCGGTACTCGATGCGTTCGTCGGACAGAGGCAGTCCGGGCCGGAAATCACCTGGTCTTCGCCCTCGGACCGTCACCTTGACATCGGCTTGCAGGTGACACTGCTGGCAGATTGCCTCGGCCAGCGAGCGTTCCAGTCGCCTGGGATTGACGATCGAGAGGTCGGGCGCTTCCCGGCTGATGTCACCGGTTTCCTGGTCCTTCGACGCCTGATGGGCAACGTGGCGTGAGCCGGGACCATGGCATCGCTCGCATCCGATGGAGATCTCGTTGTGGGGAAACGTGAAGCCGCGGGGGGGGCTGGGGTCAACCAGTCCGGCGTGGCACAGCAGGCAACTGTGGGTGGCACGTCGACGAAACGACCGGTGCACCTTGTAGTCGTATCCGGGCGACATGTCCCATGCCTGGCGTTGTGCGTACCAGGTCACCGGGGACTCGACGAGAGTCCCCTGCAGTTCAACCAGGTAAGTGCGGGAGAATCGGCCCGAGCCGACCAGGAATTCCAGCGGGTGGTCCGACAGTGGGACTTTTGTGCCGTCCTGCAGAATCAACGACTCGCGGTGACGCAGTTTCGATTCAGCCCGCAGCACCTCGTAGGCCCGTCCGCTTTTCTTGTGTTCAAACGTGGCATCGGGCGGTTCGTCGTCCGGCGACACCCGGATCATTGATCGTGCGTGTGACGAGGTCTTCCACGTGGCGTGCTGTTCGGTGTGGCAGGCGACACACCGCTGGGACCCCACGTAGGTCACCTCCCCGGCGGTGTTCTGGAATTCCGATTTTGCACGGGGTGGTGCGGGCGTGGCCACTCCGGGGTCTTCTGGAGACGTGTTGTTGGGGGGGGCTGGTTGGTTCTTGTCCTCACAACCGCATGCCAGCAGTGTGGCAATGACCAGTGTCACCACGGTCGGATTCGAGAAGTGGGCGGCCATGATAGAGAACTTGCGTGGTGGGCGGTTCAGGGTGTCATGTCGACGATCAAAGCTCCACGACCCTCGATGACTTTCAGCGTGCGGTCGGTTTCCAGCGGTCCGAGATCCTGCTTGAGTCCCGAGGGCCAGTGAATCGAGACCTGGTCGAACCGTGTGATTTCACCGGTGCCGATGACCAGTTGCCTCTGGTTGCTGACCAGGTAGCCATCGCCGGCGGTCAACTGGGTCACCCAGGTCCGTTGGCCGGCCCGGGCGGTCACCGTGGCTCCGGTGGCATCACGCGACGACTTCGTGCCCACGAGCCTGAGAACCAGGTGATGTCCGGTCTTGGGCGTGGTGTTGGTCAGCAGGGCCAGCGGCGAGTCGAGGTGTGTGATCACGGCGTCCTGTCGGCCGTCGTTGTTCCAGTCGAGTCGGGCCAGCCCGCGGCCGACGTAGTTCCCCTGGAAGTACTTGCCGAGTTGTTTGCCCTCCAGTGTGGTGAAGTGCCCGCTGCCGGAGTTGCTGTAGCAAAGAGGTGGCATCTTGAGTTGCTCTCCCTCGTGGACATTGCCGGCGACGTGTCCGTTGGTGACCATCAGGTCGAGGTCTCCATCGAGATCGGCGTCGAGGAATTCGGTCCCCCAACCGACAAGCGTGAAACCGTCGTCAAAGAGTCCGGATTGACGTGTGCGGTCCAGGAACAGGCTGGATCCCACCGTGGGACCCCGCGATCGCTTCAGCGAATAGAGCGTGTTGGACTGGCCGATGTAGTTGGTGACAAACAGGTCGAGGGTGCCGTCTCCGTCGGCGTCGCCGACGGCGATCCCCATGCAGCCCTCGGGTTCGCCGGCCGCGCTGAATGCCACTCCAGCCCGCGGGGCGGTGTTGATCAGCGTGAGCCCGTTCTCGCCATTTGCCGGCTGGTTGCGGAACAGGAAGTTGGGCCGGGTGTCATTGGCGATGAACAGATCGAGTCGCTGGTTTCCGTCGAAATCGGCGGCGATGGCTCCCAGTCCTTTCCCTCCCGGGTGGGTCACTCCACTGGATTCGGTCACATCGACGAACCGGCCATCGCCGGAGTTGACGTACAGCCGGTCCTGGGCGGCGGCGAAATCTCCGGGGCCGCAGGGGCGGCCTCCGCGGGAATTCGGCGGACAGAAGGGCATGAACACGTCGGCGCCGGCGAGATAATTGACGACATACAGGTCGGGCAGTCCGTCCCGGTTGAGGTCAGTCAAGACGCCGCTGACGGACCACTCGTTCCCGGCGACAGCTGCCCGGTCGGTCTCGTCACTGTAGGTGCCGTCGCCATTGTTGATCAGCAGTCGGTTGCCGCCGACGTTGGCCACGTGGACATCGGGAAATCCATCGCCGTTGATGTCCCCGATGGAGACGCCCTGGCCGTAGGCCGTCTGGTCGATCCCGGCCTGGAGAGTGATGTCCTCGAAATGGCCATCACCGGAATTTCGAAACAGGCGATCTCGGGGTGAGGTTTTCGGCGGTGCCACCGGTGACCGGGTGGTGAGAGAACCCGAGTCGGCCGGGTGATGACTGCCCTGGGCGAGGTAGATGTCGGGCCAACCGTCTCCATCAAAGTCGACCACCCCGGCCCCCCCGCCGATCGTCTCGGGCAAACGGCTCGCCTCGATTTCCTCGGCCCGGTCGCTGTAGTAGTTGAATTGCAATCCGGTCGCCACGGCGTCGTTGCGGAAACGGATCGGTCCGAATCCCGACTGGGCCACACCACCGGTGGGGTTCTGGGTCGTGGCGTCGCTGGTCCAGTTGGGAACGGGCAGGTCGGAGAGGTCGATGGAGGAGATGACGTTGAGTTTCTCGACCGTGCGCGGCATGTCACTTTTCGTGATGTAGGGTCTGAGATCTTTGAGGTAGTCCTGGGGCCATTGGAGTGACTGGTTGTTCTGGAGGGCAAACATTGACCAGGCCACCGCCTCCCACGCCCGTCCCAGTGTTTTGTTCAACTCGACCACCTGCCGGACTCTCTGTTCGGTCCGCTCGTTGCCGTATCGTGGGTTTCCCGACAGGCCACGCAGCAAGGTCACCAGTTCCGAGAGGTGTTGGGCTCGCTGGCGGAAGCGGATGGATCGCACAGGTTGACCAAGACGGTCCAGCGCCTGCGCCAACTGGTGGTTGGCGGCCAGGTGGTTGGGGTCCCGCCGCAGGCATTCCCAGAGGCAGCGGGTGGCCACCTGGTCTTCCCCAACGTGGCTGGCCCAGGTCGCCCGTGCGAACCAGGTCCGGGCGTCCCTGTCAGCGGTCTTGGGCACCCGGGTGTGCCACTCCAGGAAACGTGATGCGTCACCCGTCTCGGCCAGCAGCAATCCCAGGATCGCCCAGGCCTCGTCCTGTTCGGGCAGTTTCTCGAGGACCCCCTCGAGGAGTTGAATCGCCCGCTCCGACTGGTTCTTGATCCTGGCCAGGCTGGCCAGGCCGATGTCAGGGGTCGGATCATCAGGGACCGACTTGCGGGCGAGTTCCAGGAACCGGTCTCGCTTGATGCGGGTGTCGCCCTGTCGGGTCTTGAATGCCAGCGATTCGATGACCCATTCGGAATTGCCCAACAAAAACAGGTGTTGTTCGGTGTGCTTGTTGTCCCGCACGACACTCATCAGGACATCCTCGGCCGCGCGGCGGCGTCCCTCGGCCGCCAGCAACGTGATCAGTCCCCGACGAGCGTTGTCGTTCTTGGGATCAAGCTTCAGCGCCTTGCGGTAATGGTCCTCGGCCTCCGACAGGCGGTGCAACTGCCGGGCCAGCAGGTCGCCGGCCAGCGCGTGGCCGATTGCCATTTCGTCGGGCTTTCCGCCCGGTTCGATCACGCCCAGGAAACATTTCACGGCTTCCTCGTACCGCCCCTGCTGTACGGTGGCTTCCCCGGCGACGATCCAGGCTCCGCTGCGGACCGTCGTGCCCTCCTCCAGCGCATCGCGCGCCAGTTTCTCGGCGACGGGGTAATTCCGGCGATCAAGAGCTTTCTTGGCCCGGGCCAGGAGGATGTCCGCGTCGGAGAGATCGGGAGGACGTTCGATCAGGCCAGCACACGAGAGCACCAGGACCGCACCACTAACCAGGATCAGGGAGGTGACGATCAGCGGTCCACGGAAACGACCGGCCATCTAGTGGTGCTCCAGCGGGTTAGCCCGTCCCGGGGATGAAGAACTCCGAAGGCCGCAAACGATGACCGCCGTCGTGCTGGCAATCTTGTCTCCGTCGCGACATGATTTCACGATAGTGCCGGACCCACCATCACGCAATCGGTGTTGAACGGCCTGCGGGGAGACTCCTCGGTGAGGATCCCGGCCACCCCCGACTGACAACAGACCTTCCGGAGAGATGTGCAGAATGTCGAATGAACAGGATGGCGGAACGACCGTGGTTGGCCAGGGAGAATTCCGGTATGAACCCTTGCCAGGTTGGGACCAGTTGCCCGAGGGTTGGAACTATGGCGAGGTGGTTGGGGCCGCCACCGATTCCAGTGGCAACCTGTACGCTTTCAACCGCAGCGAGCACCCGGTGATCGTCTACTCGTCGGACGGCAGTTTCCTGGGAAGCTGGGGTGAGGGGCAGTTCCAACGGCCTCACGGAATCTGGATCACCGGGGATGACGTGATCTGGCTGACCGATGACCATGGACACGTGATCCATCGCTACACGACCGACGGTCAGCGCGAGCAGACCCTGGGGACAGCCGGGATCTGTAGCGACACGGGCGTGGTGGATATGAACTACCTGACAATCACCCAGCCGGGTGGACCATTCAACCTGCCCACCAACCTTACCGTGGCCCCGGATGGACGCCTGTTCATCACGGATGGATATGGCAATTGTCGGATCCACCGATTCTCGCCCGAGGGAGAATACGAGATCAGCTGGGGGAGCCCTGGCGATGGCGATGGGGAATTCCATCTGCCTCACGGAATTGACGTGTCCAGCGATGGGACGGTGTTCGCCTGTGATCGAGAAAACAGCCGACTCCAGCTCTTCGATGCCGACGGTGGGTTCATCGAGTCCTGGACCGACGTGGCGCGACCCTGCGAGGTCTTCATCGATTCCGACGACGTGGTCTACGTCGCCGAACTGGGGTGGCACGCCGGACTCAGTGACCAGCGGTTCGACCAGACCGGGGGCCGGGTCAGCATCTTCAATCGCTCTGGCGAGTTGCTGTCGCGTTTTGGTGGTGGAGCCAATCCCTACCAACCGGGTGACTTTGCCGCGCCGCACGACATCTGGGTGGATGGCAATGGCGACATTTACACCTCGGAGGTGATTGCCTCGGCCGCTGTTCCGAAAGGGTTGGTCGAGGCCGACTGTCCGACCCTGCAGAAGTTCCGTCGGCTCTAGGGGGCGGCGGTGGTTCGCCCGACGACATCGGTCACTTCAAGAAATAGAGATCTGCACTCATGGAACACAATTTCATTCCCTCCCATTATTTCACCACGCTGGGCCCTCACGAGCCGGTTTTGACCGTGGAGCCGGGTGACTCGATTGTCACCACGACCGTTGACGCACGTGGCGGTGATGAGAACCGTGAGCAGGCCACTCCCCGGGGAAATCCTCAAACCGGTCCATTTTTTGTCGAGGGGGCCAAGCCGGGAGACACACTGGTCGTGAAACTCGACAAGGTGATGCCCAATCGCGATTGGGCCTTCTGTGGGACCAGCGTGGCGGCCAACGTGGTGAGGCCGGACTTTGTCCGCGAGTTGCCCGAGGCGGGACTGGCCGAGTGGGATGTTGATGTGGAGGCTTGGACGGCCACGCTGACGACACCCGAATCGAAGCTTGGCAACATCACGTTGCCGTTGGACCCGATGATCGGTTGCTTCGGCGTGGCAGCCAAGGGCGGACAGGCGATTTCGACGGCCACCTCGGCCGAGCACGGTGGCAACATGGACTACCGTGGTTTCCGGCAGGGGGTGACCGTCTACTTTCCCGTGTTCGAACCTGGCGCACTGTTCTTCCTGGGTGACGGGCATGCCATCCAGGGCGATGGAGAGATTGTCGGATCGGGACTGGAGATCTCGATGGATGTGAGGGTGACACTCGACCTGATCCCCGACCATGAGATTGGCTGGCCGCGTGGTGAAAACGACGAAGAGATCTTCACCGTCGGGAACGCACGGCCCCTGGACGAGGCGACCCAGAACGCGACGACCGAAATGCTTCGGTGGTTGGTGCAGGATTACGGACTCGATCCCCTGGGTGCCAACCTGCTGCTGGCCCAGTGTGTGCGTTACGACCTGGGCAACATGTTCGATCCCGCGTACACGATGGTCTGCAAGGTGCCCCGGGAGTTCCTGCCGACTCCCACCACCTCAGAGGCCTGAGTCGGAATGTTTCGGATCCTGCAGCAGTGTTTCCAACCGGCGGGCGATCACCCCGGCTGACAGCTTGTGCGCGATCTCGTTGGGATGCGTGTCGGTGGGATGGACCCACAGTCCCGGCGTGTTGTTGCCGGCACGTCTGGCCAGGGTTTCCCAGAGATCGATGACCTCGGACTGGGAGCAGGCGTTGGCGACCTCGAAATGCACCGGTCGGAATGGGTGGGTCGCCAGGTCGAACAGCATGGGGAACACCACGACCACCAGCGGTGGCTCGATCTGTTGCAGCGCCTCGAGCTGTTCCCGACACGTGTGCCAGTCGGGAGAATGCGATGCGTTCAACTCGCGATAATACTCGAGTGTTTCGTGGTCCAGTTTCCAGCCGGCCTGGAGTTTCCATGCCAGGCGTGCGAGTCGCGATCCGGTCCACCAGCCTTCCGGTGGGCTGGTCCACTCTGCCCACCGGGATTCGATCGAACGGGGAATGCGAGTGGGTTGGCCGGTTGGCTGGTCAAGCCGAAACAGCCGTGGTTCAGCATCGTTGAGCACGAAGGTGTAGACGACCAGGTCGGGGTCAAGATGGCGGGCGTAACGTTGCCAGACCCAACGGGCATCGGAGGTGTTGTGACCGCCCACCCCAAAGTTGTAGACCTCGACGGGACGACCCAGCCGGGTGCCCAGTCGCTGGCCAACCCGTTGGACGAACGTGTCAGAATCGTGGACGCCCTCACCAAATGTCACCGAATCGCCCAGGAATACGATCCGCAGGGAGTCGGGACGGGCCCCGGAAGGTTCGACTTGGCCGTCACGATTCTCCTGTAGTGGAAACTCGTTTCCACGAAAGCCAAGCGAGTTGGTGGTGTGGGTCACGGTGTGGGCGGTCCCGAAATAGTCTCGAGGGTCCGACTCGTAACGGAAACGGATTGTCTCGGATGGCTTGTTCACGTGACGAATCCATCCCGCGGCATCGGGTGTTCCCACCAGCATGAATTGGGGAGGAAAGGTGTGGGGCCGGGGGAAGCGAGGCCAATCGCCAAGCCACAGTGCTGTCTCGGTGATCACCACGGCGACGGCCAGGCTGATGGCGACGGCGGCCACCCGACGTTTCCAGCGTGGAGCATCGCCTGGAATGGCTGTGTCTGTTGTCATCGAGACCACTTTCCGTTCTCGAGCAGTGGCCTGAGAATCTCGACCAGTCGAGCAGCGATCCGCGAGTGGGTGGCCGGAGTGACGTGGACAATGTCCAGGAATAGCTCGGGTTGGCCTGGCTCGTCAGCCCAGTCCTGCAATTGCGGGACCAGGTCCAGGACCGGGACCTGGTGTCGCCGTGCGAATTGGTACAACTCGAATTGCCAGGGAGTCCGCTCGTTTCGGTCGGTGGTGACCTGGAAGCGTTCGCACCAGGAGATCAGCACCAGCTGGCTGCCCAGTTGTTCCGTCCTCCGTTGAATTCGAGCCAGCAGGCTGCGGTACTCGTCGGGGGACACGCGTGGTCGTGTCGTGGATGTTGAGCGTTCCGGCCGAGCGTGGCCCAGTTGCCAGAGCTTTCCGGCGAGTTGACTTCCAGCCAGCCACGCGGGCGGAGCCAGTTGGGCATGATCGAGATCTCCCAACCCATCCCACTCGGCCCGGTCGTTGAACCCGAAGCAGGCGATCACCAGGTCCGGCTGGATCCGGGCACCCTCGACATCCAGGACTCTCCAGCCCTGGTACAACGAGTACCCCGGGACGCCGGCATTGATGCAATCGAACCGCCGCCCCGGATATTGTTCGTTGAGTCGATCCTCGCAGTTGGCCACGTAGGTTTCGTCCCAGCCGACCCCGTAGCCAAATGTGCAGGAATCACCCAGGAACAGGATTCTCGTCTCGTCGCCAGCCTTCGTGTCGGCGAGTTGGCGGTTCTCGCGGAAGCCCCGTTCGTTGGAGATCACCCCGAAGAATGGCCCGACGGATTTTGTGCCGGTGTCGGGTAGACGGCTGCCGGGAGCCAGTCGCCAGAATCGGTCCGGGTCGGCGGTCAGCACATCACTGAAGTGGTGCAACTGCAACTGCCGCAATTCCGAGGTGTCCTGGGCGAAGCGGATTGGGACCGGTTGAGAAACCGTGGCCCGGATGACCAGTTCGGCGACCAGAAGCATGACGGCCAAAACGACGGCAGCCAACAGCACTCGCTTGCCGAATGAAGTGTGTGAGGCAGGTTCAGGCGTCGTCGAGGTGTTCACGCGGGTGAGTCTACTGCAAGCCCGGTGATTGCGCCGAGAGATCTGGTCGCAGGTGCCCTGACAGAACTATTGGTTGGCTCCGGTGTGATGACGTATGCTCGCACCGGGCAATAGGAATGGACCACAGGACTTCCCGGTGACCGATCAGGGTGAACCGCTGAGAATCGACGGGCGGATCGTGGCGGGGTTGCTGCTGCTGACGGTGATCGCCTACCTGCCCGGTTTCAGTTGTGGGTTCATCTGGGACGACGACGCTCATGTCGTCAACAGCCGACCGGTGGTGAGTCCCGACGGATTGGCGGCAATCTGGCTCGAACCAGGCAGTGTCCCACAGTATTACCCCCTGACCCATTCCAGTTTCTGGCTCGAGTATCGCATCTGGGGCGAGAATCCACTGGGGTACCATGCGATCAATATCCTGTTGCACGCCGTGTCGGTGCTCGTGTTGTGGCGCGTGTTGGTGGGCCTGGGGTTGCCAGGGGCGTGGCTGGCGGCCGCATTATTTGCCGTCCACCCGGTACATGCCGAGAGCGTGGTTTGGATCAGCGAACGCAAGAACACGCTCTCGGGCCTGTTCGCCCTGGCGTCGACATGGGCCTGGTTCTGCTGGTGGCGATCCGAGCCGGGCGCGGGTCGTCGCTGCTGGTGGCTGTCCGGATTGCTGTTCGTCGGGGCACTGCTCTCCAAGACCGTCACCGTCACGGTTCCGGCAGCGTGGCTGGTCATTTGCTGGTGGCGTGGTGGTCGGATCGGGCGTCGCGAGTGTCTCGGTGCACTGCCGATGTTGCTGCTGACGGTGCCAGCCGGTTTGATGACGATCTGGACCGAGCAGAATCACATCGGGGCCGGGCACCTCGACCTGGGACTTTCCTCGTTTGACCGCCTGCTGGTCGCCGGCCGGGCACTGTGGTTCTATGCCGGCAAGTTGTTCTGGCCGGGTGACCTGGTTTTCATTTACCCGAAGTGGTCGATCGATTCGAACCTCTTTGTCCAGTGGCTTTATCCGCTGGGTGCCGTGATGGCCTTCGCCGTGTTGTGGTGGCAGCGGGCCCGATTGGGACGTGGTCCACTGGCGGCGGTGTTGCTGTTTGCCGGCACCCTGTCACCGGCCCTGGGTTTCATTGATATTTACCCGATGCAGTTTTCGTTCGTCGCTGACCATTTCCAGTACCTGGCCAGCATTCCGCTGCTGGCCTGTGCTTCCTGGTTGGTCACCACCGGCTGGCACGCCAGTCGTGGAAGTCTCCTTGTCCTGGTCCTGGCTGGGATGACGTTCGTCCGTTGTGGAGTGTTTCACGACACGGGCACCCTCTGGAGGGACACGGTCGCGAAGAATCCCCGCTCGCCCCTGGCCCTGACGAGCCTGGGCAACCAACTGGGTGAGACCGGGTTGCACGAGTTGGCCGAACGTCGACACCGACAGGCCATCGACATCGATCCCCGGTTTCCCGATGCGTGGGTCAATCTGGCCGTCGAATTGCAGAACCAGGGAAGAGGGGACGAGGCATTCCGGGTTGCCAATGCGGCGGTTGAACTGGCCCCGTGGCTACCACGCGCCCGGGTCAACCTGGCGTTGGGGCTGGCCGAGAGGGAACGTTACGATGAAGCGGTCCGGCAACTCGAGGCGGCGGTTGCTGGGGACAAGAGATTTGTCATGGCGTGGTTCCAATTGGCTCGAATTGAATTGCTGAGAGACAACGAAACGGGCTACCAACGCGCCACCGAACAACTCCGTCGTTTGAACCCCCGGCTCGCCGGAGAGTTCTCACCGAGCCACGCTCCACAGGACAGGCCGAGTCCATGAACCAGGTGAGCCCACCCGAGGTGTCCACCGATCCGGTTCCCATGCCGCGGCGCCGGGTGGCGTGGCGAATGCGGCTGCTGGCGGTTTCACTGCCGCTGGTCTTGCTCGTGGTACTGGAACTCGTCCTCCGTGTTGCGGATGTGTTTCCCGACAACAGCAGCCAGCTGAACCCGGTTGGCTTTGAGTCAGGAACGAGTTTCTTTCCCGAGTGGGACCAGAAACTGGGGACTCCCAAGGGCGAGGGGACCCGGAGGATCTTCACGCTCGGTGGGTCATGCACCTACGGCTTCGGGGTCGAGAAACCGTTTGGGGGTCTGCTGGCCGATCCGGCGTCCCGGTCACCGTTGGAGGTGATCAACGGAGGGTATCCGGCATATGGCAGTCACCGTGTCCTGGCGATTGCACGTCGTGCTGCCAGGTTCTCACCGGACTGGCTGGTCGTCTACATGGGGCACAACGAGTTTCTCGAGGATGTGTTTTACGATCCGGAGGGCCTGGTGGCCCGGATGGAACAGGCCGGTGAATTTGCTCGCGGACTCCATGTGGTCAACGGGGTGCGGGTGTTGCTGGGGGAATCGACGACGGCGGTGCACAGCGAGTTGCCGGCGGAGTTTTTTGGGAACGAGAACTACCCGTTGATCAAGTCGCCCGACATGGTGCCGTTGCGGATGTCTTTGCTCCGTGAGCACGTGCTGGGAATTGTCGAGGCCGGCCGGCGAGCCGGGGCGGTGGTGATCATCGTGCCGGCGGTTCCCAACCTGCTGGCCCCGCCGGGTGATTCGGTGCACGGCCCCGGGGTCGACGCGAGGTCGGGTCGCCTGGGTGAGTTGAAACGGGCGGCAGACCGGAAGTTCCAGGCCAGGGACTGGCAGGGGCTGGGTGAGACGGCGACCGAGTTGATCGCACTTGATGATCACTTCGCGATGTCTCATTTCTGGCAGGGATTGAGCCTGCTGGGACGGGGGATGGTCGAGCAGGGCCGGGAGTCACTGGTCGAGGCCAACCGTCGTGATCGCCGGGGGACCCGCTCCAATCCGCAGGTGATCGAGACGATCAGTCAGGCCGCTGCAGAATCGGGTGCACGCTTGCTGAGGGTCGATCGGTTGTTTGATCGCAAGTTGGAGTCGGAGTTCCAGAGGCTGATTGGTGGTGGTGACCAGGAGCTGTTCCTGGACCACTGCCATCCGACCCAGGCGGGCCATGCGTTGATCGCGGGAGCGGTGCGCGAGTTGCTCGAGTAGAGGGGTGTCCTAGAGGCTCTGGAGGAACCGCACCAGGTCGCGTTGTTCCTCCGGGGAGATCTTCCGAGGCAACTGGTGCTGAAAACGACGCAGCACCTCTTCGATCGACTTCGCGCGGTTGTCGTGAAACAGCCGCCGTCGCTGGGCGACGCCTCGCAGGGAGGGGGGGTTGGTTTTCGAACGGCCCAAGCCCACGTCATAAGAGTCGGGCGAGGTGTACAACGGCGGAGTGTGGCAGCGTTGGCAATCGAGCGAGGTGAACAGCTGTCGGCCGCGGTCGACCGATTGCTGCTGTCGCCGGGTTGTGGCGGTGTGGCCGGGTGCGGGTTGCTGCAGTCCGCCGAGAAAAGCGACGAGATCCCGGACCTGCGATTGGGTCGGGCGGGGTCCTCTCATGGTGGTCGATACCGAGTGGAAGACCTGGTCGCGGAGCGTGCCCATCCGACCGTCCCACGCCCAGGGTCGAGTGTCGAGTGTGCCCAATAGCGAGAGAACCCGTTTGGCGTTCCCGTAGTGCCCGTCGCCAAGCGTGTCGACCAGTTGACCGTTGCTGTGTCCATCGGTGTGGCAACTGTGACAACTCATCCAACCGTCGCGGGACAGGCCAGCGTCGAAAAACAGCCGTTCACCCCGGTCATACGACGTCGACTCGGGCCTGGGACCCAGCGAGATGCTTTTTAGCGACGTGGCCTTGTCGAGGTCCAGGAGGTTGAGTTGATCATCGAGGGTCGAGGTGACAACGGCACGACGTTGGTCGGCGGACAACCAGATGGCCGTGGGCCTGGCCCCGGTTGGAATTCGGGTCAGGTCGAACTTCTCGGGACGTCCGATACCCACCTGGTTGACCCCGGAGAGAGCCACGACGAATGATCCGTCGGACCGGATTGCCAAACCAGCCGGATCACCCGCGGCGTGGCCGGCCTGTCCGAGCATGACGACCGAGTGACGCCGCATCGCCAGGGGAAGCCTGGAGAGCAGTTCCGGTATCGGGATGCGGCGGAGATTGTTGGTGATCAGCAAGCCCCAGAGCACGTCGTTGTCGGTGGTGCGTGCGGCCGAGTTGAGCACCTGGTGTGAAACGACCAGGTGACGACCGCCGGGGTCCAGCGCGAGGCCGCCGATATTGTGGGCTGGCAGGTGGTGAGTGTGCAGCACACGCCCGGCGACGGCGTCCACGAGGGCCAGGCTTCCGCCAAACGCATCGGCCACCACCAGGGTGTCCGGTTGCCGAAGCCACAGCAGGTGCCGGCCCTGCATTGGCAAGGTCACCTGGCGAGGGCTGGAGGCTTGCGTGATAGGCAGATCCAGCAACACGAGGCGACGGGACCACCTGGAACTCACCGCGACGCGACGCCCGTCGGTGTCGATCGCCAACCGTGTGGGTTCGATCGAGAGAGGGATACGCAATGTGGGGGCCGGTTGACCGTCCACGAGACGGCAGACGACCAGTTGATGCCGTCCGGCATCGGCCACGAGTGCGTGTTGGCCGTCGGGTGTCAGGGTGAGATCACTGAGCCGATGACCGATACGGATTTCTGCCGTCACCCGCCCGGTCTTGATGTCGACACGGCTGACCGTTCCGCTGTCGCGGTTGGCGACCAGGAAGTGGTGTCCCCCGTCTGGAGTCACCAGGGCCACGGGACGGCGGAGGTGCGACACGGCGTGCCCGGCGTTGGGCTGATCGGCTGCCGCAACGTGTTGGGCGGTCGCCGAGAGCAGGGCGAGGATCGTCAGGAGTCGGTGTGAACGATGAAGCATGGTGTGTGGAGTTTATCACAGGAGGGTCGGTTGGCGGTTGACGGTTTGACACCCGGTCGGTTGCACGACTAGCTTCGCCAGCATGGGAATCGTCGGTTGGACACTGGTTGTCGGGATCAACGTCGCGATCATCGCATTCGGACTCTGGAAGTCGCGCGAGACGAACCGGGCGGTGGACTGGATGCTGGCGGCACGGGGTCTGCCGTGGTGGATGGTCGGGTTGTCGATGTTTGCCACGGCCGTGGACAGCGGCGACTACGTGGCGGTGGCCGGGGGTGCCTACCAGATGGGAATGAACAACATTTCCGTGTGGTTCCTGGGGATCACCATTGGCTGGTTCCTGGTCGCCTGGGCTGTCTTTCTGCCGATGTATCGCAGCGGGATGTTCACCAATTCGGAGTATCTCGAACGCCGCTTTGGTTCGTCCGCACGGGTCATCTCGGTTCTCGTCCAGATCATCTACCGTACCAACGTCCTGGCCAATGTCGCCTACTCGCTTTACCTGACCTTCGCCGTATTGACCGGCTGGGAGGAATCGACCTGGTACCTGGTGGTGGCGATCGCAGCCGGGGCGGCTCTCTACACGGCCACCGGTGGACTCAAATCGGTGGCGCTGACCGATTCGATCCAGTCGATCGTGATGCTGATTGCCGCCCTGGTGATGTGGTGGGTGGTCTACGACGCCGTTGGCGGGTTTGTGGGAATGGAACGGTCGATGGTTGAGGCCGACGTGGACGTCAAGATCCGTGCGGCAATGACGCACGTGGGCCAGCCGCTGGACGACATTCCCCCCCAGGTGGTCATCGTCGGCTGGATCCTCACCCTGACAGCCTATTGCATCGTCAACCACAGCCAGTCGATGAGGATGCTGGCAGCTCGCAGCGAGTGGGACGTGAAAATGGCTGCCGTCGTTGCCGCGGTCGTCACCTCGGTTGTCATGTGGTTCAACATCACCCTGGGGATTCTTGGCCGCGGGGCGCATCCCAACCTCGAGAATCCCGACATGATCTTTCCGACGCTGGTTGCGGAGTACCTGGTGCCCCTCAGCGGGGTTCTGGCTGGCATCGTCGTGGCCGGATTGCTGGCCGGCGGTATCTCGACATTTGACTCGATCGGCTCGGCCCTGGCGGCCGTTTTCACCAGGGATCTCTACGCGCGTTTCCTGGTTCGCGATGCCGACGATCGGCACTATCTCTGGGTGTCCCGGATCACCACCGTGGTCGTGATCGCCATCTCGTTTGTCTTCATTCCATTCCTGAAAATGGGCATGGTCACGTTTTATCTGGAGATGATCGGGATCACCGTGATGCCGCTGATGGCCGTGTACCTGGCGGGCATCTTCACCCCGGCTCATCGGTCCAGTGGCCTGTTCGGGTTGATTGCCGGATGTGGTGTCGGGCTGGCCCGGTTCATCTGCTTGCAGTCCAACGGGGACTTTCCGCTGTGGTGGATCAACAAGTGGTATGGGTTTTTCTGGAGCATTGGGGCGACGGCTGCGGTGATGCTGGTGACAACCCTAATCCGGGGACCCGCCAGCCGTGGTCAATTGCAGGGGCTGGTGGTGTGGTCCCGGGAGCCGGCTGTGATGGATCGTCCCGGCCAGCCTGGCGGTGAGCAATCGGCCGGTTGGCTGGAGGAGACACGGCGGGAACTGGTTGACCTTCCGGTTCATCCATTTGATAACCCGGGAGTTGTTCTCCCAGCCTGGAAACAGCCGGGCCTCTGGGCCATCGGGGTCCTGCTGGTGCTCTCGTATTTCGTCTTCGTCATTCTCTGGTAAATCATCGAGATCTCGGCCCGTTCCCATGTTGACACCCCGCGACCACAATGGAAACGACGTCCGTCTCCAAGACCGGGCCGGACGCTGGTTGTTGCTGGTTTTTCACCGGCACCTGACGTGACTGCCGTGCCGCGAACACCTGTTGCAGTTGCAACAGGCCGCCGAACAGATCCGGGAGTTGCCCCTGGACGTGATGGCGGTGACGTTTCAATCCGGCGAGGTTGTCGATGAGTATGTCCGGCAATCTGGCTGGCCCTGGCCGTTTCTGGTCGATCCCGACCGGGAACTTTACGACGCCTACGCGATGCACCGTGGCAGCCTGTGGGCGGTACTGGGACCGCAGTCCTGGTGGGGATATCTGAAGCTCATGCTCAAGGGCCGTGCCGTGAAATCTCCGGCCGGCGACGTGTTTCAACTGGGTGGTGACGTGCTGATTGATCCGTCAGGAGCCGTGAGACTGCACCACGTGACACGGATTCCGGTGGACCGTCCCGAAGTCGAATCGATATTGGATATTGTTCGCGCGTGATATGCCTGATGGTCCCTCGCCTGCCACTTGTTGGGACTTGTTGAAATCCGGTCGCAAACCAGGAGGCCATTCTCGTGCTCGATATCCACACTCACGTGTTTTGCTGGGGCGAGAATCCCCGAGAAGGATTCCTTTCCGAAGAAACCCGGCGCCGCTGGCTGACCCGGTTGATTGTTCGAGCCACCCGGCTCGACCGGGAACTGGGTGAGACCCGCAGCGACCAGATCCGGAACCGCCTGGTGCGGCAACTCAACGAGTCGAAGCTGTCGCGAGCCGTCGTGTTGGCCCAGGACGCTGTGTACCGGGACGACGGGGAACTCGACAGCAAGCGGACACACTTTTTTGTCTCCAACGATTACGTTCTCGAATTGGCTGACCGGCACGAGAAGATCCTGGCAGGATGTTCGATCAACCCGATGCGTCGCGATGCTCTGGAGGAACTCGAACGCTGTGCCACGGCGGGTTCGCGGTTGATCAAGGTCCACACCGCGATCCAGGGAGTCGATCCATCGTTGCCTGGCTTCGAACCATTCTACCGGTTGGCTGCCGAACTCGATGTGATCCTGATGTTTCACACCGGCTACGAACATTCGTGCCGTGTCATCTCTCAGGAGTTCACCGATCCCCGTCGCCTGGTTCGACCGTTGGACCACGGCCTGCGTGTGATCGCGGCGCACTGCGGGACCTGCACCTCGCTGGATCCCGAGGATTATTATCCGGGGTTTGTGGAGATGATGCACCGCTATCCAAACCTGTACGGAGACACCTCGATCCTGGCGACCTGGCCGCGGTGGCGGGCGCTGGGGAGGTTGGAGCTGGAATCCGGGTCGTTGCGCAGCCGGTTGCTGCATGGCAGCGATTACCCGTTTCCGCCAGCCCGGGGTCCTTATGTCCGCCGGGCGGGACTGCGGCCCGGTGGAACACGGAATCCCCTGGACGTTGACCTGGCGATCAAGCAGGCGTTCCAGTTTGGTCCGGACTATGAAACACAGGGCCTGGCGTGGTTCGAACCCGAATTGCTCGACGAGCAGGAGCCAGTGCCAGTCACGGCGACTGTCGGCTGTGGTAACATGTCGATGATGTGAACGGTCAGTCATTCGGATGAACGATGCAAGACGGGGAATTCAGTGGTCGGGTGGTGTCCGGGGCCGCAACGGTCCTGGCGGTGGCCGCGCAGTTCAACCGGCTCAAGCAGGTTGCCGGGTCACTGTCCCAGGCCGCGTTGTCGAGTGAACAAGGCTACTTTGCTCCCAGCGAGGACGAGGAGGTCCGCCACCTGCTGGTCTCGTACTGGCAAAGTCGCAACGCGTTGCTGGAAGTTGTCCTGGAGATGAAGAACGACAGGCAGGTCGATTCTCATTTCCTGGTTGGTTATGCGGGGGCACTGGTGCTGGTCGATGCCGCCCGTTATCTCTACAGCGAATTTGACGAGCGACCGGTTGTTCGCGACAAACTCAACGAGCCAGCTCCACATTTTGGCATCCCGGCCGACGTGTATGACACCGTTCAAAAGTCATTGATCAATCCGGTTCACACCTGGCACCTCTATCACGCCGCGAAGTATTTTGAAGAAAATCGAGATTCGTTGACGGCGCTGGTCGAAGGAACGACGCTGGAATTCCTGCCTCCGCTGATCGAGAGTCATCAGAGTTCCAACGAGATGTCCCTCTCCGCGTTCGCGGTGCTCAGTGCCCGTGTTCAGGCCCGTCAACTGATGGACCTGGTCAAAGAGGATCTGCTGCACCGGGCTCTTTACGGTTTGCAGAAGTCGGTCTCCAGTGCCGTGTCCGGTTTGTACACGGTTCGCGATCACGTGCCCGGTCTGCCCGAGGCGATCCGGGACCGGGTTCGAGAATTGTTGCGGCCGGGTGACGTCTTGATTGTCCGTAAGGAACATGCGCTGACGAATTACTTCTTGCCCGGCTATTGGCCGCATGCCGCCTTGTACCTGGGAACATGCGACGAGTTGTCCGCCGCGGAATTTGGAGACCACGAGCATGTTCGGCCTCACTGGGACAACCTGCTGGCCTGTGATGCCGATGAGCCCTGCCGGGTGCACGAGGCGCTGAAGGATGGCGTGCACGTGCGTTCGTTGAGTTCACCGTTTGCCAGCGATGCGATCACCGTGTTGAGACCACAACTGGGGCTCGAGGAAATCTACCCGGCCATGGCTCGCGGCATGTTCCACACCGGCAAGTCGTACGACTTTGATTTCGATTTCACCCGGGCCGATCGGCTGGTCTGCACCGAGGTGGTCTACCGGAGTTACTCCGGGGTGAATGGCGTGCGATTTGACCTGACTCGCCGGGCTGGCCGTATGACACTCTCGGCTGAAGACCTGATCGGGATGGCGATCTCCGGCCGCCACTTCGATGTGGTGGCCACCTACGCGCCGCCGGATTACGACGAGTTGAAAACGGGAGCCCCGGCTTCGGAGGCATTGCAAGCGACGGCCGCATCGTTGTAGCGGCCCGGTCGTTCACCTTGGCAGTCCGCGGTGGGCACTGGTAGGCTCGAAGAAACCGGGAAGCTCTTCAGGCCGGCCGTCATCATGTCGCGATGTTTTCTCCTTTGGTCACTGGCCTTGCTGGTGCAGGCGCCAGCGGTTCGTGCTGATGACATCGACGACCTGGCGGGGCGGGTTGACCGGTTGATCGAGCAACGGTTGTTGGCCGAGACGGTGACCGCGGCGCCGGTGGCCGGGGATGCCGAGTTCCTGAGGCGGGTGTATCTCGATCTCGGTGGAAGGATCCCACCCGCCAGTCGGGTCCGCCAGTTCCTGGCCGAGACCGCTGCGGACAAGCGTCGTCGGGTCGTCGACGAACTGCTGGACAGTTCGCTGTACGTCATGCACTTCTCGACTGTCTGGCGGAAAGCACTGTTGCCCGAGACCCAGTCCGATCCGCAGACCCGGGTGTTGGTACCGGGGTTCGAGGCCTGGCTGCGGCAGAAGTTGTCCGAGGACACCAGTTACTCGGCGATGGTTCGCGAGATCGTGACCGTGTCGCTGGCACCCGCGGGAGTTGCTGGTGAACTGTCTCGACCGGGCAACCGGCCCTCGCCGTTGGCCTTTTACCAGGCCAAGCAGATCAAGCCGGAGAACCTGGCGGCCAGCATGTCCCGGACCTTCCTGGGTATTCGAATTGAATGTGCCCAGTGTCACGACCACCCATTCGACAAATGGAAGCAGGACGAGTTCTGGAGCTTTGCGGCGTTCTTCGCTGGAATGGAACGCCAGGGTCAGGGTGGGTTCCTGGCGGCGATACGCGAGGTGTCCGAACGACGCGAGTTGGAGATTCCCGGGACCGGTCGGAGTGTCAGGCCGGTTCATCTGGATGGTGCAAAATTCGGGCCGGCCCGGGGCGGGGGAACCCGACGATTGCTGGCGGACTGGATGATCAGCGACCGGAACCCGTACTTCGCCCGGGCGGCGGTCAACCGCCTGTGGGCTCACCAGTTTGGGATCGGCCTTGTCGATCCCCCGGACGATTTCACCGCGGACAATCCGCCCAGCCACGCGAGAGTGCTCGAACTGCTGGCGACCGAGTTCGTGGTTCATGGATTCGACGTGCGATTCATTTTGCGAGCGATTGCCGCCACAAAGGCCTATCAGCGGACCAGTCGCCGGACTCATCCGTCCCAGTCGAATCTCCGATTGTTCTCGCGGATGGCTGTCCGCGGCCTGTCGCCCGAACAGATTTACGACAGCCTGGCCCAGGCGGTTGGTCACGTACCTTCGCCATCTGATCGCCAACCGGCTGTTCCTGGTCAATCGGAGACTCCACGGGACCGGGTTCTCGAATTGTTTCGTGACGAATCGAGCCGGCCGACCCAGAAACGGACCACGATTCTGCAAGCACTGGCATTGATGAACAGCGACTTCACGGCGGATGCAACGAGCGTGGATCGCAGCCGCACTCTCGCCGCGGTGGTGGGGATTCCCGGTTTGACGACCGGTGATCGGATCGAAGCGTTGTACCTGGTCACGCTGGGTCGTCGGCCCCGTGTGGAGGAGTTGAAGCGGCTGGCGGGTTACGTTGACGGTGGAGGAGCAACGGGGGATCGACGGCAGGCCCTTGGCGACATCTTCTGGGCGTTGTTGAATTCCAGCGAGTTTTTGTTGAACCACTAGGTCCACGAGACGGCTCATGTCAGGTGTTTTGCAGATGTCTCGTCGCCAGTGGTTGGCCATGTCGGCCGCCGGCATGATCAGTTCACCGGCGTCTGGCTGGTTTGGCCAGGTGGCGTCAGCCGCTGCCCGCACCCGTCGTCGCAGTTGTATCCTGTTGTGGATGTCGGGTGGACCGTCCCAGACCGACACCTTTGACATGAAGCCCGGACACGCCAACGGCGGTCCTTTTCGTCCGCTGTTGACCACGGTCCCCGGATTGCAGTTTTCCCAGCATCTGCCGCGTCTGGCGTTGCAGGCCGAGCATCTCGCGGTTTTGCGGTCGATGGCGACCAAGGAAGGTGATCACCAGCGGGCCACTTTCAAGATGCGAACCGGGTACCTGCCGCAGGGGCCGATTCATTATCCCACGCTCGGATCTCTTCTCAGCAAGGAACTGTCCGACGGTGCCTCGCCGTTGCCCGGTTTTGTCAGTGTGGCCCCTTACCGGTTTCTCAGTCCCGCCGCTTTCGGCCCGGGATTTCTCGGGCCCGAGTACGCTCCGCTGGTCGTCGGTGATGGGAACCCGGCGGCAATGTCGGCCGAGGGACAAGCCGATGACTCGCGGGCATTGCGGGTCCAGAACTTGCGGCAACCCAGGGGGATCAACAGGGCCCAGGCCGACGCTCGGCTGGGATTGCTCGATCAACTTGAGGCGGGGTTCGGGGCGGAGCGTCCCAACGTGCCGGTGGCCAGTCACCGCAGTGCTTACCGGCAGGCGGTGCGAATGATGCGGTCCGAGTCGGTCACTGCTTTTGATCTTGATGACGAAACAGCGGGGCTCCGGGACAGTTATGGTCGCAACCGGTTCGGCCAGGGGTGCCTGTTGGCCCGGAGGCTGGTTGAACGTGGTGTGCCGTTTGTCGAGGTGTCCCTCAATGGAGTCGATGGCCAGTCGCAACTGGGCTGGGACACTCACCAGAACAACTTCGACACGGTCAAGAGTCTCAGTTCGATCCTCGATTCCGGATGGGGGACGTTGCTGGAGGATCTGCAACTGCGTGGATTGCTGGAGTCGACGCTGGTGGTCTGGATGGGAGAATTCGGTCGAACTCCGGTGATCAATTCCAACCAGGGTCGCGACCATTTTCCCAACGCCTGGACGACGGTCCTGGCCGGGGGGGGAGTGCGGGGTGGACAGGCCGTGGGCCGAACCAATGCCGGGGGTACCGCGGTGGTTGATGGTCCGATTTCCACGGCGGATTTGCTGGCAACCGTCTGTGGGGCCCTGGGAGTGGATGTCCAGAGGCAGAATGTGTCGAACGTTGGCCGCCCGATCCACCTGGTCGCACCGGAGGGGACACCCGTCGAGGGTGTTGTCGCCCGGGGGACCTGATTCTTGGCGGGAGACCGGGACCCCCGTCCGATCAGAAGTCCTTGCGGGCCACGTAGAAGCACGTCAGGACGAGAACGACCAGCAGGAAGGCGGCGTTGCTGATCAGCGGTGTCTTGATGTCGATTTCGAACTGGTCGGCCCGCAGGTCGTTGGCATTGCCACCGATGGCGACCGTGTTGTCCTCCTCGAACAGCCTCGTGATCACGGCGTTGAGTTCCCCGGGCTTGGGGAAGACCGTGTAGACGGGCAGTACGCCGTAGCGGTAAACGGCCTGGAGTGTCGTGAGCGATGGATCGTGGCGGGACAGCCGTTGGAAATCCGGCAGCGAGTACCCGGTGACTCTCATGTAAATGTCGCCCACCAGCAGGTGGCTGTCGTCGTTGAATGCCAGGGCGTGGACATCACCCGAGAGGACTCCGTTGGATACCGCTTGTCCGGTCGTTGTGTCCAGCAGCCAGGCTTCTGACTTGTGAGACACGACGGCGAGGAAACGGCCATCGGGTGATCCGATGGCCTGGCGGGGTTTTTCCGGGCCGCGAGGGATGGAGGTTCCGGTGGGTTCCAGGGTCGTGGCGTTCAGCAGTCGGTACTCGCCATCCGCAAGTGCCACCAAGAGCCGGTTTCCGGCGACCGCCAGCAGTGCCGCTTCGTCGGTGTCGAGTTTCCGTGTCGGGCCAGCCACGTAGGCTGTCTTGCCGTCGGTGGTTTTGGGTGTGAGCAGGAGAATCTCGCCAGCGTTGAAGATGATGATGTTCCCGGTGGTTGCGTCCATGGTGGCGTCGAAGGGACGTTTCCACCGGGGAAGATCGGCCGGGGTCGCATCGACAAAACGGCCGGCCCCCTTGCCCATCGTGAAATCCAGCCCCATCCACTTCCGTGAGGTTTCCGTCTTTTCGGGGTCACCGGTGAAGATCTGGAGCCCCTGAGGTCCCACTGCCAGGATCTCGCTTTCCGGGGAGAGCAACAGCGCACGTGGGTTGGCCGATGCACGGGTTCCACCACGGCGGGCCCAATCGTCTTCGGCACGTCCGACGAACAGCCTGGATGTGCCGTTGCCCGGCAACGGGAAGGGAATGCTCTTGGTCAGCGTGACCAGGCGTTGGGTTTTCTTGTCGTACCTGGTGCCGAGAAACGGGAAACCAGCCTGCATCCGCATGGACACTTCCACGAATGCCGGCATCTGTCGCTGTTGTTGGTTCTGGGTGAAAACCATTTCCCAGGTCCCTGATGGTTCCGACCAGGCGTGGACACGGCCCAACGTGTTGACGGCCAGTATGTCCTCGCCGGCCGGGATGATCGTGTAGACGGTCGAGGGTCGGATCTCCGCGCCCTCGATCCACTCCTTGGCGGTGCCGACCACGAAACACAGGAACCAGAAGATCACGACCATCACCACCGAAATGATCGGGCCGCGGTAGACGACCCCGGTGGCTGCCGAGATCGAGTAGTACAGCACGAACAGGAACAGGTAAATCGGGATGCTCAACAGCAACCCGTTGCTCCAGACGCCCAGTCGCAGCCCGAGGATGACCCACATTCCCAGGATCAGGAATGCCGCGTTGACCAACGTGAAGGCGCAGCCACCAAAGAATTTCGAGAGGAACAGGATGGACCTGGAAACGGGCTTGGAGAGCAACAGGTCGATCGCTCCGGCCTCGAACATCCGGGGCACGATTGGTGCCGTGACCACGATCGCGATCAGTGTCCCGATCACCGAGACGAACAGGAAGATGAAGACCTGCAGCAGCCCGTTGATTCCCTTTTCCAGTTCGTCCTGGCTGAGGGTGATGTCCTCGAACAGGACGAAGCCGATGTAGGTCACGTTGACCACTTCGCTGGGACTGGCGTGGACGTCGTCGGGCAGGGCGGCTTCCAGCACCAGTCGATTGAGTCGCAGTTGCCGGTCTTCTTCGAGCGTGGCTTCCTGGCCGGCCAGAGTTTTCGCCTCCTCGGAAAGCGATTCGACGGGCACCCTGGTCTCGGTCGCGAAAGACGGCTCACGAATCTGTTCGGCCAACTGGCGGCGAAGACCGCCGTACAGTTCGGACTTGGTTCGGCGGTCGGCAGTGTCCGGGCGAAACGCTTTCAGCTTGTCCTGGAGTTCGTTGGGAAAGCGACCGCGGATCCGGCCGGCCGGGCTGTCTGCCTCGGCCTCCCGCATCCGGATGGCCAGCGACTCCATGTCGACAACGTCGCCGCTGTCAATTCCGGTTCTCATTGCTGGTTTGACGGAGAACCCGGCCAGCAACACCAGGAAGCCGGCGATCATGATGATCAACACCCAGAGGATCTTCGACGCGAAGGCCTCGCGGAAGGAGTCCTTGATCACGGCCAGGTAGGCTCTCATGAGTCACCTCCAGCCGCACCACGCACCAACCTCAGGAAGGCCTCTTCCAGTGTCAGCTTCTGGCGATTGATCGAGATGATGCTGAGACCCTGTTGACGGATCGTGTCGACCAGTTCATCGATGTGTGCCTGGTCAAGTGACGGAATGGTCACGCGAAACCGGTTTTCTCCGATGCGATCGCAGGACGTGGCCTGCTCGGGCAGCACCCCGGTGATTGTCTCGGCGTCTCCCTCCAGTTCGAGCGTCGCCTCGAGTGTCTCGGTGTCACCGGCGAGGTTGGTCAATTCCGTGACCGGCCCGACCTTCAGCACTTCGCCCTCGAACAGGATCGCGACACGGTCACAGACCAGTTCGATTTCCTGCAGCAGGTGGCTGTTGAGAAAGATGGTCTTGCCCTGGCTCTTGAGCGTGTTGAGTACATCGCGGATTTCCGAACGACCGACGGGATCGACCCCGTCGGTGGGTTCATCCAGTATCAACACGTCGGGTTCATGCAACATCGCCTGGGCCAGGCCGAGCCGTTGCAGCATGCCCTTGGAGTACTTGGTCACATTGGTACGGCCCCAGTCGGCCAGGCCGACTGTTTCCAGGAGATCGCCTCGCCGCCGTCGTGTTTCGGCCACCGAGAGGCCACTGAGGCTGCCGTAGTATTCCAGCGCCGTGTCACCCGTCAGGTGTCGCGGGATCCGGTGGCCCTCGGGCAGGTAACCGACCCGTCGCCGGCCCGACTTGTGACCGGCCGGCTCTCCCAGCAGCCTGGCCTCACCGGAGGTCTTGTGGACGATACCCAGCAGCACCTTGATGAGCGTGGTTTTGCCCGCGCCATTGGGTCCGAGCAATCCGAAGATCTGGCCGGATCCCACCTGCAACGACACACCCTTGAGGGCCTCTATCTTCCGCTTGCGAAACAACCCGTCGCGGTAGGTCTTGCGGAGGTCGGTGACCTGGATGACGGGGTCAGCGGTGGTGGCGTCAGGCGAGCTCATGAGGCGAGCGACTCGGGCGTCGTTCCACAGACGGCACAATTCTCGCGTCGCAGGAGTCGTCGGCGACGGAATGTCATGTCACGGAGGTCACAGGTCAGGAGTTGGCCGGCCAACGGCTCCCCAAAGCCTCCCAGCACCTTGATGGCCTCCATGGCTCCAAGACAAGCCACGGTTCCCGAAACGGCTCCAAAAACTGGAAACTCGCGACGCCACGCTGGAGGATCCTCGGGGTACAGGCACGACAGGCACGGTGTCTGTCCGGGCAGGATCGTGGTGATTTGAAACTCGCAATCGTACATCGCACAGTCGACCAGGGGCTTGCCCTGCCGGACGCACTCACGATTCATGGCAAACCGTTCCGGGAACAGTGGCGCGCAGTCGACCACAAGATCCACATCGCCGACGAGTTGTTTGGCATTGTGTTCGGAGAGGTTTTCGGGAACCTCCACGATTTCGAGTCGAGGGTTGAGTTCTTTGAGTCGTCGGCTGGCCGACTCGACCCGTGGAGTGCCCAGTCCCTCGTGGGTCATCAGTAGCTGTCGGTTCAGGTCACTGGGCTTGATGTCACCGGCATGGGCCAGCACCAGGCGGCCAATGCCGGCCGCTGCGAGTTCGTAGGCGACGACGCTTCCCAGGCCGCCAACACGCGAGACGAGAACAGAGGCGTCCTTGAGTGCTTCCTGGCCGGATTCACCAAATCCCGGCACCCAGATCTGCCATTCGTAGACGGCTTTTTCGTGGTCGGTGAGCTGAGCCATGTGAGCCTGGGGTTGTGGGGTTGTGGGGGGTTATCCGCCGGAAACCGGGGAGAGCAGCGTGATGGTCTCTCCATCTTCGACCCGGGTCGTGGTGTCATCCCANCGGACCTGGTCTTCTCCCTTGAAAACAAGGATCGAGGGTCGAGGGTGACCGTTTTCGTCGAAGAGCATATCGGCCAGGCCGTCATCGTGGTTGGCGGCCGCCAGCCGGGCGATTTCGGCCACCGGGCAGGGGGCATCCAACTGGATCACGTCCTGGGCGACACCGGCGACTCGCTTGATCTGGGCGGCGTATTCCACGGTGACTTGCATGGTGTTGAACTCCTCTTTCCTCGATCGTCTCGACTCGTGCTTACAACGACAACCCACGAGAGCCCCAGATCCTGGCGACCATCAGTACGATCACCGCGCAAGCGACCATCAGCAGTGAGACGGCGACGGCTCCCTCGAGGTTGCCGATGCTCAGNTNCAGGAACACGGTGGTCGAGAGCACCTCGGTCTTCATCCGGGTGGCTCCGGCAAAAATCAGCAACGGGCCAAATTCCCCGAGCGATCGGGCCCAGGAGAGGGTGCCGGCGGTGAGCATTCCATTTCCNCACTGCGGCAGCACAACTCTCCAGAATGCTTGCGCCTGGTTGCAGCCGAGTGTCAGGGCGACCTGTTCGGGACGTGGGTCGACCTGGTCGAAGGTTGCCCGCATCACTCTGACCGCGAATGCTGCGGCGACCATGAACTGGGCCAGTACAACGGCNGGCACCTGGAAGACGATCGCGTTGCGGATGCTGTAGACTTCTCCACCGATCGTGAGATCGGGAGCGAACTGGAAGAGGATCAGCAGGCTCAGTCCGACCACCAGCGGGGGCAGCACGATCGGGATGTCCAGGATGGCATCCAGCAGGTTCTTGCCGGGAAACTCGTGACGGCTGAGCAGGTAGGCGGTNGGGACGGCCACGAACAGTGACAACACGGCCGAGAACAGGCAACTGATCATGGTCAACTGGACCGAGTAACGAATCTCGGGCTTGTCGAGTGTTGCCAGCATCGAGAGCAGGGGCCGCAAAGCAGGACGCGACCACTCGAGTGCGCCGGGCAATTCGACCGTGTCGGCCAGGTCACCTGTGGCCATGTAGGCCACGTCACCGACCAGCAACCCGATCANCAGGATGATGTAAACGCTCGAGATGACCACCAGTCCGATCAGAAACGGCTTGTCNGATGGGGGACGATGAGCCGGGGACGCCTTGTTCGGCTGCGAGGCGGTTCCGGTGGTCATGGGCTTCACAGCGAAGAAACTGGAAAGTGAAAAGTGGACTCGCCGGAGGTCTGTCAGGAGCCGGGCTCATCGTCGCCAAGCCGCCAGTGGAATCCGGCCTCTTCAAATCGCGAACGCGATCGCGTGATGGCCTGCATCAGGCGGCGGGCGAGGTGCTTGTTGCGGCTGGCCTTGGCGATTCCCAGTGGCTGGATCGCCTTGGCCGCTTCCGATGGNATTCTCACCACGTCCACTTTTTCGCTCTCGGACTTCGTGTCGGTCAGGTAGGCCAGCGAGGCATCGGCGGCTCCGGTGGTGACCGGGGCGATCAGCAACGCGGAAGTGGCTGTCCTGGTGACCACGTTTTTCATCACCGCGTCATGGATTTTCTCGGCCTCGAGCACCTGCCGGGTCAAGATGCCGATGGTGCACTGGTCGGGTTGGCCGACGGCGACCCGGACGCCGGGCCGTGTCAGGTCCGCCAGTTTCTGGATTCCCTTGGGATTCCCCTTGGGGACCGCGATCACGACCTCGGTGTCAGAGATGTCGACGGCGTCCTGGAACAACCCGTCGACGACCTCCATGTAGTACTTGTCGCACGCCATGTAGGTATCGGGGAACCCGGTCAATTTCTTTGCGTTGATGGTTTTCATCTGGGCCGTCAGGATTCCGCAGCCGTTGTAGACCGTGTTGACCTGGACCCCCTCGCGAATCTGGAACTCCTTGATCGCCTGNTCGACGGCCCGCCGGTTGACCGATCCGCAAAAGAACGTCAACTCGGGCACCTCGGCCCAGTTGTCTCCCTGGACAGGAGTGAATCCGAAGTCCTTGAACTTGCGGAGCCCCCGGTCCTTGGCTGCCAGGTACCGGGCGAATTTCAGTGCCTCGGTTGGTGAGGAGGCGCTCTTGAGGATTCCCACGGTGACCAGGACCTCTCCCTTGTCCAGTTCCGGGACCGCGATGGCGTCGATTCCATCAACGATCTTGGTGGTCGTGTTCCAGATGATCGCGGCGTCGGCTCCACCGATCTTGACGGTGTTGGCCACTTCCGGCACCGTCGGCTGGAAGGTCCCCGTCTCGCGGACCAGCGATTCGAGTTTTGTCCAGTGGCCCGATGCCTTCAGGAGCTTGCGGGTTCTCTTTCCGACGGCTGCCTGGTCGGGGTTGCCCAGCACGGTGCGGACGTCGTCCCGCAACAGATCCTCGATGGACTTGATCTTCTTGGGATTCCCCTCGGCCACGGCGATCACCGGTTTCATGCGGGCCAGTGGAAGCGATTCGGCGACGAGTCCCTTCTCGCGGGCCGTCTTGATGTAGCTTTCGTCGGCAGCGAGATAGAGGTCGCCGGTTCGTGCCGTCTCGATGCGGCTCAACAAGGTGTTGGAACCACCATAATCCAGGTTGATCCGGACGCCGTATTCCTCGAGATACTGTTTGGCGACCGCTTCGACCGGTTGGCGGATTCCCGCCGCACAAAAGAACGTCAGCGAGGCTTGTGGCTGGCCATCGACGTTCTTGGGCCCGGCCGCTTGCTGCCGTCCCATTCCGGACAGCATCANTCCCAGGCCGATCAACACGGCCAGGCCAACCACGGCCAACAGGGCGTGCTTGCTGATGGCACCCCGGTGGTGACGGGGTGAATTNTCTGGGCATCGCATCGGTAGCGTCTCACGTCCAGGAAAACACGCTGTTCAGCATAGTCAATGCACTGGCGGATTGACCAACGTGTGGCGGCCGATCCGGCTGCCACGGGCACGGGAGCACACGAGTTGCCTAGCGGATCGCCTGGAGCTCGACCCCGGAGAGCACCGGCGGCAGTGAACCATCGGCAGGAGTCAGCTCGATTCGCAGGGTCCCGTTGACCGATACGCCCGGGATCTCGACGACCGCGGTTGTGGCTCTTCCGACGGTTGCGGCCAGGTCCATGTCACGCCGGACGACCTGTCCTCCCACGGAAATCGTGAATCGCCTCGCGCCCGGCTTGACCATTTCGGGTTCAGCGAAGTGCAGCCGNACCCGGTAGGTCGCTTGTCCGGGCAGGCCGATTTCAAGAGTCCGGATGCCATGTGCTCCGGAGGCTCCGACCCAGGTNGGTCCGCCATCGGGTCCGCTCTTGATCCGTTCGGAATGTCCGCAATACCACTCGATGTTCTTCGGCGTTGCTGTCACCTGGATCTTCGGTGACGGGCCGCCCACCACGGGGTACTCCAGCCACAGCGTGCCCTGGTCACCGGGTCGATCGCCGGGNGCACCGAGGTTCAGCCCCAGCCGCTTCAACGGTGTCGTGCCGACGTCCAACTTGTTGAATGTCCACATCTCGACGCGCGGGTCATGCACCAGCGCCAACGAGGCCTGGTTCTGGTACGAGCAACTGCAGGTCCGCGTGTAGTCAGGTGCGTTGAGCACTCCGTCGGCACAGATCAGGTTTGACGTGCAACTGGAACGGAATCCGCCCAGGTTCCCGGTGCCACCATCACGGGCCAGGTCGAAATAGCCGGCCGCCGCGGACCGGAACGTCATCAGGTGGCGGCTGGCCACCGCCGAGTTGCAGCCGTAGTTGCGGGTNTAGCCCCAGGGCTGGGTCAGGCCGGTCAGGGGGTTGGTTCGGGTGATTGGTTCCCCGGTCAGAAGCGACACAGCCGCACCCTGTGTCATGATCGTGTCGCCCCGCAGCAGGCACGGGCCGCCGTATTTCAGTTTCTTGTCCCAGCGGATTGTCCCGTCTTTGCCACGGTAGACGATCATCCGGTCGGCCGGTTCATCCTTGAGCATGTCGCGGGCGGGACGGCCGCACTGCAACAGCAACTTGTGTTGTCGGGAGTATCCCAGCCAGGTGCCAAAAACCCCATCGGTTGTGCTCCAGGCCTCCTTGCCGGTTTTGGCTTCATAGGCCACCAGNCGTGGNTTTCCGGTTGGCTTGCGGCCACGACGGAGCATCAACGCGACGATGGTGTCGGGCAAACGGTCAATGGCGTACAGCAGGCCGTTCCCGGCGACGATTGCGTTGTGGCGGAATGCAAAGCGAGCCTCCCTGGTCCAGAGCACCTCGCCGGTGTGTCGATTCATCACGACCAGGTGTCGGCTGGTGGTGCCGTCGTGCGTGTAACCACCCACGCGTTTCTTTTCATAGACAAGCGGCTCGGCCCCGGCGATCAGCAGGTCGCCGGAAACGGCAATGTGGCCCCACTTGGGCTTGGCACCGCCACCCAGCGATGGCAGGGGAAACTCGCCGATGATCTCGCCGGTGGCCGGGTCGAGCTTGATGCAGCGAGACTGGTAGGCGACATAGACGGCGTCCTGGACACTGACGTAGTTGCTGCCGGTGGCGTTGGCTCCCGGCTGGTGCCCGGTGAAGTTGAATGCCTGTCCGACCTGGGGCAACGAGACTTCCCAGAGAACGCGGCCGGTGTAGACATCAACGGCCCGCAACATGTCGGGCCCCTCGATGAACAGCCGNCCACCGACGACCTGTTGCGTGGGACCGTGTCCGTGTCGCGGCAGGACGCTCTTGTTCGAACTGCCACCGAACCACAACAGGCCCAGCGGCGCCCGGACGAGATCGTCCTGGGAGACCGAGGTGTTGCCCGCGTCGGCGTACTGGTGAGTCCACGGGGCGGAGCCGGGCAGGGAACCGGGTCGGATCAACTCGGTCCGGCCATTGGTGCGAGCCACACTGTGGCCGGGGCATCGCTTGTCGGTCACCGCATTCACCAGGCGGGTGTGCTGGGGAGTGGTGAGCGGCAGCACGGCGCGGCCTCCGTAGGGACGCAGCACGTTGAAGACCTGCGAGACGAACGGTTCGATCGCATCGAAGCCCGAGGATGCCAGGTTCTCGGTGGTGACCAGGTGCGCCAGGTAGGGGGGCAAATCGATGGTGCCAGGCTCGGCGTGGTGGACCGCGACCACGCTCCGTGAAACGCCGGCGGCATCCAGTCTTTTGCGAATGCTCTTGATCCGTTCGGCATCTCCGTCGATCCCGATCACCTGCCAGTTCTTGTGATGGGCCAGTCCACGCAGCAGTTTCCCGTTCTGCAGTCCCAGCACCACGGCGATTCCACCTGTCGGTGACCCGACAGCTTCGATCAGTCTCCCGGCGTCCCGTACCGCCGGATCCCCGGCGTCAAGTGGCTCGGGACTGGGCAGTGCATATTCGACCGGATTGGCCACCTCACCTGGCCCGTAACACGAAATGGCTCCATCGGTTGTCACAACGACCATGTGGCCGTCGGCCACGATCATGCTGGCAATGGACCCCTTGGCGGAGGCACCCTCGAGCGGTTGCTCCCAGGCGATGCGGNCCGGCGTGTTGCCCGTGGGCAGGTCGATGGCGACCAGGTCACGGCCATGGCTGCCGTAAAGCCTGGGCCCGGCTTTCAGGAACAGGTCGCACTTGATCGCGACGGACCATTTCCGAGGGAACTTGAACTTGGTCTGGTCGGCTCCCTTCTTGTCCTTGGTCGTGGTCACCAGGGGCTTGGCCACGTCGAAGGCTCTCACCTGGTTGCCCCCGGCGAAGGCGAGTCCATCTGCGAGAATCGGACAGCGACTTCCTCCGAGATCCTCGCTGTGCAATCCGGTTGCCCGGTCGAAACCGGTCCCTCCGCTGAAGAAGGCCTTGTCGGCCGCGGCGACCTGGTCACCGCCACTGCGTCGGTACTTGGCCAGGTGGAAGTACTCGAGCTTGCCGCTGTTGCGGTTCAGGACTGCAGGAACACTGCGGCCGTTGGGAACGATCAGCGCGTTGCCGGAGGTCGCGAGATATCCCTGGGGAGCCAGCCCGGCGAACGCGGGGCTGTTGTGAGGCTGCTTGATGTACATTGATCCGGTGCCGTCGTTTCGCCAGGTGACCTGGCCNGTCNTGGCATCAACGGCCTGGACAAAGACGCCCATGAACGGCCAGATGCTGGCGGCAAAATAGACCTGCCCGTTGGCAAGCACCGGACCACCCCGTGCCGGCCAGGCCGAGATCAACCGGCTGTTGCCCAGGACCCGCTGGTCGCGGGGTGCGGCACTGACCCGGAACACCTGTTTGCCGGTGGCCAGGTCCAGGCAGTACAGGCAGCCATCGTCAGCGACAANGTAGACCCGATTGCCAGAGGCCACCGGCGCGTAGCGAATCGGACCCTCGGTGTAGAANTTCCAGCGGGGTGTTCCCGTGGCCAGGTCCCAGGCGACCAGGCTGTCGTCGTGAGACGATCCGATCACCAGCAGTCCGTTGGCGGCTATCGGCTGGTAGACGGCGTCGGCCCGCAGCGTGTCCTGGTCGAGCCACGCACCCTGGAGCCTGGGGAGGTGTCGGGTCCACTGGCGGTGCAGGGAATCGGCGAGAACTTCACTTGTTGCGGCCGATCGTCCTGCATCGTGGCGCCACATTGGCCAGTCGGAAGCCAAGACCGGTTGTGCCAGCAGGGCCAGCAGGATCACGACAAAACACTTCATTGGGCTAGCCGCCTTGGTTNTCGGCGATGCGTCCATTGGCGAGTGTGACCTGTCGACCCGCGAACGCCACCGCNTCGGGATCGTGAGTCACCAGTAGAACGGCACCACCTTGCTGTGCGAACGATTGGAGCGTCTGCAGGACTTCCTGGCTGTTTTCNCCGTCAAGGTTTCCGGTTGGTTCGTCGGCGAGTATCACCCGGGGTTCATTCAACAGGGCCCGGGCCAGGGCCACCCGTTGTCGTTCACCGGTGCTCAGTTGTCCCGGTCGATGGCTCACCCGATTGCCGAGTCCAAAGCGTGTGATCAATGAATCGGCACGCTCGCGGGCCGCGGGGTCTCCGGTCACCATCGCCGGCGCCATCACGTTGTCGAGCACGTTGAGGTAGGGCACGAGGTGGAATTGCTGGAAGACGAACCCAATCCGCTCGGCCCGAAAACGGGCTCGCTGTTCGGTGCCCAGTGAGTAGGGGTCGACGTCGTCGATGGTCACCTCGCCCCCGTCGGGTCCCAGCAATCCTCCTGCNACCAGCAACAGTGTGGTCTTGCCGCAGCCGCTTGGTCCCACGACGGCCACGAACTCGCCCGCATCGACCGACAGGCTCACGTCGTCGACGGCGGTCACGTTCTCGGCGTCACCGGTGTAGATCTTGTTGATGTTTTGTAGTGAGATCAGCATGGAGATGGTCGACTCGGGTTATTGTTCCTGCAGGACGACGGCGGGGTCCTGGCCGGCAGCGACCAGGGCTGGCAGCCACGAGGCAGCGGCCGAGAGAGCCGGTGCCATCAAGAGGGCGATCAGCAGCCAGTTGATGTCAAACAGGCTCTGCTGGACAGGTTCACTGTAGCCGGTTCCGATCATGTATCCGGCGACGTATCCGATGCCACCACCGACCAGGCCCACCAGCAGGGCCTTGCCCAAAAACAGCATCAGCACGTGGCGGCTTCCCAGTCCAATAGCTCTCAGGATTCCAATTTCGCCTCGTCGCTGCCGGGCGTTGCCGACGGCCAGCAGGACGATCCAGGCGAAGCTGCCGATGACGGCCAGGGGCACCAGCACGTTGGCCTGGGCCTGGCGGCTCTCGATGATCTGTCGGCCAGATTCCTCGGCAGATTCCAACGCTGCGTCAGCCGTTTTCTTGGCCTTGTTTCGCGCCTCGGCACGTGCCAATGCCTTNCGTCCGCGTTCGAGAACCTGCGTTCCGGGCAGCACCTTGGCGATTTCACCCCGGATCTCTGCGACCCGGTCGATCGTTGCGCAATTGCACTCCAGTGCCAGTATGGCGTTGACCAGGTTTTGCATGCCGAGCATGTCCTGGGCTTCCTCGAGGTTGACCCAGGCGGTGACGTCGTCGACGGTCCCCCGTTCGGCGTGGCACTTGGCCACTTCCAGTGCACGGCCATTGATTGTCAGCTTGCTGCCGGGTTTGAGCTTGTCGGGATGATGCAACTGGTAGCCAAGCACGACCTTGCCCTTGGGTACCAAGTCCAGCAGCGGCTTCTTCGGGTCCCGGTGTGCCTGTGGCACTTCGCCGCGTGTGCCTGTCAGCACGATCGTCTTTTTCTTTTCGGTCCACTCGACCTTCCGGGTGACGATGGGCAGCAGGTGGTTGATGACGACGATTTCGGAATTGGCGAGCCGTGTCACGTAGTCCTGGGGCATTGTCCGCGTTGGCGCCCCCTGGGCGT
This sequence comes from Planctomycetaceae bacterium, assembly GCA_002724415.1. Taxonomy (GTDB): domain Bacteria; phylum Planctomycetota; class Planctomycetia; order Planctomycetales; family Planctomycetaceae; genus UBA8437. Next base: position 38,686 of record PBOU01000015.1, read on the forward strand.
GGAACGCCGCGATGTCCTCGTCCTCGGCCAACACGACGATGTTGAATCCGAGCCCCTTGGTGATCTTCCGCATCTCGTCATTCAGCTTCTTGCCGGCGTCCTTGACCTCCTGCTGGCGCTGGGCCACCAACTGCTCGGATTGAATCTCGCCGGCATCGATCATCGTGACCGAGGCCACAAGGCACGCCACGGCAATCGACACGCCGGTGACGGCCAGTACGAAGTTGAGGAATCGGTGAGCGATTTCCTGGACGATCAGTCGCGAGATTTTCATCGAATGCAACTCCGAAAGAACCCTCCGTTGAGGGTGGGATGGTGACCGGACCGGTCGCCCTGCGGTGGTTAGCCTCAGCCACGACGACCGGCAACGCACCACGTGCCCAGCAGGAGCACCCCGACAATCAGGATCACCGGGACGAGTGTCATCGAGCTGAANCCGGCTGCCGGTTGGCTTGTTTCGGTCGTGTCCACGGCCGCCTTGGCATCGCTCGAAGCCGCCTCCGTGACGCTGGGGTCCTGGTCGTTGTCCGGGCCAGCATCGGGCTTGTTTGTCGACGTGCCGGCGGTGGCGGTCGTTTCAGTTGCGTCACCTGTTTTGGGTGTGTCNGCCGGAGNGGTGTCCTCGGGACCCTCTCCGAACCCGGTCAGCCCGACCAGTGGCGGCAGTGGCTTGTCGGCCTCGGGCAACCGTTCGACCCGTTCGTCCCAGGCGACCGGCATCAGCATATCGATTCCCGGGTTTTGTTCCTTGACCGTGCAGGTGCAGGGGCCGGTCAAGTCCTTGCCGGCCGCGTCGATCGTGTCGTCGTTGATACCCTTGCCGACCAGGGCGTACAGGGCCCGGCCCCGGCCAAATATCGGGAACGCCATCGGTTGAGGTTTCTCTTCCCGGAGATCCTCTTCACTGGAGAGCAGCATCTCGATGAACATGCTTTCGGCAGCGTTTTTCCGGGAGAGTCGCAACAGCGAGAACTTGACCTTGAGGTCCTCGGGGTCGATCAGCACCAATCCCTGGGCGATGTCCTCCTCGGAAATCTCTGGCAATTTCAGGCTTTTTTCGAGGTGTGCCAGTCGGGCGAGGAGCGTGGTGGCGGCNTTGTCGTCGGCGGCCTTGTCGCCACTTTCCAGCAGGACCCACACCGACGTGTGACCCTGGATCAAGCGATCGGCGATGGTCTTTCGCATCGGGGACTTGAGCAATGCGGTGACGTTTGGCTCACCCAGTGGTCCCTTCCAGACCGGNGTCGGATTCCGCGAGGCNACCGGGTAGTGCACGGCCATCCAGGGTGTCGTCTCGGTTTTCTGGGCCTGCCACAATTGCACGAGGTCGGGGTCGGGTTCATTGTCCAGGTCGCACTTGGTCACCCGCACGTTGGCGAACGTCTTGCCCGCTTCACCCTCGCGGGTCAACCGGTCGACCTGCGCCTGTTGCTCGGTTGTGAGCGGTCCGCGATGGAACACGAACACCTCGTACGGATCCGCCTGCCACCGTTCCAGCGCGTAACGGAAAACGGGAACCGAACAGGCCTGTGCGACGAGNGCTAACAGGCACAGTGCTGTGGCAACTTTTAACCACTGGCCGACTGTGAAACCGCGAGTGTGATGCATCGGAATTCTCCACTCTGTGTGCACCCACAGACTAGGCCCTGTTGCCGGGCGCTGCAACAACGAGCAAGCGGGNAACACGCTCCATTGGTAGAATCAGCGTCTCCCGTGCCTGTTCCAATCACCCGGTGAATGCATGACTCGTCACGCCATTGTTCTCACTTTGCTTGGTCTCTTGATTCCCGTTTCCGCGTCTGGATCTCCCGGGACGACCGATCGGTTGACTCTCAAGACCGGCGACCGCGTCGTGCTGCTCGGCGGCACGTTCGCCGAGCGGTTGGTGTCAGCGGGGTACTTCGAGACCCTGCTGGTTTCGCGGCAACCCAAGCTCCGGNTGNCGTTGCGCAGCCTGGCCTGGCCAGCCGACGAGGTGACCCGCAAGGAGTTCCAGTTCGAGTTGATTCGTTACATGAACGGTCGCAGGGGCTGGGCCGAAGGCGACCGGGTCCTGTTGCAACCGCGACCGCGAGATTTCGGTGATGTGTTCTCTCATCTCGGCAGGCAGCAGCCCACCGTGTTGTTGTTGTGCTTCGGGTTCAATGAGTCGTTCCGTGGGCGAGCCGGACTGAAAGACTTCCAAAAGGACCTGGAGAGCTTTGTCCGGCAACTCAAGCGAGGCGCCAAAACAGATCAGCCCAAGACCCGGGTGACGATCTCTCCTCAAATCGTGCTGGTCTCGCCAACGGCCCAGGAGTCGATTTCACCGCTGGCCGTCGANCCGTCAAAACGCAACGAGCAGTTGAAGATGTACAGCGAAGCNATGGGTGATGTCGCCCGCCGTGCGGGAGTGCACTTCATCGACCTGTTCATGGCGACCCGGCGGCTGTCGGCCTCGGGGAAAACGCGATTGACGTTCAACGGGGCCCACCTGACCGGTTATGGCAANTGGGTGGTTTCCCGGATCCTGGTCGATTCCCTGGGAATTGACGAGCAGTCCTGGCGGGNGACGTTGGATCGTGATTCGGGACAGGTCACCGCCCACGGCACCCGCGTGGTTGATGTCGCTGGCGATGAAAAGCAACTGCGGTTCGCCACCAGCGATCGGCAATTGCCATTGCCCCCACCTCCGGCCGATGGGACGCCGGGCCAACTGGGTGCCCTGGGAGACAACCTGCCGACCCTGGTCATCAAGGGACTGCAGGCGGGACGCTGGACGTTGAAGCTCAATGGAAAGAAATCGGTGACCGCCACTGACAAGGAGTGGGCTGCTGGTGTCCNGCTGGTACGCGGCGGGGCCGTGGCGGCGGTCGAGGAATTGCGAGGGACGATCGTCGACAAGAACCAGCAGTTCTACTACCGCTTCCGTGCGGTCAATGGCGAGTACATCTACGGACGTCGGAAGAACCCGTTCGGAACCAAGTCTTTCCCGCCGGAGATGAAGAAACTGGACCAGATGATCCAGGCGCGNGACGAGAAGATCTGGTACCTCGCGCAGCCNAAACCGACCGTGCAGTTTGAATTGACACGCCTCGAGTCGGGGGACCGCGAGACCAGCTGTGGGGACGAGTTTGTCGAGGACTCGGTGTCACTTGTTGCCGCGGTCCAGCGGTCCCAGGGAAACCAGGCGANGAAAAAAAACCGCAAGAAGGCCGGTGGCAAGAAACGCGGCAAGAAGAAGGGATCCACGAAGCAGAACGTTTCGGGGAAAGAGATCAACCGCGGGGGAACGATTGATCTGAAGTCGGTCGACGCCGAGGTGGCGATCAAGCACCTGCACGTGACCGAGGGATTTCGGATCGAGTTGTTNGCTTCCGAGAAGGACTTCCCCCTGCACAACCCGGTCTCGATGACCTGGGACGGTCGCGGTCGTTTGTGGGTGTCCACGATGCCCTCGTATCCGCACGCCGTGCCCGGCGAGACACCCAACGACAAGCTGATCATCCTGGAAGACACCAACGGCGATGGTCGCGCGGACAAGCACTCGGTGTTCGCCGACAAGCTCTACCTGGCGGCCGGCTTTGAACTCGGTGACGGCGGTGTCTATGTCGCCCAGCAGCCCAACCTGGTGTTTCTCAAGGACACCGATGGTGATGGCCGGGCGGATTTCCGNCGCGTGCTGTTGCATGGGTTTGGCACCGAGGACAGCCATCACGCGATCAGTGCATTCACCTGGGGACCCGGTGGCGGTTTGTACCTGCACGAGGGGACGTTCCATCACAGCCAGGTCGAGACACCCTACGGACCGGTCCGGTTGCAGTACGCGGGGATATTCCGTTACGAGCCCAAGACGTATCGGCTCGAGGTGTTTGTTTCGTACCCGTTTGCCAATCCCTGGGGTCACGTGTTTGACCGCTGGGGACAGAACTTTGTGGCCGATGCGTCGGGCGGATCCAACTATTTCGGCACGGCCTTCTCCGGGCGCATCGATTTTCCGCACAAGCATGCCCGCATGAAGGAGTTCACCTCGACAAAGGTCCGACCGACATGTGGGTGTGAACTGGTCAGCAGCCGTCATTTCCCCGACGACTTCCAGGGGGACTTCCTGCTGAACAATTGCATCGGGTTCCAGGGTGTCAAGCGGCACAAGGTGATTCCCAGCGACAGCGGCTTCACCACCCGTGAACTGGCACCGATGGTGCATTCGACCGACATCAACTTCCGCCCGGTCGACATCCAGTTGGGCCCAGACGGCGCGTTGTATCTCTGCGACTGGTTCAACCCCCTGATTGGCCACATGCAGTATTCGCTTCGTGACCAGAGGCGTGATCATTCGCATGGCCGTATCTGGAGGATTCGCCACAAGACCCGCCCGTTGCTGAAGCCGGTGCATGCCGAGGGGCGAACCGTCAAGCAGTTGGCCAAGCAGTTGTTGGCCCACGAGGACCGCACCCGGTACCGGGCCCGTCGCGAATTGTGGCAGCGGGACCGCGACGAGGTGCTGGCGGAGATGGAGGGATGGGCCGAGGGCCTGGTGAAGGCCAAGCATCCCGGGGCCGAGCACGAGTTGCTCGAGGCGCTGTGGGTGATGCAGGGTTTTCACGCTGTTCGCCCCCGTTTTCTCAAGCGTGCTCTTCGCAGTCCCAACAAGCACGCCCGCGCCGCCGCCACGCGGATCCTGTGCTTTCAGCGGCGTGAAATTCCCGAGGCACTGGAACTGTTGACCTCGCAGGTCAACGACGAGTTTTCTCGAGTCCGCCTCGAGGCGATTCGGGCGTGCAGCTGGTTCGACGGAGTTGAGGCAGTAGAGGTNGCGCTGCAGGCGTTGAANCATCCCCGGGACTACTACATNGACTACACGCTGGGTGAGACCGTCCGGCAACTCAAAAAAGACTGGCACCCGGCGTTGGTGGCCGGCTCGCCGGTTGCCGTGNATCACCCGNCCGGGCTGGGCTACCTGCTGGCCCGGTTGACGATTCCGGAACTGGCCNAGCTCAAACCCGGGCGCGCAGTTTTCAGCGAGTTGGTGTCCCGACCGCGAGTGCCGATGGCCGAACGGCACCGGGCCCTGGATGGGCTGGCCAGGCTCAACGGGACCGATCGGCTCACCGAACTGGTCGCGGCGATTGGTGTTTCGGATGCCGGCGACGCGNCGGACGCCGAATTGGTNCTCTTTGACCTCGCTCACATGCTGACGGGACAGGCTCCCAAAAAACTGGGTGCCGCCAGGAAACAACTCGAGCGGATGGCCACGAAGTCCGGNCGTGGTGTCACTCGTCAGATTGGTTTTGCCGCATTGCTGACCGCCGATGGCCAGTCTGCTGCGGCTTGGAAGCTGGCCCAGGGATCGGTATCCGGCCGCCTGGACCTGATGCAGGGTCTGCCGCTGGTGCCGGATCCGGCATTGCGGGATTCGTTGTTTCCGCAAATCAAGCCACTGTTGGCTCGTCCGGCCAAGCCGGTGACGCCCGAGGCTCTGGCGCTGAGACGGTCGGCCTTCAATGCCGCGACGGCCTTGCCGGGTCACCAGTCCGAGGTGTTCAGAATCCTGGCCGAATTTGTCCGTCGTGGTGACCAGCGTCATGCAGCCGTCCAGGCAATTTCTCGAATTCCCAAGTACCGCTGGGACAAGGACCAGGCCGCCCCCCTGGTCACCAGTCTTCTGCAATTCGCTCGCGGTGTGCCCGCCAAGCAAAGGACGCGGGCGGATGTTCGTGATGCGCTGGGACTCTCGGGCGAACTGACCACCTTGTTGCCGATGGCAGATGCCGCGCGGTTGCGGACCCAGATCGACCAGCTGGGTGTTCGCCGGATCGTTATTCGTCCGGTGCCACACCGGATGAAGTACGACCGAACGGTGATCGCCGTCCAGGCGGGCAAACCGATCGAGATCGTTTTTGACAATGTCGACATCATGCCGCACAACCTGCTGTTCACTCGTCCTGGGGGAATGCTCTCAGTCGCCCAGGCGGCTGAACGGATGGCCACCCTGCCGGATGCATTCGCCCGACACTTTGTTCCCGAATCCGACCAGGTTGTCGCAGCGACCCGGTTGCTGCAGGCACGGCAGAGCCAGAGGCTGGNGTTTGATGTTCCCAGGCAAACGGGCGAGTACCCTTTCGTCTGCACGTTCCCCAATCACTGGCGGACGATGAATGGCGTGATGCATGTNGTTGACGACCTGCAGACGTTCCTGGCCGAGAACCCGATNGCGGAACCCGTNCCGGTGGAATCGCGTCCGTTTGTCAGGAACTGGAGCGTGGCGGACCTGTCTGGTGACCTGGACAAGCTGGGCCGTGGCCGCAGTTTCGTCCGTGGCAAGGCGTTGTTTGCCGCTGCGGCTTGCCAGCAGTGTCACCGGGTGAACGAGGTGGGGGGCAACGTGGGGCCGGACCTGGGGCGGCTTGACGCCAAGGTCACCCGGAAGCAGATTTTGCAGTCGATCATCGAACCGTCCAAGGAGATCAAGGACAAGTTCCGCAGCTACCTGCTGGTGACCGACGATGGCCGGCAGCACACGGGCATGATTCTTCAGAAGACACCCACTCAAATCCGGCTGGCGACCAATCCGCTGGGCAAGGCGTCTCACAAGCCGGTCGAGATTCCNGTGTCGTCNATCGAGTTGACCAAGCCATTGCCCATTTCCCTGATGCCCGAGAAGCTCCTGAACACGTTGAGCCGGGAGGAGATCCTGGATCTTGTGGCGTACGTTGAGGCGCGAGGGCGATCCGACCATCGGCTGTTCGGTCGCGGTGGTGGGGATGGTCGGAAATGAATAATGACNCAGGTCGTCCTGCCACTTCCCACGTGCTGTTCTCTTTGTCGCNTTATTCCGACTAAGATGGGAGNCTCTGTTCGGAGTCGGCCGCGTGGGGAAGGCCAATACAAGGGACTGCTGGGATGGTGAATGCGGCCGAGATTCGAGATCTCCACAAGNACTACGACCTGGGCGAGGTCGTCGTCAAAGCGTTGCGTGGTGTGACCGCCGAATTTCCCAAGGGAGATTTTGTGGCGATCATGGGTGCCTCGGGAAGTGGCAAGAGTACGCTGCTGAATATCCTGGGTGCCCTGGACCGTCCCACCGCCGGGCAGTACATCCTGGGTGGCGAGGACACGTCGATTCTCTCCGACGACGATCTCTCGGCCATTCGCAACGAGATGATCGGGTTCATCTTCCAGTCGTACAACCTGATCCCACAATTCACCGTGCTCGAGAACATTGCCGTTCCGTTGCAATACCAGCGCCGCAANGGCGGAGTGGGCGCGTCGGAAATGGATTGGTGTGCCGAGTTGGCTGATCGGGTCGGGCTGGCCGATCGNCTCGATCATCGCCCCACCCAGTTGTCCGGTGGACAGCAGCAGCGTGTGGCGATCGCTCGCTCGCTGGTCAATGACCCACAGATCATCCTGGCCGACGAGCCGACCGGAAACCTCGATTCGGAGACCGAAGCCGAAATCATGCAGGTGCTGATCGATCTCAACAACGAGGGCCGGACGATNCTGATGGTGACGCACGAGAACGAAGTGGCCGCGCTGGCCAAACGGCAATTGCACCTCAAGGATGGCGAGAAGGTCCTGGACGGNNCNGTTTCCGGANATGGCGNGGTGCCGGTTCCGNNNCCCTCGGCTGTGTCGGCACCNGGGGGGGAGGCCGATCCCGCCGGCAATGTCGAGAGTGCCCAGGAGGATGTCTACTCGGTTGACGAAACGAGCCAGGATCGGGACGTCACTGAAATTGACGAGTGGGAAAACTAACACGGGAGCCAGTGGGCCGTGACAGCCGAGTCCCGGGGAACGCAGGCCCTGCACGGTGTGCAGATCGTCTTCCAGTTGCCCTACCACGCTGACGAGTCGATTGACTACGAGACGTTGGGTCACGAGATCGATCACGTCTTTGCCGCCGGAGCCGACGGGCTGGTGATGGCGATGGTGACCGAGGTGTTGCGGCTCTCGGAGACCGAACGTCACGAGGTGGCGAGATTTGCCGTCGAGGCGGCTTCCGGTCGTGGGCCGGTGGTGGTCAGTGTCGGGGCCGAGAGCACTCGCGGGGCCTGCGAGTTCGCCGTGGAGGCCGAATCCGCAGGGGCATCCGCCGTGATGGCGATCCCACCGGTTTCAATCGGTGTCGATGAGGATCAGTTGCGGAACTACTACGAACACATCCTGCAGGCGATCTCTCTGCCGGTCATCATCCAGGACGCCAGCGGTTATGTTGGGAGGCCGATGTCGATCCCACTGCAGGCGGGGTTGATGGAGAACTGGGGAGCCGATCGCGTGCTGTTCAAGCCCGAGGCCAATCCGATCGGACCCAGGTTGACAGCATTGCGAGATGCGACCGGCGGCCGGGCACGGGTCTTCGAGGGCAGCGGTGGAATTGCCCTGCTGGACAGCTACCGTCGCGGCGTGGTGGGCACGATGCCCGGTGCCGACCTGGTGGAACCCCTAGTGGCTTTCTGGCAGGCACTGGAGGCCGGCGACTGGGACCGCGCCACCAGCATCTCCGAGCCGCTCACCTCCCTGGTCATGCTCCAGGAGAGCCTGGATTCGTTCATTGCCGTCGAGAAACACATCCTGGTCCGCAAGGGCGTATTCACCAATGAGGTGATCCGGGGTCCGGTGGGGTTTGTGCTCGACGAGGAAACCCGCGCCGAGGTCGACCGCCGTTACGATCGGTTGATGGCGGTGCTGGACTGACCCGCATCAACCGGGATGGCCATGTTCCGGTCGATCAGGCCAGGCTCTCGGCCGCTGCCACCAGCGTCCGGACCATGCAGCCGGTCCCGCCGCCCTCACGGTGCGGCTTGTTGCTCGAGGCAAAACTCGGACCGGCGATGTCCAGGTGGACCCAGGGAGTCGAATCGACGAATCGTTCGAGGAATTTTGCCGCCGTAACGGCACCACCCCATCGGGGACCGACGTTTTTGATGTCGGCCACGTCGCTCTTGATCAAGTCGCCGAACAGGTCGTGCATCGGCATTGGCCAGGCCAGTTCCCCGGCACGCTCGGCGGCCTGTCCCACCGCCTGGCTCCAGTCGGGACAATTCGAGAATGTTCCGGTGACTTCCTCGCCCAACGCGACCACGCAGGCACCTGTCAATGTGGCCAGGTCGATCAGGCGTTCGGCTCCCAGGTCGACCGCGTAGGCCAGCACATCGGCGAGCACCAGTCGTCCCTCGGCGTCGGTGTTGAGAACTTCGATGGTGGTCCCGTTGCGGGCCGTCAGCACGTCGCCGAGCTTGAAGCTGTTCCCGTCGGGCATGTTCTCGACCAGCCCGGCCAGGCCGATCACGTTGACCGGCAGGTTCAGCCGTGCGATGGCGGTCATCGCGCCGAGCATTGTTGCGGCACCGGCCATGTCGCATTTCATCGTCTTCATGCCCTCGTTGGACTTCAGCGAAAGCCCGCCGGAGTCGAACGTGACGCCCTTGCCACAGATCGCCAGGGCCGGTGCCCCATCACCACCACCATTGTGTTTCAACACGACCACGCGTGGTGGTTTCACGCTGCCCTGGGCCACCGCCAACAAAGAACCCATGCGTTCCTGCTGCAGCCGGTTCTCGTCGAGGATTTCACACTCGAGACCGAACTCCGTGGCCGCTGCGGCCGCGCGGTCAGCAAATGTCTCGGGATAAACTTCCATCGCGGTCCGATTGACCAGTTCACGGGTCAGGTTGATGGCCTGCCCCAGGATGCTGCCACGGTTGACTGCGGCATCGCTTGCCTGGGCGGAACTGATGACGGTTCCGGTGGAGAAGGCGTGGCGGGCCGGTTTGGCCCTGTACAATCCCTGGCCGACACAACCAACCTGGATGGCAATCGCCGCCAGGTTCGCAGCATCCTCGTCGCTGACGGCGTCGCACGACAAACCGGGCAGTGAGATCGCGACACTCACAGATGTCTTTTTCGAGATGCGGCGAGTTGCCGTCACGAGAGCTTTCTCGAGTTTTCTCGAGGTCAATTCGGATGTGGTACCGAGTCCAACCAGCAACAGGCGGCTGGCCGACAGGCCGGGGACATCGGCCAGCAGGTGTGTTTCACCGAGTTTGCCCGTGATGTCTCCGGAGGTGGCCAGGCGATGGATCGCTCCGTCCAGGGCCGTGTCGAGTTCCAACAGGGGTGTCGAAAGAGACTCGGCTGAATCGATGGTGCCGTATCCGACGATCAGCCAGTCGGCCTCGGTTTGTGCCAGCGGGCCATTTGTCGCGTTGATGTCCATTTCCGGTTGTCCTTGGAGTCGCGGATCTTTGTCGGTGCAATTGAAAAGGAACCTGGTGGCAGTCGCAAGCTGAGATCGATTCTCTGCTGGAAAAGCCTCGCGGTGACACATATCATCAGGGCACAACGACCCATTCGCCGCGTACTCCGAGACCTAGCGATGCCGACGATCAAGTTCACCAGGGAAAAGAAAACCATCGAGGTGGAATCGGGGCAGAAAATTCGCAACGTGGCCCTGAAGGAAGGCATCGAGGTCTACCCCTGGCTTCATCGGGTCCTGCATTGTCCCGGTTTGGGCATGTGCACCAGTTGCCGCGTCCGGATCAAGAAAGAGGACAACGCCCATTGCACGAAGCCATCCCTGTGGGAACGGCTCAACATGTTGTTGAACCCGTTGAGCTTCTTTGCGAGGCTGGACTGCGACGATCCCGAGAACCTGCGACTGAGTTGTCAGACTCGCGTGCACGGAGAGGGCGAGGTCGAGGTCGAGACACAGCCGGAATTCAACTGGCACGGCGAGAGCTTCTGGAGCTAGTTGCCGTGAGGCAAGGTGGGTGACCATGCGTGACATCCGGATTGCCGCTGCGCAGTTTGAACACCGCGACGGCGACAAGGCCTACAACCTCCAGCGGATCGACCAGTTGACCGCCCGGGCGGTTGCGTCCGGGGCCGAGGTGGTCAGTTTTCACGAGGGATCGATCACCGCCTACAGCTACCTGCAATCAGCGACCCGGGACGAGTTGCTGGAGGTGGCCGAGGAGGTCCCGGGTGGCCCCAGTTGTGAGGCCGTGAGGGAGATCTCGGCGCGTCACGGTGTGCCGGTGCTGGCCGGGCTGGTCGAGCGGGATGGGGACGAAATCTTCAACACCTATGTGTGCATGACTGCCGACGGACTGGTCGCTCGTTTCCGCAAGTTGCACGCCTTCCTCAACCCTCATCTCTCCAGCGGCAGCGAGTACTGCGTGTTTGACCTCCTGGGTTGCCGGGTTGGGATTCTCATCTGTTACGACAACAACCTGGTCGAAAACGTGCGAATCACGGCACTGATGGGGGCCGAGATCGTCTTCATGCCGCACGTGACCGGGTGCCTGCCGTCAGTGATGCCCGGTCGGGGGGTGGTTGATCCGGCCCTGTGGACCAATCGCCACGCCGATCCTGTCAGCCTGAGACAGGAGTTGGATGGTCCCAAGGGACGTGGCTGGTTGATGAAGTGGTTGCCGGCTCGCGCGTACGAAAATGGTGTTTACGCGATTTTTACCAACCCGATCGGCATGGATGGTGACCAGGTCCGAAATGGCCACGCAATGGTGCTCGATCCGTTTGGCGAGATCATTGCCGAATGCCGGCAATTGGGCGACGACGTGACGGTGGGACTGTGCACGTCAGAAAAGATCGGGGTGTCCAGTGGCCAACGGTACCTGAGAGCGAGGCGACCGGACCTGTACGGGACACTGGTCGAGCCGCCCGCGGTACCACCCGAGACGACCCCGGGATGGGAACGCAAACCACCGCTGGATGGTTAAAGTTGGTTCTGGCCACGCGTGTGCAAGTCCGGGCTGGCGAGGCGTTTGGTACGGAACTAGACTGGATTGGTTGTTCCAACGGCTTTCTGGGATGATCAAACCGGATTCGAGGTGTGCGGCAATGCGATCCCTGTTGCTAAGAATCGTGCTGTTCCTGGCTGTTGTCGTCCCACCTGGGTCGAGTGGATGGGCCCAGGACAAAGACGACAAGGCGGCCGAGGGCAGTGTGAAGCCTGTCAGCTTTTACCGGCAGGTACGGCCGATCCTGCAGCGTCACTGTTCGGGTTGTCACTTTGCTGCCAAGAAGGGTGGCAAGCTGCTTCTGACCAGCTACGCCGACTTCAAGAAGGGCGGCGAGAACGGTGCGACATTCACCGCCGGCAAGCCCGGCGAGAGCCTGGTCTTGGATTACATCTCCGGCGACGATCCGGCGATGCCATTGGGCGCCGATCCATTGGATCCCCAGCAGGTCGAGTTGATTTCAAGATGGATCAGCCAGGGGGCCAAGGATGACACTCCCCCGACGGTCAAGGACAATATCAGTGCCGAGAATCCTCCCCAGTACGTCGCACCACCGGTCATCACCGCGTTGGCCTATACGCCCGACAGCAAAACCCTGGTGATCAGTGGTTACCGCGAGATTCTTCTCTACGCCGCTGATGGCAGTGCTCCGACAGGTCGCCTGGTTGGCAGATCGCAGCGGATCGAATCGGTCGCGGTGTCGCCGGATGGCAAGCTGATTGCCGGCACCGGTGGCACGCCCTCTCTGTTTGGCGAGGTCCAGTTCTGGGATGCAGCCACCAAGAAGCTGGTTCGTTCCATCACCGTCAGCTACGACACCCTGTTTGGTGCCAGTTTCTCGGGGGACGGAAAGCGGTTCGCTTTTGGTGCGGCCGACAACGGAGTGCGGGTGCTGACGGTTGCCGATGGCAAACAGGTGATGCGAATGGACGCCCATTCTGACTGGTCCTTTGCGGCCACCTTTTCGCTCAAGGGGACCCACGTGATCTCGGTCAGCCGTGACCGTGCGATGAAACTGGCGATTGTCGAGAGCGGTCAGTTTGTCGACAACGTGACCAGCATCACTCCCGGCGCCCTGAAAGGTGGCCTGATGGCCGTCGAGCGGCGTCCGGGACAGGAGCAGGTCCTGACTGGTGGTTCCGATGGAACCCCCAAGCTCTACAAGGTCTTTCGGACCCGCAAGCGGATTATCGGGGACGACTTCAATCATATTCGCAGCTTCAAACCAATGCCCGGACGGATCTTTGACCTGCAATTCAGCCCCGATGGCAAGCAGTTTGTTGCCGGTTCGAGTACGGGTGTTGGCGGGGCGGCTCGCATTTACACTGTTGGCGACTACGACACGCCGAACATCAACAACAAGGGCGGACTGAACCAGGTCCGCCAGCAGATTGCTGCCCGTTCGGCACAGTCGAGGCTGGTGCATGACTTGCCCAGTGTCGACTCGCCAGTTTTTGCCGTTGCCTACCGGCCCGATGGTCAGCAGATCGCCCTGGGCGGTTTCGATGGAAAGATCAGGCTCTACGACGCCAAGACCGGTAAGCTGGTCAAGGTGTTTGTTCCGGTCAAGGTGACGCCAGCCGTTGCCACGGCCACGAAGTAGGATTTCAAGACAAGACACACGGTCCTTCCGTTCGGGATTGGTTCCAGCAAGACCGACGGATTCATGACACGAGAAGACGAGCCATGTTGACAGCCCACACCCGTTTTCGATTGGCCACCTGTTTCATCAAGGCCCTGTTGGCCCTGGTTTTGCTGACGCCTGCGGCGATGGCTGCCGAGGAGTCCGGCAAGGCTGCGGCTGTGCCGGTTGTCGAAAAGCTGTCTGTCACTCCACCGCGGCTGGTGCTTTCGGGGAAGCGGGACAGTCGACGCCTGATTGTCAGTGGGTCCTCGGCGGACGGACGCGAGTTTGACCTGACCGCCCACGTCCGGCTCACCGCCGGAAACGACCTGGTGAAGATCGATGCCGACGGGTTTGTTGTACCGAACAAGGTGGGCACCACCACGGTCAAGGTCACGGTCGGGAAAAAGTCGGTCGATGTTCCAGTTGAGGTCAAGGATGTGACCGATCACCCCGTCAGCTTCGTCAGGGAAGTGATTCCGGCGATCAGCAAGATCGGCTGCAATGCCGGGACCTGCCACGGTGCCCAGAAGGGCAAAAAAGGTTTCAAGCTGTCACTGCGGGGTTATGACCCCCTGTACGACTATCGGGCCCTGGTCGACGATCTTTCGGGTCGTCGTTTCAACCGGTCACAGCCCGAGCAAAGCTTGATGCTGCTGAAGCCGACCCAGGGCGTACCTCACGAGGGCGGGTTTCTCTTTGATGAAGGATCCCGGATCTACGCGGTGCTGAAGCAGTGGATTGCCGAGGGCTGTCGATACGACACGCTCAAGCGAGTGTCGCGGATCGAGGTGTTTCCGAAAAAGCCTCTGCTGGAAACCACCGACAGCCAGCAGCAGTTGATCGTCATCGCACACTTCGCCGATGGATCCAGTCGCGACGTGACACGCGACGCGGTCTTTGAGACAAGCAATTTCGAAGTGGCCACCGTCAGTGACACGGGCCAGATCGATGCCGTGCGGCGGGGCGAGGCGGCTGCCCTGGTGCGGTACGAGGGTCTGTATGCGGCGGCGCCGGTAGCGATCATCGGAGATCGCGCGGGTTTCGCCTGGCAGGAAACACCAGAGCACAATTACATCGACAAGCTGATCAACGAGAAGTTGCGGAGGATGAAAATCCTGCCCTCGGGCACCTGCACGGATGCCGAGTTCCTGCGACGTATCTCGATCGATCTCACCGGGTTGCCGCCGAATGTCGAGACGGTCAAGGCGTTCCTGGCCGACAAGCGACCGTCGGCCGAGAAGCGGAATGAGAAGATTGATCAGTTGATTGGCAGCCCGGAGTTCATCGAACACTGGACGCTGAAGTGGTCGGACTTGCTGTTGTCCAACAGCAAGTTCATCACCGAGAAGGGGTCGTGGGCGTTCCGCAACTGGATTCGCCGGGCCGTTGCCACCAACATGCCCTTCGACAAGTTTGTCTACCAGTTGTTGACGGCCAGTGGCAGCACCTACGAGAACCCGGCAGCCAACTACTACCGGATTTCTCGGGAGCCAAAGGTCGTGATGGAGAACATGACGCAGGTTTTCATTGGAACCCGGTTCCAGTGCAACCAGTGCCACGACCATCCCTTCGAGCGGTGGACGCAGCGGCAGTACTACGAGCTCTCGGCGTACTTCGCCGGTGTCGGTCGCAAGGCGGGTCCGGTCAAGGGCGAGGAGATCATCTATTCGCTGATTTCTCCAACCGACATCAAGCACCCCAACACCGGCGAAACCATCAACGCGGCGTTTCCGTTCTCCAGCGATCTGGACAACAAGGCTTCTGATCCAAGGATCCGCCTGGCCACCTGGCTGACCTCCGCGAAGAATCCCTACTTCGCCAAGAGCATCGTCAACCGTTACTGGAGCTACCTGCACGGTGCAGGCATCATCGATCCGGTTGATGACATTCGAGCCAGCAACCCGCCTTCGAATCCGCCCCTGCTCGAGGAAATGACACGCCAGTTTATTGCCAACGGATTTGATCTCAAGAGACTGGTTCGCGAGATGGCGCGCAGCCACACCTACCAGCGTTCATTTCGTCCGAACAAGTGGAACGGCGATGACTCGCTCAACTTTTCCCATGCTTCTCCCCGTCGACTGACGGCCGAACAACTTTTTGATTCGCTTCATGTGGCGACAGGAGCTCCGAGCCGGATTCCCGGTGTTCCGGTCGGTTTCCGGGCCAGCCAGATTCCAGACCCGAAGGTCAAGATCGGGTTCCTGGACATGTTCGGGCGTCCACCGCGCGAGAGTCCCTGTGAATGTGAACGGACCAGCGATGTGAGTCTCAGCCAGACGCTCAACATGATCAATGGCCCGACGGTGGCCGAGGCGATCATTCATCCGGAGGGTCGGGTTGCCAAGTTGATCGCAGCCAAGGCCGATGACAAGACGATCGTGAGCGATGTCTATCTGGCTGTGATCTGTCGGCCGCCTAGCGAGTCGGAGTTGAAGCAGGGCGTGGCGTATCTGGCCGAGGTGGGCAACCGCAGCGAAGCGGCACAGGACCTGATGTGGGCCCTGATCAACAGCCCGGCATTCCTGTTCAACCGGTAACCGGTTGAATTGGCACGGCCGGGCTGGCTGGTCTGTCGACGGGAACCGATGGTAACCGATGGGTTTCGGGCAAACAGTGTGGCCCGGTTGATGGTCGTCTCATGATTCGACAATCACTCGGACGCACCGGGCTGGACGTCACCCGCCTGGGCTATGGCAGCATGGGCTTGCGTGGACCGCGGACCTGGGGTGTCCGGGTTGTTGATGATGAACGAGCCGAGTGGTGCCTGAACGCCGTGCTCGATGCCGGCATCAATTTTATCGACACCTCGCCGGATTACGGGATCAGCGAGGAGCGGATCGGTCGGTTCATTAGCTCCAGGCGGAACGAGTTTGTCCTGGCCACCAAGTGCGGTTGTGCCTACACGCAGTGCGAGGATCATCTGGAGATCGACCATGTCTGGAGCCGGGAGGTGGTCGAGCAAAATCTCGAGACCAGCCTGCGGCGAATGAAAACCGACAGGATCGACCTTTTGCAGTTTCACGGAGGCGACGCCAGAACGCTCGAGCAGTCCGGCCTGATCGACCTGCTGGTGAGTTTTCGGGACCAGGGTGTCGTGGGGCACATCGGGTCTTCCAGCAAACTGCCGGACCTGCCGGACCTTGTCGATCTGGAAGTCTTCGACACATTCCAGGTCCCCTACTCGTGCCTGTCTCCCGAGCACCACGACTGGATCAGCCGGGCTGCTGAAACGGGCGCCGGGATCATCGTTCGCGGGGGAATAGCTCATGGGGGCCCCGATGCCGTGATTCGACGTCCAGCATTGGAAGACGTCTGGGAACGGGCCGGGCTGGATGACATCGTGCCCGAGGGAATGTCGCGGGCCGAGTTGATTCTGCGGTACACGCTCGCGCATCCCCATGCCGATACGATCATCGTGGGCACGTGTGATCCGGACCACCTGGCCGAAAACGTTGCGGCGGCCAACCGGGGTGCGTTGCCCGAGGACCTGGTGTCCGGAATTGTTGATCGGATTTCGAGACTGGATTGAACCACCGGCGACCTGATCAAGCTCGCGGTGTGCCTCAGGGGCTGATGTCGAGTTCTTCGATCTTGCGGTAGAGGCTGGAGAGGCCCAGCCGCAGTCGCTTGGCGGCTTCCCGCTTGTCGGGACACTGCCTGAGGACCCGGGCAATGTGCAGGCGTTCGTAGTGACGCAGCGCGCTGCGAAGATCGTCGGTATCGGGGAGAGGTTGTCCGAGCCCGAGGAGTTCGGGGGGCAGGTCGGTGGGGACGATCGTCTCGCCGTCGCAGAGCATGACGGCCCGTTCGATCGCATTGTCCAGTTGCCGGACATTTCCCTGCCACTGGGCGGACATCAGCAACCGAACCGTTTCCTCGGTGGCTCCGGTGACACGTTTCCCCATGGTGCGGGCGTGCCGCGCGATAAAGAACGTGACCAGTTCGGGAACATCCTCAAGCCGTTCTCGCAGGGGCGGAATCCGCAACTTGACTCCATCGAGTCGATAAAACAGGTCTTCCTGGAAAGAGCCCGCATCCACTTCGCGTGCCAGGTTCCGGCAGGTCGAGGCGATGATGCGTGCTTCGACGGTCTGTGGATCGGAGCCACCGACCGGGAGGATCTCGCGGTGCTCGATTGCCCGCAACAGTCGGGATTGGGTCGAGAGCGACAATTCGGCAATCTCGTCGAGGAAAACGGTACCGGGCCCCACCTGCTGAAAAACCCCCGGCTCGGGGTTCCTCGTTCCGGTGCCGAACAACTGGTTTTCGAGCAACTCGGTGGGACGGGTGCTGCAGTGCACCGTGAGAAATCGGCTGTCGGCTTGCGGTCCCGACCGGTGGATGGCCCGGGCGAACAGCTCTTTTCCGGTTCCGGTTTCTCCGACCAGGAGGACGCTGGAGTTGGTTTCTGCGACCTTGAGGATGGTCGACTGCAATTGGCCCAGTGATTCGCTGGACCCGATGATCTGGACCGGATCGTCCCGTCGTTGCAGTTCGCGTCGCAGGGCCCGATTCTCGTTGTTGACGGCCTGGTACTGGAACAGGTGGCGGAGCTTGTGAGCCAGGTCTTCGAAGATGACTGGCTTGACCAGGTAATCAAACGCCCCGGCTCCGAAGGCCTTCACCGCGTTGTCAACGGTCGCGTACGCGGTGATCACCAGGCCCGCCGTGTCCGGATGGCGGTCGATCAAGTCGCCGAGCAACTCGATCCCGTCACCGTCGGGCAATTGCACGTCGCAGATGGCCACATCGAAATTCGTCTCGTTTGTCTCGTATTCGTGGCACAACCTCCGCGCCGATTCGACCGAACTCGCCGGAGCGACCTCGAATCCTTCCTCGGTCAGGAACTCGCACAGCGACTTCCGGATGATCTCTTCATCCTCGACGACCAGGATTCTCGGTGACCCATTCATGCCGGTTGAACCTCCTCGGTCTCCACCTGGGTGGGCAACACGTCGTCGTGTTGTCTGACATTGTCACAGGTCAGCCGGATCCGGAAAGTGGTTCCGGAACGGTCGGAGGCGACCAGTTCAATTTGGCCCTCGCCGGCCTGTTCGATGAGACTGCGCGAAACGAACAGGCCCAGCCCGGTTCCGGTGCTCTTGGTGGTGAAATACGGTTCGAAGATGTTGTCCTGGTGAGCAGGGTCAATGCCGTGTCCGTCGTCCCGGATTGTGACCTCCAGCCATCCATCTGTCAGCGAGGTGGTGATTTCGATCGTCCCGCCCTCGTCGGTGGCATCCATCGCGTTGAGCACGAGATTGAGGAAGACCTGGACCAGCTGGTCACGGACGACTCGCAGGGGTGGCATTTTCTCGGCGTACCGCCTGACGATCAGTTTTCCCTTCTTTCTCTTGTAGTACTTGGCGATCGACATAGCCGCTTCGATCACGTCGTGGATGTCACACATCGTTGCCTCGTGGGAGGCGGGCCGGCTGAAGTCGACCAGTTCTCGCAGTGTCCGCTGGATCCGGACCAGCTGATCATCGACCATTTCCAGTCGTTCACGAGTGTAGTCATCGATTGGTCGTCGATTGACCAGTTGGACCAACGAGCTGATGGCGGCCAGGGGATTGCCGACCTCGTGAGCGATCCCGGCAGCCAGGAGGCCAAATGCGGCGTGTTTTTCCTGCTGTGTCAACAACGCCTGGGATTCCTGCAATTCCCGCGTACGGAACTCGATTCGCTTCTCGAGCAGTTGCTGGTTGTCCTGGAGCTTGTCGTTGAGCTGGGCCAGGCGACTGCCGACCGACTTGCCCAGTCCGGCAAACGCGGTCGATGCCCACGTCACCCACCCCATCAGGACCACCATCAGCACCATTGTTGTCACGTCGTCGCGACTCTCGGCGTGCAGGCTGAAGGCCAACAGGCCAAAACTGGTCACGTGCAACAGGAAGGAAATTGAGGTGATAGTGGGCGTGTAACGGATGGCGCAGACCAGCAGCGACAGCAGGTAGTAGAACAGGAACGGGCTCTGCAGTCCGTGGTCGTTGGCGCACAGCAGGCCGACAAAAATCGTTTCGAGCAGTGAGATGGCCAGTGGCCAGCGGCGCAGGAAGACCAGGCCCCTCAGGCTCCAGAGAGTGTCGAGGATTGCGTACCCCAGGCCCAGGCCGAGGATCGCGTTGAGCAGCAATCGATTCTCGTCTCGAAGCAGGTTGACCAGCACAAAGCCGAACACGAGTCCAAACCACCGGATCCGCAGGGTGATGGTCTCGGCGGCCAGTTCGAACGCGTGGCGATCTCTTGGTGGGCGGTTTTCAGCGGGTGGTGACATCGACACGACGAGACTCCTGAGCGTTCCAGTATAGAGTTTGGTGGCGGGTGGGCGGAATGCCCCGCGTGTTGTGCCAGAGTCATCTTGATCGTGGTGGGATCGACCGATATGTTGCCGCCACGATGGCGTGGATTGTCGCGGTCCGGTCCAGTTGAGAACGAACCTGATGGTGAAGTTGGTGGTCGCCGTTCGAGTGGTCAGGCGGGTGAGACGATCCGCCGAGTCCATCGATGTGCTGGTTGCCAAAAACCTGGTGCCGTTTCTGGATACCCTGGATGCGCTTCCCGATCTGGCGATCGGGTTTTCTGCCGGAGTCCCGTTCTGGGAACAGCTCGAACAGCGGCATCCGGACGTCGCTGCAAGGGTCGATGCACTGATCGAATCTGGCCGGATCGAGCCGCTGGGCGGGCCGGTCTGTGACGTGGTTCTCTCGGGAGTGCCACGGCAGGATCGGATCGGCCAGGTGGCGGCTCATCTCGACTGGGCCACGACGAGATGGGGTGTGACCCCGGGGTGTGGCTGGGTGCCTCACCAGGTCTGGGAACCGACAATGGCCGACGACCTGGTCGAAGCCGGTCTTGGATCGACAATCCTGCTACCCGACCCGACCGTGACCACCCGCTCGGCTCATTCAATTCGTTCCGGCTGGTTTCATACCGAGTCGGATGGCCGATTGCTCGGAGTTCTTCCGGCCGATGAGACGCTGGCAGGACTCCTGGTTGAGGGACGGGTCGATGACCTGCCTGGTCGGCTCGAATCATCCTGTCACGAGTTGGGTGACGGTCCGGTTGTGTTGGCTTTGAAATGGACCGGCGCTGGCGACGAGGGACAATCGTTGACGCGATTGTTGAAGTGGTTGTCGGTGGGTTCCGACTGGGACCTGGTCACGCCGACGGCCGCCGTCGAGCAGACCGGGTCCCGCGGTCGATTCAGTCTTCCAGCCGTTGGTAAGCCGGGCGGCAGCTGGCGGCTCGAGCGAGACCGCGACCCGGTGGCTTCCCGACTCCACGCGAGGCTGCTGGGTGTCAGTCGACAGATCGCCGCCGCGACAAAACAGGGAGACACGCAGGCGCTGGAGCGGGCACGCTGGGGGTTGTACCGGGCACAGGGAGCCGCCGCGTCGGAGCAGACGGGTGTGCCGGGTCCCGGGCCCCTGGCCGAGGCCAGGCGGTTGTTGCTCAAGGCCGAACGGCTTGCCGATCGGCTCCAGGAACGGCCGCCGGGTTGGGTCGAGGTGACGGCCGATGATTTCAACCTCGACGGCCGCANCGAGGTCCGATTGCAGAGCGAGGGGCTGACGGCGTGGATCGATCCGGTCGACGACCGGGGGNTTCACGAACTCGACCTCCGGGANATAGGACTGTCCTTGCCGTTGCTCACCGGTCGGCCGGGCAACGGGGNCCACGGCGGACCGGCGGCCTGGCTGCTCGATCCCGAAACGTCACGGGACGAATACGTCGACGGCACNGGGAAGTTGTTGTCGATGGGACCGCAGGGAGGTCAGATCACCCTGGAACGTCCCGGTGGTTCGGCGTGGATGCGGTGGGACTCTGCTCCGGAGTCGCTGGGGCCTCGGATCGACTGGCGGATCGGGATGGAAGCCGGCGACGGACGGCGGCTGTTGCTGGAAGGCCGTGTCGCGGGGCTCGAGCCTCGATCCTTGCGTCACCTGGCCGTCGAGATTCCGCTGGGGACCGGNGAGTTGGAAGATTGCTATGGCTACGACCGTGACGGGCAACGCATCGAGCTCGAGACACTCGACAGCATGCCCGAGGGCGACTGGTTGGGANTGATCGAGGAACAGGCTGGCGTTGACTGGTCGCTGGGGTGGTCACCCCGATCGCCGGCGTGGCGGGTGCGTGGGGNGGCAACCGACCTGGTGGTGCCGCACTGGACGTTCCAGGCGGATGACACGGGGCAGTGGGCATTCCGGGTCGAATTGACCGTGGACACGTCGGCGGTGCAGGCCAGGCAACTGGGACAATTGGCTCGCCGGGCCGCGTAGGAGCGGCTCAGTCGACGTTCTCTTCGGACTCGATTTGCGAACTGTCGAAGGCCACCTCGAAAATGGTCGTCACACCACGGCCGGAATNGCTGTAACCCTTGCGGAGATGGACCCGCCAGAAGAGCGGTCCGGCCAGGTCCCCCACCCCCTCGGTACCGGTTGGCAGGTAGGTCTGAAAAGACTGTCCTGGCTCCAAGACCTTGCCATTGACCTGGTCGGCTTCCTGGCCTTTCCAGTTCCAGTTGCCCTCGAGCGGATTGTCGTGCAACAGCGTGATCGATGCATCCTTGCCGGCTCGCAGGAAATTGTTGGCCAGGACCTGGTTGTTGTCATACCGCCGTGAGAGCATCAGTGTTCGGTCCAGGGGAGCGATCTCCTGGTCACTCGAATCATTCTCCAGTTGAAGATGGAGTTTCAGGACCGGTCCGATGGGCTTCCGACTCATCCCGCCACCAAGTTGTCGGAGTGCTTCGAATCCGAGTGANCCACGGCTGACCCGCAGTGGTGTCACCCGGATGTGCCCAAATTTTCGAGACTGGCCCAGAGCCAGGGTGTGGCCGGTCGGCATGGGACTGTCGACGGCGACCAGCGTCAATCGAGGTGTTCCACCCTCGGCCTGATCGATTGGGTCGGGCAGTCGCTCCAGGTTGTGCAATGGGGCGTTCTGCAACTGGTAGAACAGCCAGAGACAGGCCAGGGTGATGGCACTGGCATAGCTGAGCAAAATCAGGAAGGCCGACCGGGACACGGTGTCGCGTTGTCGCCTGGCCCTGGGTTCAGCCGCCGGGAGATCTTCTGGTGAACTGTCCGTCAGTGGGGCGTCGACAGGTTCTTGGCTGACGGGTTCTTGGCTGACGGGTTCTTGGCTGACGGGTTCTTGGCTGACGGGTTCGTCCAACTCCGGACCCGAGTCGAGTTGAGTTTCGGCGGTACGGGGATCTTCCGGTTCGGTAACCGATTCGTCAAAGATGCTGCTGGAGTTGACTGTCTCGGGAGGCGCAGACTCGGTGACCGACTCGGTTGTTTCCACCGGGACGTCATCGGAGAGTGTGTCGACGGGGAAATCGGGTGTTGTCAGGTGGTGTCCACAATGCGGGCAGGACACCACAACCCCGGGGGTTTCGACCACCAGTCGACCCTGGCACGCTCCACAGGTAACTTCGAGAGTCATTGGCGAAAACGAGGTGACGGGGTGGGTTCAGCGGCGGTGACCGGTCACTGCCAGCCAGTCGATTGTCGCGGTGCCGTCGAACGGAAGCAAGTCGCGGCTGCCGTACGCCACGTGTCCCAGTATCTCAACATTGCCGAGTCGGCCAATTGTCCCGGCGTTTGTGTCCAGCGAGCGGTCGTGAGGATCGGGGGGTTCTGGTTGGTTGAGTACGACTCCGGATATTTTCAATCCACGGCGGCGTGCCACATCGATGGTGAGCAGCGTGTGGTTGATCGTGCCCAGGGCATTGCGAGCGACGATGACGATTGGCCAGCCCAGGTCAACNGCGAGGTCGGCAATGGTTTCCGAGNCGGTCANCGGGCACAGCAGTCCCCCCACNCCCTCGACCAGCAACGTGTCAACCTGNTCACTCCACCACAGCGCCCCCGATCTCAACAATCCCGGATCGATCTCTCGGTTTTCCAGCCTGGCAGCTTCAGGAGGGGCCAGCGGTGCGTCGAATCGTTGTGGACAGATCCGTTCCTCGGGGAATCGCNCACCGATTGCTTCTCGCAGGACGTCGACATCGGCCCATCGGCCGTCCTGGGATCCACTGGCGGTTGGCTTGTAGGCTCCCACCTGGATTTCCTGTTGGACCAGGTGTCGAGCGACCATGGCGGTGACCCATGTTTTTCCGACCCCTGTGTCAGTGCCGGTGACAAATAGACCACGCATAGTTGATTCTCAGCGCCAATTGACCGGTTTCCGGCATTGGCATAGACTGAAATCCCCACATCTGTCAAACCTCCATGGCTGTTACTTGACTCGCATTATCCGTTTCAAATGTTGCTCGAGGACCGATGTCATGTCCGGGACCTCCCTGTCATCCCGTTTGTTCGTGTTGTCTGGCGTTGCCCTCGTGGCCATTCTGGCCTCGCCGGTGATGGCGCAACAGGCCAGCAAGGAGGATCGAACGCTGGCAGGTGCGCGAGACAGTTGGCCGATTCACGTGACCTACTACCCGTCACGGCTGAAGGAGAACGCGGCCGTGGTGGTGTTGCTACACATGCAGGGTGGCAGTCGCCTGATCTGGACTCGCAAGGGCGGGCTGGCCGAGGGGCTGCAGAAACAAGGTTTTGCGGTGATTGCCGCCGATCTGCGAAAGCATGGCCAGAGCAAGCCGACGTCCGGCGTNAAAGCCGCTGGCAAAAAGAAGNGTGGTGGATCGAAACTGACCCGNTTCGACTACCAGCTGATGGTGACCAGTGACATGGAGGCGATCAAGAAGTTCATTTTTTCCGAGCACCANAATAAACGCCTGAACATGNGAAAACTGGGCGTGGTGGCGGCGGGAATGAGCAGTCCAGTGGCGGTGGCATTTGCCGCCAATGACTGGTCCAAGAAACCNCATTCCGACGCACCCACCGTGGCCGCACGGACACCGCGTGGCCAGGATGTCCGGGCACTGGTGCTGCTCAGTCCCCAGGGCAGCCTGCCGGGAATGACCATCAACCGCCCGATGAAGTTTCTCAAGGGCAAGGCCGCGTTTTTGGTCTGCGTGGGCGAACGCCGGTCGAGAGCTCAACTGGCCGATGCCAACCGGGTCTACAATTTCCTCAAGCCGATCTCNGACGATCCCGAGAAACGGATGAACTGGATGAACTCGTTCCCAGTGCAGTTGCAGGGAACCGACCTGCTGGGCAAACAGATCGGTGTCGAGAACGTGGTCGTCGGATTCCTGAAGCGGTACGTCGGCGACCTGAAGGATCCCTGGAAAGACCGCCGGTCCCGGGCGGCCCGGTAGTCACCTCCGGGAGGTGATTACTGCACGGCCAGTTCGCTCTTGGCGTCGGTGCCCACCGCGACCGCTTTCATCTCGACGGTCGTCTCCGTCCGCTTGACGAAATCGTCGCGAGGATCGGTCTCCCGTTTTCGCGAACGCGTGACCTTGACTTGCCACCGNGCCAACCCGAAGGGNACTTCGCGGCTGAGCCAGATCTCGGACTCATGTTCGGATCGACTCACACGACTTTGCAGTGTGTCGGCTCCGACCCATTTGATCGCATTGATTGCTCCCAGGGCTTCGAGTTCCGGGTTCTCCGGTTCGCCGGTTTCGGCGCGAAGCACCTTGTAGTGTTTCAGCAGTGAAATGGCTGGATAGATCTGCAGGACCTTGGTCTTGATGGGCTCTTCCTTGCGGTTGCCAAGCTTGCGATAGCCGCGAATGATCGGCAGGAAGGAGACGGGAATGCCATCGGCATCGACACTCTTGTTTTCTACCAGCGTGCCAAATATTCGTGATTCGGGGATCAGCACCTTGTAGAGCCTCGCCCCGCCGGGACCGGTGTCCAGNCCCTGTTCTCCCGGCTTGCCCGTCTCGACCTTGATTTCGATCCACCGGCAGGTGACCGGTTTTCCCCGGTACATGGCGGTCTTGTGTTCTGCCGGTGTCGCCAGTGATTTGATTGTCACATTGCGTCGCCAGTTGAATGTCTGNTCNCCGGTGGCAACTCCCGGGCGAAACTCGATCTGCTTGTACTCGCCCTCGTATCGCACCCAGGTCCCTTCCTGCTCGGGCAAGGACCAGATCAGGCCCTGGGCTGGTGCCACGGTCGGAGTGACGAACAGGGCGGCGAGGGCCAGGATGCATGTGCGAAGGGTGGCTGGGGATTGGGTCATCGATGATTGTCCTCGAGATATCCGCATCCAGAAAAAGTGGTCCATACCGGCAAGCAACCGGCCGCGGTCCTCTGTTTGAAGTCTGCCACAACACCTGCGGGTGGGCAAGGTGCTTTCCTCCGAGTCGGAATGAGTGAGGTGGGGTCGAATCGGTCAAGTCGATCCGGTTCNCCCTGCTTGCGGCATCCGAATCGGTCGGCTTATGCTGGTTGCACCGAACCTGNCACCTGTCCGGCTCATTGGGTTTCACTGGGAGTCCAGGAGAGGACTTTTTGGCAGGGNATTTCAAATTGTGAACCAGCGGCCACTTCTCGCGGGTTCCGGTTGACACCGGAGATTCGAANTGATGATGGACTCTAAAATGGCCTCGTGCAGCAGAATGNCAGTGTTCGTGTCGGCGGTGTTGTTGCTGGCAGGTTCGCTGAGTGGCAATCCGCTCGTGGCCCAGGAACCCCGTGGACCCTCGCCACTGGGACAGTACTTCGGTTTCAAGCCGGTCGAGATCTTCAAGTTGGAAACACGGTCGAGCAACCTGCTGGCTCGGGACCTGGACCGCGATGGACTCGTNGACCTGGTGGTGGCCGACAACAGCCACAGCCGAATCGATTATCTGCACCAGCGGAAGCAGAAACCGGCTGGTGAGGTGGTCGAGGATGATGACGGAGAGGTCAACCAGATCCAGAATGATTGGCGATTCGAGCACCGCAAGATTCCNGTTGACAGGCAGGTCTCCGCGATGGTCGTCGGCGACTACAACGGTGACGGTCGTCCCGACCTGGCCTATCTGGGAGCTCCGAATTTTCTGGTGGTCCGGTTCCAGCCAAAGGAAGGTGAGTGGTCCGAGAAGTTCGAATTCCGTATTGCCGACATCAACNCGGTCCGTGGCAANCTGGCGACCGGTGACCTGGACGGGAATGGCCGGGANGACCTGGTCGTGCTGGGCAAGTACGAAACATCGATCTTTCTGCAATCCAAGCAGGGCAAGTTGAGCACGCCGCGATTGCTGATGAACACGTCGGCTCAACTCGGGCTGGCCAGTGTCAATGATCTTGATGGTGATGGACGNCAGGATCTGTGCTACACGGCCGTCGAGGAACAGAAACGATCGTTTTGTGTTCGGTTGCAGGATCCGATGGGTCAACTGGGGCCGGAGATGCGGCTGAAGCTGCCTGCCCATCGCGATGTCCAATTGCAGGATCTCGATGGTCGCCGTGGCGACGAACTGGTGGTTGTTGAATCGGCAACCAACCGTGTCAAGTTGTTGAAGGTCCAGGGCCGTGGTGNCGGGGACCAGGCCGCCGAACACAAACAGCGACTGATCCAGTACGGCTTTGGGAGGCAGGGAGCGGCTCGGACCGAGTCACTGCGAGACGTGGCCGTCGGTGATATTGACGGTGATGGGCGGACTGACGTGGCCGTGTCTGATCCGGCCGGTGCCCGTGTGATCGTTTTTCGACAGCGACCGGCTGGCGGACTGGATCTCGGTACAGCTTTTCCCGGTCTCGAGGACACCCGGCAGGTCAAGATTGGANATGTGGACGGTACCAAGGGGAATGAGGTCGTCGTCATCAGTGTCAAGGAAAAGACACTGGGTGTCAGCCGGATGACCGGGGGACGACTCGGATTTCCNCAGCCAATNTCCATCCCGGGTTCGCCGTTGGCCTGTGAACTGGTCGACGTGGATGGGAAGCCGGGGCCGGAGATCGTCTACGTGGCCAAGCCGGCCAAGGGAAGCGGGTACGTCCTGGGTGCGGTGGCGCATGGTGATGGTGGCAAGTTCACCCCCCGGCCCTTCGGGAAGNTGGCCCAGGTCCCCATCNCCTTGAAGGGAACCCCACAGTACCTGGTCTCGGTCGATGCCAACCGCGACGGCCGAACCGACCTGCTGGTGTTCCAGGATCTCGAACAGCCACCCGTGCTGGTCATCAGCCAGGCGGACGGGTCGCTGAAAGTCGTAGCGACCAGTGGTGGAATTCAACTGGGTGACATCACGCCCGGACAATTGTTCGTCGGCCGACTCGAACGCCAGTCGATCCTGGTGGCCCAGCAGAAATTTGCCCGCAGCGTGTCGCTGACTGCGGACAACGCCTGGCAGGTGACCGACCAGTACAACGTGAGCGAATCCAACGCCAGGATTGCCGGTGTGGCGGCACTCGAACTTGACCGAGTCCCCGGCAAGGAAGTGGTTCTGGTCGACACCGGGGTGAAGCAATTGAGAGTGATGCGACGGGAGGGCGAAGCAAAACTGTTCAAGCCGTGGCGGGAGGTCGAACTGGGGACGCTGGCCTATCGAACCAATCGCATTGCTGATTTGAACGGTGACAAGCGGGAAGACCTGTTGCTGGTGGGCAACGGAAAATTCGCGGTCCTGTACAACGGTCGCAAGGGNCCCGGNGTCGAGGAACTNGCGTCGTTTGAACCTCGCAGGAAGCAAACGGTCCTCTCGACNACCGTTAGCGGAGATCTCAATGGCGACGGTCGCGTTGATGTCGCGGCGATCGACAGGCGAGCTCACCGNGTGAGCTTGCTGGATTTTTCGCCTGCCCAGGGACTGCGCCACGCCCTGGATTTCCGGGTCTTCGAACAGAAAGCGTTTCGTGGGGCGAGTGGTGGTGGCAACGAGCCTCGCGAGGCGATTGTTGCCGATGTCACCGGTGACGACCGGCCCGACCTGGTGGTGCTGGTTCACGATCGAGTACTGGTTTATCCCCAGGACACGCCTGTCGATCCGAAGGCGGTCAAGAAAGCTCCCGCGAAAGCGGTCAAGGAGTGATCTTGTTCTTGGCGAGATCTGTCTTCAGATTTGCCAGNGGGAAGAGCTTGCCCGGGCACGCCGTGGCCTTGATGTCGCTGTGACCGACGAGCCCGGTGGCGGGGATTGCGTACACGCTGTGGAGGTGCACGATCAGCCGTCGCAACGAGGACAGTTGGGCGGTGGTGGGAGGCCGTTTCTCGAAATTGCCGATCAGCGCGATTCCGATTCCGTGCTGGTTGTGATCCTTCTGGCCAGCGTGGGCACCCTGCAACTGGTTGCGCCATCGGAATGTCGGTTCGACGTAACCGTCGGGCATGCCCTTCCCGTTGCCGATCACGAAGTGGTACCCGATTCCCAGCCACGGCTTTCCGGCGGTTGTTCGCTGCAGATGGTTGGCATGGATCGACGCGACGCTTCCCGCTTCGGTCGCCGTGTGATGCAGCACGATCGAATTCCACTTGCGGACCGTCTTCAACGGTTTCCACGAGGACGGCGTCTTGTTATCGGCAGCGCCGGTGGGTTCGATGGTGGGGCGTGCGGGAGCCTGCTGCGACGGCCGTCTCGCCGTATCAGGGGGCACCCGTTGTGCATTCAGGCAGCCAACCGCCAGAATCGCCAGCGGCAGCCCCGTGGCCAGTACAGCCCAAACCTGGTGCCAGTTGGGCAACCGTTGTGAGGGAGGTGATGACACCGGGAATCTCCGGGCGGAATCGGGGAGCGGCGGGACTGTAGTGCCGCCGTGGCCACCGTGTCAACTGGCGGTCTTTTTCAACCCGGCCGCGTTGTAGTCCGCAATCGTTCGACGGTCTCCACGATCTCGTCGATAGCTGCCAAAATGTCGTCCTCGGTGTTGAATCGTCCCAGGCCAAACCGAAGACTGGCCCGGCTGAGTGTCTCGGGGACTCCCATTGCTGCCAGCACATGGCTGGTGCCGGGATCGGCGGTGGTGCAAGCTGACCCGCTGCTGACGGCGATCCGTTTCAGGCCAGCCTGCAGGGCATCACCGTCGACACCTTCAAATCCCAGGTTCATGTTTCCCGGAAGTCTGTCATCGGGGTGCCCGTTGATGTGCACTCCCTCGAGCCGTTCCCCGATGCCCGCGGCCAGCGTTTTGGCCAATCCGGCCAGTCGGACCGATTCGGATTCGAGGGCGTCGGCCGCCAGTCGGCAAGCGGTTCCGAATCCAACGATCAGTGGCACCGGCAGCGTTCCACTGCGGAGATGGGCTTCGTGACCACCTCCTTCGATTTGCGGAAGAAGCCGAATCCGTTGTGAGCTCCGTCGGACGACCAGGGCCCCGATCCCCTTGGGACCGTAGATCTTGTGAGCCGACAGTGACAGCAGCCCCGCGGTCACGTTGCGGCAGTTGACCGGGATGCGTCCGACGGCTTGCACGGCATCGGTGTGGAAGACCACCCCGGCGTCGACGCAGCGGTCGGCGATTTCTGCGACCGGATTGATGGTGCCGACCTCGTTGTTGGCCCACATCACACTGACCAGGGCCGTGTCCGGCTCAATCGCAGCGGCGACTTCCGCGGGGTCGACCTGGCCGGTCGTGTCGCAGCCGACACGAGTCACCCGGCAGCCAGTCCGGGCCAACCGTGCGACGGGATCGAGGACCGACGGATGTTCGATGTCCGAGACGACCAGGTGACGCCGATTGCCGGATGTGCTCAGCAGTCCCTTCAGAGCGAGGTTGTTGGCCTCGGTTGCCCCACTGGTGAAAATGACTTCCTCGGGCCGTGCCCCCACCAGGCTGGCGACTTCCTGTCGAGCGGTTTCGACGGCCCGTGCGGCGTCCTCACCGAAAGAGTGGCCGATGCTGGCCGCGTTTCCGAAGCGTTCACTGAAGAACGGCAGCATGGCTTCGACCACACGCGGATCGGTTCGCGTGGTGGCGTGGTTGTCGAGATAGCGTGGGGGGTGCTTGGCCGGCATGGGTTCATCCGGTCCTGTTTCCCCGGTCGACCCCGGGCCATTTCAGGAAGTTGTGACGGGGTCGGGCAGGTCGGTCTTGATCGACAGATCACGGAGTTGGTGGTCGTCGACTGTTGAGGGTGCACCGCTGAGCAGATCGGCGGCCTTCTGTGTCTTGGGGAAGGCAATCACGTCGCGGATGTTGTCGTGTCCGGCAAATAGCATGACCCAGCGGTCCAGTCCCAGCGCGATGCCGCCGTGCGGTGGTGCACCGTAACGTAGTGCCTCCAGCAGGAAGCCGAATCTCATCTCGGCCTCCTCGGCCTCGATTCCCAGCAGATCGAAGACCTGCTGCTGGACGAGTGGATCGTGGATACGAATGCTGCCACTGCCGGCCTCGTAGCCATTGCAGATCAGGTCGTAGGACTGGGCTCGTACAGCACCGGGATCGCTGGTGAGAGATTCCATGTCCTCCTCGACCGGGAAGCAGAACGGGTGATGCTCGGCATCCCAGCGTTCCTCGCCCTCGTTCCATCCCAGTAGCGGAAAATCAATCACCCAGGCAATATTCAGTTCGTCGGGATTGTAGAGTTCCAGTTCGGCGCCCAAACGGTTGCGGAGTGCTGCCAGTGCGGCGGATGTCACCGAGTTGGAATCGGCGACAAAGAACAACAGATCGCCCGGCTCGGCCGAAAACGCTTCGATGATCGCCGTGTGGTGTTCGGGGTCGAGGAACTTGGCAATGGGCGAGTCGAGGACACCGTCGGCGACCCGGAAAAATGCGAGGCCCTTCGCACCGTAGTCGCCCACGAATTCGGTCAACTCGTCGATCTTCTTCCGGCTGTAGCTCTCGGCGGCTCCGCGCGCATTCAGGCCGCGGACACGGCCACCGGATTCGATCGTGTTCTTGAACACTCCGAATTCGCATGCCCCGGCGATCTCACCGATATCGACCAGTTCCATGTCGAATCGCAGGTCGGGTTTGTCGGTACCGAAACGTTCCATCACGTCGGCGTGGGCGAGCCGTGGCAACGGCAGGGCCAGTTCTTCGTTCCGGACCTCCTTGACCAGGTGAGCCATCAGCCCATCGATGGTCTCGAGAATGTCGTCGCGCTGGACAAAGGCCATCTCGACGTCGATCTGGGTGAACTCCGGTTGACGGTCGGCCCGCAGGTCCTCGTCCCGGAAACANCGTGCCATCTGCACGTAACGATCGTAGCCGGCGATCATCAGGATCTGCTTGTAGATCTGGGGACTCTGGGGCAGGGCAAAGAAGCTGCCGGGATGCACACGGCTGGGGACCAGGTAGTCACGTGCTCCCTCGGGAGTGCTGCGGCCCAGCATCGGTGTTTCGATTTCCAGGAAGTTGTTCGAATCGAAAAAGTCGCGAGCGGCCTTGGTCAGCTTGTGTCGCATCACCAGGGTGTTTTTGAGAGCGTCTCGCCGGAGGTCCAGGAAACGGTACTTCAGCCGCAATTCCTCGTTGGGCAACTCGGTGGAACTGGGTTCGAACGGCGGCGTCTTGCTCTTGCTGAAAACATGCAGCCGGGTCGTCTTGATCTCGATCTCGCCGGTGGCCAGCTTCGGGTTCACGTTTTCCGATCGACTGATCACCTCGCCCTCGACCTGGATCACGTCCTCGCTTCGCAGCGCCCGGGCAACCGCCTGCATCTGCTCGTCGTGCGAGAGATTGAAGACGACCTGGGTGATGCCGTAGCGATCACGGAGATCAATGAAAACCAGTCCCCGGTGGTCCCGATAATTCTGGACCCATCCGCCGAGTGTAATGGTTTGGCCGATGTGGTCGGCCCGAAGTTCGCCACATGTGTGGGTACGCAGCATTGTGATGTGCTGTGGTTTGTGGAGTGAGGTTGGAGAGGCGCCGCCGGGGGCGCGAGGNGACGATTATAGAGGTTGCCGGTGTTCCCGCGAAGGGCGACGGAACCCGGTCGGTGGCACTCTCGACAACTCCTACTGGTCACCTCCAGATGCCGTGACCGATTCCGGTTCCTCGGGAGATCGGAGCACGAAGCCGTCGCCGGACACCTTGAGATAGTCGAGGTAAGTGGCACCAACCTTGGCCTGCTTGGTGTTGCCCGAGTGAATATAGAGTCCGTAACGGAGTCTCAGTTTGCCACCACGGGTCAGCAGGGCCGGGTTGGCCGGTCGCTGTCCACCGGTGTAGGCCCGTTCGCCGAACGGGCTGATCGTGAACAGCCCGTAGTTGCGGACGTGGTACCGGGAACGACGGAAGTTCAGTGGGTGGTCAAACAGCGTCATGCCCACCGTCTTGCCGTCGACCGTTCCGTAGTAATCGATCCAGTTGCTGACCCGACCCCAGCAGGCCTTGGTGCCGATACTGCCGGCCGCGTTGATCACCTTGCCGCCCTGGCTTTCACGCAGTTCATTCCGCATGCGGATTCCAAACAGTCCTTCCTTGGTGTCACCGAAGGTGACCGTGTCCCGGTGTGCGGTGAACGTGATGTCGTAGGAGAACAGGCGGTTGGCGAAGATGCTGATCCGGGTCGTTTCGACAATGATCGGTTTTCCATCGTCTCCGAGCCAGTCGTTGGTGACGACCATCACGGCCGGGTTGCCCTTCTTCCGATCCAGCGAGATCTTGCGATTGACGATCTTGCCCTTCTCGGCCCAGAACCTCACCTCGTTGATCTCGTCGACGGCCACCCAGACTCCCTTGTGGTGAGGGTGGTCTTCCTGGTGTTCGAGAGATCGGGTGATCACGGTGCCCTGGGGGCCTCGCACCGGAAGAAAGAACGGCTTGGGCAGCTTGCTGCTTGTGTTGTAGGTGGCNAATGGCTGGCCGTCGACAGTCACCTTGACGGAGTCNTTCCCGCGTTTGAGCCTGACGGTGGCGTCGGCCGAGAAAGCCGNGTTGCTGGCGATGGTGACCAGGACGAGCAGGGCGGAAACAATTGTCTTCACGGTGATTTCCTCACGAGGTGTCTAACAAGCCTTGGCCACGCCATTGTGCCCGGGCGAGCGGTCGAGGTCGAGTCAACCGGAGATTGTGGACGGAGATTCCGTGACGGCGTTGTTGCAGGTTGTGACCATTGGCACTCTTGCATCCGCCAACAAGATTGTTACGGTTGGGGAAATTTGTCCCCATCCGGGCGACTTCCGTCAACGGGGACCCTACGTCATAGCGTGTTGCCGTGCCCCGTCGAGACGACATCCAGAAGATTCTGATTATCGGTTCGGGTTCGATCGTGATCGGTCAGGCCTGCGAATTTGACTATTCAGGTGCCCAGGCCTGCAAGGCGTTGCGCGAGGAAGGGTACGAGGTGACCCTGGTCAACTCGAACCCCGCCACGATCATGACCGATCCCGAGATGGCGGATCGGACTTACATCGAACCGATCACCTGGCAGTACGTCCAGAAGATCATCGAGGTGGAACGCCCCGACGCGTTGCTGCCAACGCTGGGTGGGCAAACCGGGCTCAACGTGGCCATGGACCTGGCCCGTCGCGGGGTACTGGACCAACTCGGTGTCGAGTTGATCGGGGCCAAGGAGCACGTGATCGCCAAGGCCGAAGAGCGTGCGAGCTTCAAGAAGGCCATGGAGTCGATCGGGCTGGATGTTCCGCTCAGTTTCATCGTGCACAACATCGAGGAGGCGCGGAATGCGGTCCGGGAGATCGGGCTGCCGATGGTCATTCGTCCCAGCTACACGCTGGGCGGATCGGGTGGAGGGATCGCGTACAACAAGGACGAGTTTGAAGCCAAGGTCCGTCGTGGTCTGGAACTCTCGCCGGTTCACGAGGTTTTGCTCGAGGAATCGGTGATCGGGTGGAAAGAGTACGAGATGGAGGTGATGCGGGACGTCGCCGACAACGTCGTGATCATCTGCGCGATCGAGAACCTTGACCCGATGGGTGTTCATACGGGCGATTCGATTACCGTCGCGCCGGCCCAGACACTCACCGACAAGGAATACCAGAGGATGCGGGATGCGACGATTGCCTGCATGCGCGAGATCGGTGTTGAGACCGGTGGGTCGAACGTGCAATTTGCTATCGATCCGTCGTCGGGCCGAATGGTGATCATCGAGATGAACCCCCG
The DNA here is from genome assembly GCA_002724415.1 of Planctomycetaceae bacterium. Classification (GTDB taxonomy): domain Bacteria; phylum Planctomycetota; class Planctomycetia; order Planctomycetales; family Planctomycetaceae; genus UBA8437. The sequence continues at coordinate 72,918 of PBOU01000015.1, forward strand.
GGTGAGCCGTTCCAGTGCGCTGGCGAGCAAGGCGACCGGGTTTCCGATCGCCAAGATCGCGGCCAAGCTGGCCGTCGGCTTCCGTCTGGACGAGATCTCCAACGACATCACGCGTGAAACACCAGCCTGCTTCGAACCGACCATCGATTACGTGGTCACCAAGATCCCACGATGGACGTTCGAGAAGTTCCCGGATGCGGATGCCGAGTTGACCGTGCAGATGAAGTCCGTCGGTGAGACGATGGCCATCGGCAGGACGTTTCGCGAGTCGCTGCAGAAGGCCTTGCGGGGCCTGGAGATTGGTTTCTTTGGCCTGGGCGGCGGCAAGAAGGATCCGTGGGGCACGTCACGGCAACCGACTCCTGACCAGATCCAGAAGAAACTGTCGATCGCCAACGACGAGCGGATCTTTTATCTGCGATTCGCCCTGCTGGAGGGGATGAGCGTTGATGAGATCCAGGGGCTGACCGGAATCGATCCCTGGTTCCTGCACCAATTGCGGCAACTGGTCGAGCGTGAACAGCAGTTGCGCGAATACCACCGAATTGAGGATGTGCCACGGGACGTGCTGCGGGAGGCCAAACGCAACGGGTTCTCTGATCAGCAGTTGGCCGGGTGGTGGGACACGAGTGAGAGCGAGGTGCGGAGCCACCGGCTGGAGCTGGGGATTGCCGCGACCTTCAAGCAGGTCGATACCTGTGCCGCCGAGTTCGAGGCCTACACACCGTACTACTACTCGACGTACGAGGACGAGGACGAGACGCCCGAAAATGAGGACAACCATCCACGGATCATGATTCTTGGTGGCGGACCCAACCGGATCGGCCAGGGGATCGAGTTCGACTACTGCTGTTGCCAGGCCGCGTTTGCATTGGGCGAACTGGGCATCGAGAGCATCATGGTGAACTCGAATCCCGAAACCGTTTCGACCGATTACGACACGTCGGACCTGTTGTTCTTTGAGCCGTTGACAACCGAGGACGTGCTGAATATCTGCGACCGGCTGAAGCCCGATGGTGTGATTGTCCAGTTCGGGGGCCAGACACCATTGAACCTGGCCCGGGGCCTTGAGGCCTCCGGCGTGACAATCATCGGCACGTCGCCTGATATGATCGACGCGGCTGAGGACCGCGAGAGGTTCCAGTCGATTCTGCGCCAGTCCGGCTTGCGACAGCCTCCCAACGGCATCGCCACCAATGTCGAACAGGCTCGCGCCGTGGCCGAGCAGGTCGGGTACCCGATCCTGGTCCGGCCCAGTTACGTGCTGGGTGGCCGGGCGATGGAGATCTGCTACGACGAAGTCTCGCTGGTTCGGTACATGACCGAGGCGGTCGAGGCCTCGCCGGACCACCCGGTTTTGATCGACAAGTTCCTCGAGGACGCGATCGAGGTCGACGTCGACGCGATCGGTGACGGAACGATGACGCTTGTTGGTGGGGTGATGGAACACATCGAGGAGGCAGGAGTCCACTCGGGGGATTCTGCCTGTGCCCTGCCTCCCTACTCGTTGCCGGAGGAGATGGTCGAGGAGATCAAGGTGGCGGCGAGGAAGCTGTCCGAGGCCCTGGAAGTCCGCGGACTGATGAACATCCAGTTTGCCGTCAAGGACAGCATGCTGTACGTGCTGGAAGTGAACCCCCGCGCCAGCCGGACGGTGCCGTTTGTGTCCAAGTCCACCGGCATCTCGCTGGCCCGCGTCGCCGCCAAGGTGATGGCCGGTGAGACCCTGGAGAAACTGGGCGTGACCGCAGAGGTCGTTCCGGAACACACGTCGGTCAAGGAGAGTGTCTTCCCGTTCAATCGGTTCGCCGGGGTCGACATCATCCTGGGCCCGGAGATGCGTTCGACGGGCGAGGTGATGGGGATTGACGAGTCATTTGCACTGGCGTTTGCCAAGAGCCAGCTTGCGGCCGGAAACGAATTGCCGCGGGAGGGCCGGGTGTTCATCAGCATGGCCAGTCCGCACAAGGCGGCGATGGTTGAGCCGGCGCGGCGGGTGGAGGCGATGGGGTTCCAACTGGTGGCCACAGACGGAACCGCCGATGTGTTGCGCGAGGCGGGAGTCGAGGTCGAGACGATCAAGAAGCTGGCCCAGGGACGTCCCAACCTGTTGGACTTCCTCGCCAATGGTGACATCCAGTTCATTTTCAACACGCCCAGTGGCAAGGGAGCACGGACCGACGAGGGCAAGATCCGTGCCGCGGCGGTTGCTCACGGGGTGCCCTGTGTGACCACTCTACCGGGATGCCTGGCCGTGGTGAGGGCACTGGAGGCGATGGTCGAGAGTCCCGTCCCTCGGGTTCGTGCCCTGCAGGACTGGATGCAGTCGGTTGCGGCCCAGGCGACGGACGGCAACTAGCCGGGTTTGCCAACCCGAGGTGAGCCGCGCTGTGGTTCGGCCCGGTGAACGATCAGTCGCCAGGGCGTTGCAGATTGAGTTCCTGGCAGAGGCGGTTGACCCGGTCGTGGTCACTGTCGGAGTCGGCATGATCAATTACCGGAATGGCCCGTGAACTGGCCAGTTCACGGATCTGTTCGACAGGCTTGGCCAGTTCATCGGATCCGCTGGCATCGGGAGCGTGAATCACAATCGCGGCGTTGAGGTTCCTCAGTTGATCGATCAGTTGGGCCAGCGTGGTGGAAAATTCCGATCCGGCGGATGCGGCAGCCCGGCCAATGACCAGTTGCACGACATCAGGCTGGAAACGGGCCAATTGCCACTCGAGGTTCTCGAGCACGGTTTCTATTGGCGATCCGGGCACCAGCGTGTTGACGACAGCGTCCAGTGGCCGGCGATAGGTGGTGCGAAGCTCAGCGGCGAAAAGATCTGGAAACGCTGTTTCGTCGGGCCCATCACCACAGAAGACCCAGGTCGCTGGTCGCGGACCGGCAACCAGTTCGCGGATGGTTGAAACCTCATCGGCATCGGGCCCGTCGGTTGTCTGCTGCTGTGGGAACAGCGTGTCCAANCCGCTCGATTCGTCGTTGGCCGGATCCGGTTCGATGCCGTGCTCTGCAATCTGTCCGGCCAGTTGTCCGGCCAGTTCGGGGACCGCTGCCCCGACGGACTCCGTGGCTTGCACGGCGACCGGTTCCTCGACCACGGGTCTGGTCTGATCTCCCGATGCGGCTTCCGCCGCCCGGGCCAGCCGTCGGGCTTGTTTCTCTTCGAGCTCGGCAGCGGCCCGCAGGACCAGCAACCGACGGCGGGACCGCGAGTTTCCTGGCAGCCTGTAGGAATAACCGGATGGCATGTTGTTGAGTGTCCTGGCGGCGGGGGGATCTGTTCGGGCGAATTCCAACGGTGGTTCCAGCGGCAGTCTCCAGTACCAGCATACTCGGGAAACCCTGCTCCGGGCAGTGGTTGAACCAACGAAGACGGGTGAGGAATGCCGATAAGAAGCGAATGAGNCCGGTGCAGATATTGTCAGTTTCGTTCAATCGAACCGATGAGTCTTCCGGNCGGGTGAACCTCGGATAGGAGTGAGTCCGATGGCGATGCGATTTGCCGGTGCACGCTGGCTGGACGAACGCAGGAGAAGACGGTTGGCCGTTGACCAGGGAGTAGACGAGATGTCCGACGAGACAAGGGTGGAGGATGCTGGGGATCTTTCCGAGGCACAACCGTCCAAGCCGGCGACCCTGAGCCTCCGTTCAGTCGTGCCACGGTCTGGCTGGGCGGTTCTGGCGTGGTCGCTGTTGTTGTTGTCGGCCTGTGACGCGGTGATTGCCGCAGCCTGGTTCCAGCAGAGTGTCCCCGAGGGAATTCGAATCCCCTACTCGGTGGTTCTTGGTGTCGATTCGGCCACGGCCGCCACATGGATGGCCAGCGCACTGCTGGTTGTGGCCGCTCAAATGGCCCTGGTGATCGGGTGGGTCCGCGGCCATTGCCTGACCGACTTCGACGGACGCTACCGTGCCTGGACCCGCGTGGCGATCAGTTGGTTGGTGATTGCGGGAGTGGTCGGCACCGGGGCCCACCGGTCGATTTCCCAGTTGGTGCTGATGCAGTTTGGTTTCGAGACGGTCTGGCAACGGGAGACGCTGGCGTGGTTGTTGCCCCTGGGAGCACTGGTTGCCAGCGTGGCCTGGGTGATGGATGGAGAATTGAAGACCAGTCGCACCGCGAGGTTCCTGATGTGGACCTCGGCAGGGNCTGCCATCGGTGGACTGGCACTCGTCGTTGAGCCGAATCTTGTTGACGGGGAACTGGTTGAGCGGACCCCCCACCTGGTGGCTTTCCTCAAGCTGGCCCTGATGGTTTCGTCGCCCGGATTGCTGGTTGTTTCGATGGGCGTTTTCCTGAGACACGTGGTTCACGTGTCGTCCGAACCGGCTCCGCGGCGCAAGTGGCGNCGAAAAAAGAAGAAGCGGGCCAAGGCCGTCGATGTCATCGAGACTGACGAGGCGAGCGAGGCAGTTGTCGACGAGGATGCTGCTGAAGTGGACGAGGATGCTGCTGNNGNNGANNAGGANGCNGCTGCCGAGGNGTANACGGACGAGGAGTCCGAAGNNGTNNNCGGANGAGGTGGTCGAGGAGCCGGTGGAAGAGGACGCTTACGCGTATTCAGATTANGAGGACTCTTCGGAGATCTCTTACCAGGACAACGATTCGCATTACCGGATCGATGAGGCCGAGTCTGGTTATGGTGGCGCATTTCCCGATCCGGAATCCCTGAAGGGGCTGAGCAAGCGCGAGCGTCGTCGGTTGCGCAAGCAATGGCGTGAACAACAGCGACAGTCGGAGATCTAGTCTCGGATCTCTGTCACAGGATGAACCGGCTCAGGTCCTCGTCGCGCATCNCCTCTTCGAGCGCTTTCCGGACGTAAGCGGCATCGACCTTCAGGGTTCCCTGTCCCTCCTCGGGGGCCTCGAAGCTGGCCGATTCGAGCAATCTCTCGAGGATCGTGTGCAGTCGCCGGGCGCCGATGTTTTGTGTCGACTGGTTGACCTGAAAAGCGAAATCGGCGATGGCCGCGATTCCATCCTTGTGAAACTTCACCTTCACCCCATCGGTGGCCAACAGGGCCTGGTACTGTCGAGTCAGGCTGCTGGAGGGCTCGGTGAGGATCCGGACAAAGTCATCACGGGTCAGGTCGTTGAGTTCAACCCGTATCGGGAAGCGTCCTTGCAGTTCGGGCATCAAGTCGCTGGGACGCGACCGGTGGAACGCTCCGGCGGCAATGAACAGGATGTGTTCGGTGTTGATTGACCCGTTGCGGGTCTGCACGGTGGTTCCCTCGATAATCGGCAACAGGTCGCGTTGCACTCCCTGGCGGCTGACATCGGCGCCGCCCTTGCCGGATTCCTCGGGGCCACAGATCTTGTCGACCTCATCCAGGAACACGATTCCGCTGTCGGAGGCCAGGCGGACGGCTTCTTCGGAGACTGCATCGTCGTCGAGCAATCCCTCGACTTCCTGTTCAATCAGCACCCGTCGGGCGTCCGAGACCGGCAATTCACGGTCGTTGCCCTGTCGTGGCATAAACCGTTCCAGCATGTTCTGCACGTCGACGTCGACTTGTTCCAGGCCCATTGTCGAGAAGACCTGGACGGGGGATTGATGCTTTTCGACATGGACATCCACGACACTGTCTTCGAGTTCTCCGTTGGCGAGCATCTTGCGGAATTTCTCGCGAGTCCGTTCGTGCCGTTCGAGAGCCTTGGTTTCTTCGTCCGGATCGTCACCGGGCACCCATTCCATCGGCGGTACCAGCAAATCCAGTAACCGTTCCTCGGCGCGGGCCGCCGCGTCGTCCTTGACCTCGGCTTGCTTCTTCTCGCGGACCATGTGAATCGCTGCGTCGACCAGGTCGCGAATCATGCTCTCGACATCGCGTCCGTAATAACCCACCTCGGTGTACTTCGACGCCTCGACCTTCACAAACGGGGCACCGGTCAGGTGGGCGAGTCGCCGGGTGATCTCGGTCTTTCCCACGCCGGTGGGACCGATCATCAGGATATTCTTGGGGGTGACATCGCGGCGGAGGTCATCGGGCAGCTGTTTCCAACGCCAGCGGTTGCGCAACGCGATCGCCACGGACCGCTTGGCCGCATCCTGGCCCACGATGTGTCGATCGAGTTCGGCGACGATTTGACGAGGTGTCAGTTCGGACACGGCAATTCCTCCACCACCAACTGGTCGTTGGTGTAGACATCGATTCCCGAGGCGACGCCCAGGGCCGAGCGGACGATGTCACCGGATGTCATCTCGGTATGAGCCACGAGGGCCCTGGCGGCTGCCACGGCGTACTGGCCACCGGAGCCGATGCCGAGGATGCCGTCGGAGGGTTGAACAACATCACCATTTCCCGTGACCAACAGGCTGTCTGCTGGGCCGACAACAATCATCATTGCCTCCAGGCGTCGTAGCACACGGTCGGTTCGCCAGTCGCGTGCCAACTCGGTCGCGGCTCGCGGGATATTGCCGGGAAAGTCTTTCAATCGGGATTCGAATCGCTCCAGCAACGCGAAGGCGTCGGCGGTGCTCCCGGCGAAGCCGACCAGGACCTGGCCGTCAAGCAGCTTGCGGATCTTGGTCGTGTCGGCCTTCAACACCGTGTCGCCGTAAGTCACCTGGCCATCGCCACCGATGGCCACGCTGTTGCCACGTCGAACTGCGAGGATGGTGGTCGAGTGGGACTTCGGCATGGCGGCGAGTGGAGAAAAAGAAAAGAACCAGTGGCGTGTCGTTTGGGTTTACCGTAGCAGTCGCCTTGGAGGTGGACAAGCAGCGGCGGAAGGACAGGAATCCTGTTGCCGAGTTGGAATTGATGGTCGTAGAATTGGCCACGAGCTTTCGAGGTCCGATGAGAGATCAAGGAACGAATTGATGAACGAGATGACACGCAGGGCAGCGCTGGCCGGGATGGCCGGCGGTGTGGCGGGCCTGGTCGGCTGCGGCGGCAGCTTCGGTCCGGGAGGCCCAGCCTACGGCAGTTTCCTGGGCCGGACACCACCTTCTTTGGAAGCCGGCGGGACATGGCTGAATGCCGAGACGCCGCTGACCTTGGCTGGATTGGCCGGAAGCGTGGTGTGGCTGGAATTCAGTTTTCTGCGCTGAGGTGGCTGCCGTGCGATGCAGCCCCAACTGGTCAGTTGGCATCAAAAGTGGTCCGAACAGGGCCTGGTCATCATCGAGATCGACAACGGAGGAATCGACACTCTCGACGAGGTCGAGCAGCACATCGCGTCCAGCCAGATCCCCTTCACCGTGTTGCATGACCAGGGAGGCATGATCTGCAACCGATACTCGGTCATGGCTTATCCATCGGCCTACCTCCTCGACAAGACCGGGAAGGTGATCTGGGAAGGACACCCGATGGATCCGGACGCGGCGGCCGGTCGGATCGAAGCGGCTCTGGCCTGAGACTGCCGCCTTTCAGTCGGTGACAATCAGCCCGTCGCGGAGTCGCAAGGTCTGGTCTCCCGGATCAATGTAGCTCTCGTCGTGGGTGACCACGACGACGGTGGTTCCCATTTCCTCACGGAGTCCCCGGAGATATCCCATCACCTCCGCTCCCGTCTGGTGATCGAGTTCCCCGGTGGGCTCGTCAGCCAGGACCAGCTTGGGTTGTTTCAGCAGTGCCCGGGCGATTGCGACTCGCTGTTGTTCACCCCCGGAGAGTTCCCGGGGACGGTGCTGCTGCCGGTTGGCCAGCCCGACATGGTCCAGCAGGTCCGTGGCACGCTTGCGCAATTCGCCGCTGACGCCGACGGGAAAAAAAGGGGCCAGCACGTTTTCCAGTGCCGTCAGATTGCCCAGCAGGTTGAAACTCTGGAAGACAAATCCCACCTCATGCCGACGGAAATAATCCTGGTCGTCTTGGGACAGTTCATTGATCGCCCGGCCGTCGACAATGATGGATCCACCACTGGGCCGGTCCAGTGCTCCCAGCAGGTACAGCAGGGTGGTCTTGCCGCTCCCGGAGGGTCCCAGTACGAACTGGAAGCTTCCGCTGGTGATCGTTGTGCTCACGCCACGAAGCGCCCGGACCGTCGTTGGGCCAATCGTGAACTCCTTGGTCAGGTCCACGATCTCGATCGCGGGTTTCGACGAGGTGGCTGTCATCAGGCGGAGACTTCCTGGTTACCCACGGCGAATGGCCTCCATTGGCGAGAGTCGCATGGCCCACGTCGCCGGGTACAACCCACCCAGGATTCCAAGGACGGTGCTGAAACCAAGTGAAAACAGCAGCAGTTGTGGGCTGGCGTACAACTGGAGCCGATCCGGCCACGTGTTGTTGACGAATTCGGTCCCGGCCAATCCCAGCAGGCAGCCGAGCACACCGCCGGCGATACCCAGCACGGCGCTCTCGCAGGTGATGAGCATCATCACGTCACGACGGCTCCAGCCGTTGGCCTTGAGGATCCCGAAGTCGATGATCCGTTCCGTCACGCTCATCAGCATCGTGTTGATGATTGAGAGGATGGCAATCAGCACGCCGATGCTGGTCATCACCGTCAAGAACAGGTTCAGGTCTGAACTGAATTCGTCAAAACGTTCAGCCCAGTCATCCGACGAACGGACCTCGATCGGTTCCGCCTCCGCGTCGACGACAGACAGTTGGTTGGACCGGGTGCCACCGGCGAGCCAATTCTGAATGGCCAGCAGCAGGTCAACCAGTGGAATCCCGGTGGCCAACGCACCGGCGATATTGCTGGTCGACTGAATTTCCCGGCCACGGAACTTCTCACGGATCCGCTCGACCAGTGTTTCGGATTCGACCGTCCCATCCGGTTCCACGTAGAAAGCACAGGCGCTGTCCGGTTCGAAGCGGATCAGCCGCCGGACGACATCGATGTCGACGATGATCGAGACGTCGAGCATCAACTGGCCGCAGTGGTAGATGCCGACGATCGTGAACGTGTCACCGTTGATCGACAACGGGTCTCCCACCCCGACCTCGTGCTCCTCAGCGATCTGGCGACTGATCACGGTGTGCTGTTTGTTTCGATCGCTCTCGTCGAGAAACCGGCCAACGACCATCGCATCCCGGTAGATATCCTTGTGGAGTTTCTGTCGTTCGGAGATGCTGGTGCCAAAAAGAAACCGGGGCGGTGCGATCACGCGTTGCCCCTCGATCACATTCACCCGTGACCAGACTTCCGGATTGACGACCCGCACCCCGTCCATCTCGGCAATTTCCTCAGCCCAGTCGGCCGGCAGTCTCGAGAACAAGGGCAGCGGTGCTCCGGCCTGCATGATCGCCAGTCCGGGAATACGGCTGAACGTATCGTTGACCATGTGGTCGATGCCCTCGGCGACAGAGAACAGCCCGACCATGCCAGCGATGGCAACCGACAGGCCTCCCAGTGCGAGGAGTGATCGCAGGGGTCTCGAGACAAGATTCTGGATTGCGAATCGCCACATCGTCTCAGCAGAATAGGTCGCATCAGTCTATTGTGGAAGTGACGTGTATCACCTGAAATGCGAACTGAAACCGACCCGGATCGATGACGATGACCGACAGTGATTACTACCAGGTGCTGGGAGTTCCTCGTGGAGCGTCGGCGGAGGAGATTCATGGTGCCTACAAGACGCTCTCGCTGAAATTTCACCCGGACAAGAATCCAGATGATCAGAAGGCCGCCGAGCAATTCAAGGCGGTGCAGGACGCCTACCAGGTGCTCGGTGACGAGGAGACTCGTGGACAATACGACCGTTTTGGCCCGGCTTTCCAGCAGGCCAGGGCCGGGGGAGCCGGTCCGGGTGGATTTCCCCCCGGGGGAATGCCCGGTGGGGTCGATTTCTCCAGCCTGTTCGGCAACGGCTTTGACCTGGGCGACCTGTTTGGCGGTGGGCGTGGTGGACCCGGGGGTGCGGGTCCAGCGCGGGCCCGTCGTGGGCAGGACATTCGCACCACGATCCAGGTCCCGTTTCACGTGGCCGCTGTTGGTGGTGGGCACGAATTGCCGATCCGTCCCGATGGCGAGGGAGGTCGTATTGAGCGGTTGACGATCAAGATTCCGGCTGGAATCAAAAGTGGTGAGGTGCTTCGTCTCAAGGGGCAGGGGGGAACAGTTCCGGGAGGTCCCGCCGGTGATGTCCTGGTGACGATTGAGGTCGCGCCCCATCCCTGGTTCCGCCGTGAGGGGGACAACCTGATGATCGAGGTGCCCGTGACGCCGGCCGAGGCTGTGCTGGGAGCAAAAATCGAGGTGCCAACACTCGATGAGGGATCGGTTGTCGTGACCATTCCCCCGGGAACACCCGGGGGGGCCAAGCTGAGACTTAAAGGGAAAGGTGTTCGTAACCAGAAGACTGGAATTCACGGTGACCAACTGGTCCTCGTTCAGGTCGCGGTGCCCGATGTTCTCTCCGAAGAACAACGTGAGATCTACCGGCGGTTGGCCGAATGGGATTCCGAGGATGGCGGTTCTCCACGAAATGGACTGTGGGGTACGTCGTGAGTGGGTGGTCAGTGTTGCTGGCCCAGGCGGGCGAACAACTGGATCAAACCGGACCCGGGGTGGCCAGGGGAATTGGCCTGCTCATGGCGATCGTGGCCATTCTGGTCGTCATTCTTCTGGGACTGGGAGGCGTCGCACTGGTGTTGATGATGGGTGGGCGGCTCAAGAGGCGGGTCCAGGACGGTGTGCCGCCTGCCCAATCGCCTCCGGATCCGATGTGGCCCTTGCAGGTGCCTCCGGCTGCGGAAGAGAATCAGGAGACCGGGGCATCCCGAGAGGATGGTTCCGGGCCGGAAACGTTGTAGTCCGAAAGAGGGGAGGCCGGGCCGGTTGTCGTGTCCCGGATTCGATACATGACCAGTGCTGCCAACGGTTCCCGCCTGCCGTCATGGCGTCGCCTGCGCCACCAGCGCGACTTCGACCGCGTTTATGCGGCACGTTGCCGTGCTGGTGACCAGAGCCTGCTTGTCTTTGCGGATGTTGGTGGGGAGAGTCGTGGAACCCGATTCGGATTGAGTGTCTCCAAGAAACATGGCAATGCTGTGCGCCGGGGTCGTCTGAAACGATTGCTCCGCGAGGCATTCCGGTTGCAGCAAGACGAATTGCCCGTCGGAATCGACTTGGTGCTGATCCCACGGCAGGGCGGTGATGCGACGCTCGAAGCGTTTCAGGTCTCATTGCGCAACCTGGCCAACAAGTTGGCTGGCAAGTTGGCAGGGAAGTTGGTGGATGAGGTTGTCCAAGAGGTCAGCCGATGAGCCAGCGGGCTCGGGGATGGGCCGGTGCGCCACGGCAGGCCCTGTCGTGGTCGATGATCGGCCTGGTCCGGGTGTACCAGTGGACCCTGAGTCCGATCATTGGTCGCCAGTGCCGTTTCCAGCCCACGTGCAGCCATTACATGATCGGTGCGATAGAAAAATACGGACCGATTCGTGGAGCGTGGCGCGGTGTGAAGAGGATCTGTCGGTGCCACCCGTGGCATCCCGGCGGCGAGGATCCTCCGTGAGTGACCAGGGGTTGGACGCACGGATTCCGGCGGTCGTGTCCCGCCCCGTTACTCGTCCATGACCTCGGTTTCCTTGGAGGATGCCAGGTCGTTGACTTTCCCCTCGAATCGCTTGGTCAGGTCCTGGATTTCTTCCTTGGCCTGGTCGCGGTCGTCCTCGGAGAACAGCTTCTGCTTCTCTCCCTGGTCGGCGTGCTTGTTGGCGTCGCGGCGGATGTTGCGGATGGCNACCCGCGCTTCCTCGGCCAGTTCCTTGACCCGTGAGACCAACTGGCGCCGCCGTTCGGTCGAGAGAGAGGGGACATTGAGCCGGACGAGTCGCCCGTCGGAGTTGGGAGCGAGCCCGAGTTCNCTGGCCTGGATGGCCTTGACGATGTCGTTGATGACACCGGGATCAAATGGTCGGATCACGATCTGCTGTGGTTCGGGAACACTGACATTGGCGAGTTGTTTCAGGGGTGTTGGTGCCCCGTAGGCCTCGACCCTCAGTGAATCGACCAGGGCGGGTGTTGCCCGTCCGGTCCTGAGTCCCTGCAATTGNCCCTGGTAAACGCCGACCGCCTTTTCCATGCGGTCTTCACAATCCAGCAGAATCTCGTCGTGGTCCATTCTTGTTGCCCGTCTTTGGGTCCGTTTCTCGTGGTGGCAGTAAGGTACCCGATGGAGACCGTCATGCAAGGCGAGCCAGTTTACTCGTCCGATGTCGCGATCACCCGGGTGCCCACACGTTCTCCGGAGATCACCCGTTCGATGTTACCGGTCTTCTGGTAATTGAAGACAATGATCGGTAGCCGGTGTTCCATGCAGTGATGGATCGCCTGTGCGTCCATGACTTCAAGGCCCTGTCGAAGCACGTCCTGGTAGGTGATCTCGTTGTAGCGAACGGCGTGAGGATTCTTTTCGGGGTCCTCGGCGTAGATCCCGTCGACACGAGTCGCCTTCAACACGACGTCGGCCTCTATTTCACGTGCTCGCAATGCCGCGGCAGTGTCAGTGGTCACAAATGGGCTGCCGGTGCCGGCGGCCAGGATCACGACGCGGCCTTTTTCGAGATGTCTCAGGCAACGCCTGCGAATGAACGGTTCGGCGACGCCTTCCATCCGAATTGCCGACTGCAAACGGGTGGGCACTCCGACATTTTCCAGGGCGTCCTGGAGAGCCAGTCCGTTGATGACGGTTGCGAGCATTCCCATGTAATGAGCGGTCGGAGCGTTGATGGCCTGGCTGACGGCGGCGAAGTGCTTGCCTCGCAGGATATTGCCGCCACCACAGACGATGGCCAACTGCACGCCACTCTGGACGACTCGCTGGATTTGCTCGGAGATCGAGGCCACTTCGGCCATGCTGATTCCCGATTCACCAGTTCGGCAAAAACTCTCGCCGCTCATCTTCAACAGCACGCGGTNGTAGACCGGTGCCGGGGCTGAGTCGTCGGTCATCGTTGGTCGTCCCCCGGGGTGAAATGCGTGTGCGGGGGAGTCGAGAGGCCTTCTAGTTGCCAAGCACCCAGCGGGTGAATCCCCCTGCGGTCAGTCCGCATTCGGCGAGTACCTGGCTGACGGTCTTCGACTCCTCCTTGACGAATTGCTGGGCGGTGAGCACACCCTGTTCCTGGTAGAAGACCTTCATCCGTCCCTCGACGATCTTCTCGATGATGTTCTCCGGCTTGCCCGTTGCCCGGGCTTCCTCGGACAGTCGTTCCTGCTCCTCGGCAACCGCCGCGGCGTCGAGATCCTCGGGATCGACCACCGACGACTGCATGGCGGCAATGTGCATGGCGACATCGCGAAGAACGTCGGCCGACCCGGCCTCGCCGGTGGCATGGAACAGGACACCGGTTTTGCCNTCGTGGTGGACGTATCCATTGGCGGGTCCATCGACCCGGATCACCTTGGCGAGCACGATCTTCTCGCGGATCTTGTTGACAACTTCCTCGTAGACCTCGCGGAGCGTTTGCGACGGATTCTCGGACGAGGGTTGTTCCAGCAGTGCGTCGGGTCCGTCGGCTCCGGGTCCGTTCAGAAGTTGCTTGGCACAATTCTCGGCCAAAGCCTGGAACTCGTCGTTGTTGGCGACAGGTGCCGATTCGCACTGCAGTTCCACCATCGCGGCGCTCGAACCATCGTCAGCCACGGCGACGGCGATCCGTCCCTCCGACGTGGCGTTGTCGGCTCGCTTGAGCATCACCTTCTGGTTTTGTTCCTTGAGGATCTCGACGGCCTTGTCCTGATCCCCGTCGGCTTCGACCAGGGCGTGCTTGCATTCCATCATGGGCAGGTCGGTGAGTTGTCTCAGGGCCTTGACCTGCGCGGCTGTGATATCCGCCATCGAGAGTCTCCTCGCGTGAATTCAGCGTCTGTAGGATGGCCGACCGGTTGGAGCGACTGCGACGGGAGTTCTCGTGAGAGTTCTTCCGCGACCGAGCCNGTCCCCGACGGCTGTGGATGGGTGTATTTCTTGTCCGGAATCGTNTCCGGAGGCCGTTACCGCGTCGGCACCGCCTTGGGTTCATCTTTCTTCGCGACNGGCTTCTCTTGGGGCACCAGCGACTTGCCATCGTTGACCGAACTGGCAAGGTGCTCGAGAATGAGCCGGATCGAACGGATGCTGTCGTCGTTGCCCGGGATCGGCAGATCAACGGGATCCGGGTCGGAATCGGTATCGATCAGGGCAATCACGTTGATTCCCANGATACGCGCTTCACGAACGCAGTTGTATTCCCGGCCCGGATCGACCACCACGATTGCCTCGGGCAAGCGTGCCATGTCNCGAATNCCGGCGAGGTTTCTGTGGATCTTGCGGCGTTCACGTNTCAGTGAACTCTGACGTTTCTTGGAGAACGACGCCATTTCGCCATTCTCCTCGAGTGCTTCGAGTTCCTCGAGACGTTGCAGGCGACTGCGGATCGTGCGGTAATTCGTCAGGGTGCCACCCAGCCAACGCTCGTTGACGTACGGCATGCCGCANGATTCGGCGACTTCCGCGATCGGGCCGAAGGCCTGCCGCTTGGTGCCGACGAACAGAACCANNCTGCCGTTGGCAGCGACCTGCTTGAGATATCTCTTGGCCCGCATCAGGCCACGGATTGTCTCCTTCACATCGATGATGTGAATCAGGTTGCGGCGACCGTAAATGTAGGGCCGCATCTTCGGGTTCCACCGGCTGGTCCGGTGCCCGTAGTGGATGCCAGCTTCCAAGATGTCTTTGACGACGATATCAGCCACGGCGGCAGTCTCCCCAGAGAAAACTCTGGATGGGTAAGAAAACAAAGGCGAACCACCGATCGTAGTCGGTGTCCGTGACTTCGTCAAACCCGCCAGCAACGATGCTAACCGGCCGCTTTTTTTGCTGGCGCCTTCTTTCCCCCCGGGTTCTTCGCAGCCGGTTTCGATGTTGCTGGCAACTTCAGCGAGGTGTTCTTGCTATCGGAAGTTGCCGTCAGAGGGATTATCCAGTGGGTGGTCAACAGCTTGCACAGACCCCCTTTGCCATCGCGGCAGACCTGGTAGGAAACTGCCAGTTCGACGGTTGCCTTGCCCGGTGTCCCGGTCAGGGCCAGGGTTGCACTGGCGGTCGAGTCGCCGCTGGGACTGGCCTTTTTTCGTTTGCCCAGGGCAGCGGGGGCAACCACTTCCTGGCCCTTGTTGCCCAGGGCACGGTAGACGATCGAGGCGTTGGGGTTGAGCTTGAATCCGCTGGGNATCGACAGGGGGATCGCNATCTGGACCGACTTGCCCGACCGGATTGTCTGGTTGGCCACCCTCACCTTGTTTTGCGATTGNGCGAANTCGTTGTGACTGGCAACCGGTGGTGACGGCGCTTTCAGCCCGGCAACC
The DNA here is from genome assembly GCA_002724415.1 of Planctomycetaceae bacterium. Taxonomy (GTDB): domain Bacteria; phylum Planctomycetota; class Planctomycetia; order Planctomycetales; family Planctomycetaceae; genus UBA8437. The sequence continues at coordinate 88,174 of PBOU01000015.1, forward strand.
TTCAACTCGGCCATCTTCCCGTTTTTCAGGTCCACCGTGCAGATGCGGTGGTTGTTGGTGTCGGCGATATAAAGCGTNTCACCGCCAATGGAGACGCCACCCGGTTCGGCGAGCCTCGCGGGATCGACGGTGANCCCNCGTTTGCCATCACCCAGGTACGTTGTTGACTTGCGGGTCTTCAGNTCGATTTTCTTGATCTTGTGATTGTACGTGTCGGCGACGAAGAGCGATCCCTTGTGGAAGACGACGCCCAGGGGATGTTGCAATCGGGCCTTGTCACCGACCTCGTCGATGTCGCCGAATTCAAAGAGCGACCGGCCACGGAACAGGTCGTGGGCACCCACGACGGTCTTGACCGATCCGCCTGGCTTCGTGTCGACCTGGCGGATCGACGACCCCTCGCTGTCGGCGACGAACAGGTGTCTGCCGTCGGTGGCCAGTGCCGAGGGTTGGGCCAGGGCACACTGGTCGAGCGGGCCATCGGTGATGTCCTCGCGGCCCGTGCCAGCGAAAACGCCGATGCGGGGTGAGCCGAGCTTGTGAGACCACAACTGGTGGGGACCAGCCATGGCCACGTAGAGCGTTCCCTTGAGGTGGGACAGCGCCCAGGGGCTGTTCAGGGGTGATTGTCGCAACGCGCCGCCGGTGGCTCCGAATCGTGACTGTTGACCGGTGCCCGCCAGCGTTCGTACGGTCTTTTTCTTCAGGTCCACGACGCGGATCATGTGGTTCTCGGTGTCAGCCACGTACAACTCGTCGCCGATGAGCACCGTGCCCTGGGGATGGTCAAAACTGGCGTCGGCATAACTGCCGTTCTTCCGTCCGATCGCGCCGCTGCCGATGGTCTCTTTCAACGTCCCGTCGAGACCGGTCACGACAATCCGGTTGTGGTTGCTGTCGGAGATGAACAGGCGGCCCCCGGGAACGTCGGCGAGCACCTTGCCCGGGAATTTCAGGGGGCTGGATTTCAGGCGGTTGCTCTCGAGATCGAAGCGGACCGGCGATGTGTCCAGCGTGCCTTTTTTCTTGTGGTAATCCACCAGCATGCCGATCACCTTGTCGAAGAGTTCCCGGTTGCCCTCGCCNGGCTGCTGGCCCACGTAACGCCCCTCGGGATCNATCAACACCAGNGTGGGCCAACTGTTGACGCNGAACTTGCGCCACACGGTCATGTTGGCGTCGTTGATCACCGGGTGTTCAATCTCGTATCGCAGGATCGCTCCCCGGATCGCCTCGCTGTTTTTCTCGTTGGCAAATTTCGCCGAATGGACGCCGATCACGACCAGTTCTTTTTCGTATTTTTTCTCGAGGAACTCCAAGTCGGGGAGCACGTGCATGCAGTTGATGCAGCAGTAGGTCCAGAAGTCGAGCACGACGACCTTGCCGCGGAGATCCTTGAGATTGATCTCGCTGCCGGGGCGAACGTTGAGCCATCCGACACCACCGTCGAAACTGGGGGCCGGGGGTCGGTTGGGAAATGGATTCTCGGTGGCCGATTTTTTCTGGCCCCGGTTGGCTGCCTGGGCCAGAAGGTTGTTGTCCCCCAGCGGGCCGCCTTGGGTCAGCATCAACGCACCGCCAACCAGTACGGCCAGGGCCGTGATCGTGGCGAGCAGGCGGTGGGACGAGCGTGTTGGGTGAGAATCGGACATCACGAGAGTAGACCTCCTGTCGGTCGTGCCGAGGTGTGTTTTCTGGTGTTGCGCGTGCGACGGGTTTCTCTTGCCGCGTCGTGTGGCCCACACCACCTCATCGTATCTCATCATCCCCAAACCCTGCAAACGCGGGTAGAAGATTGAGGTGTCCCCGGGCGGGCAGGAGGCCGGGTGCGGTGAAGCTGCGACTGGCCTCATCTCCGGAAACCGACTCCCCGTTGACATCATCGATTGAGTCGAATTATCGTGGATTGTTGGAGGTTCAGATCATGAGCGATGAACGAACAGGCCGCTTGAGCGGCAGATGTCGTGCGACGATAATCTTCGCCGGTGTTCTGGCGATGGCGGCATCGACGGCCGTGGCCGCCGAGCCGACGTGGGCCGAGAAGATGTTCGATTCGACATCTCACGATTTTGGTGTCATTGCGGTGACCGCCAAGGTGACTCACCGTTTCCAGGTCAAAAANCTCTATCGCGAGACGGTCCACATCGCGAGTGTGAAGACCAGTTGCGGTTGTTCGGTTGCTCAGCCCAGCAAGTCGACGTTGGCAAGTGGNGAGGTGATTGCGATCGACGTCACGATGGACATGCGCAGAACCCGCATGACCACCACGCGAAAGTCCGCGGTGCTGACAGTGGTCTTTGATCGCCCGACAATTGCTGAGGTGAAAATTCCGGTCCGTGCCAGGGTCCGCAAGGATCTCGTGATGACCCCGGGTTCGGCCGATTTTACGGGAGTCGAGGAAGGCAAGGGGGCCAGCCGAACATTGAAACTCCGGTACGCCGGCCGCGGTGACTGGACGATCAAGCAGGTCGAGATCAATTCCCCGCACCTGACGGCCCGTGTCGAGGAGACACGTCGCGTCGAAACCAGCCGCCTGGGGATCTTCACGAAGTTTCACGAGGTGCACTACGACCTGGTCATCGATCTCAAGCCCTCCACGCCCGCGGGCCTGTTGAGAGAGACGATCGTGCTGATCAGCGACGACAAGAAAACACCACGGATACCAGTGCTGGTCGAAGCCACCGTCGAATCGGATTTCACCATCAGCCCGATGGCCGGTGGAGTGGTCTCGCTGGGTTCGCTGGTGCCGGGTCGCGCCAAACGCGTCTCGGTGGTCATCAAGGGACGCGAAGATTTCCAGGTCTCGAAAATCGAGGCGGGAACGTCCAGCGGGGTCTTTCGAACCAAGCTCTCCGAGGCCACGCGTCGTGTTCACGTGTTGCCGTTGACCGTGACGGCNCCCGAGGGCGTGTCCGAGATCCGCGAGACATTCACGCTGACGATCGNGGGGCGAGACAAGCCGTTGATTTTCACGGTCTTCGGTCGAGTTGTGCCCGCGGCCAAGCCGTAGTNTCCTGCCGCTGGAACATCCGTCAGGCAACCGGCTCAGGATGACACGCCGGGTTGTCGACAGTTAGAATAGGTTGTCCGCTTCAATTCCGGGAAATCCCTCCATGTTGACAATCAACACGAACAATCGTTCGGTTTGCAGTGGTCTGTCCCGCCGCGATCTGTTGCGTGTNGGTGGGGCCGGGCTGTTTGGCACCTCGGTGAACCAGTTGTTGGCGTCGGAGGCCGTGCGGGCGGCGACGGGTGGACGTGCCAAGTCGGTGATGTTTCTGTTTCTCTTCGGTGGCCCGAGTCAACTGGAGAGTTTTGACATGAAGCCGTCTGCGGCCAGCAAGATCCGCGGACCGCTGAAGCCGATCGCGTCGCGGACTCCGGGNCTGTTGATCAGCGAAAAGTTNCCCCGTACCGCNGCCATCTCGGACAAGGTTGCCGTCATCCGCACGATGACGCACCCGCACAACGATCACAACGCCTGCCACTACATTCAGACCGGTCACCCCTGGACCCGTTCCGCCGCAAACGGCAACGACGTCAACGCCCGCGAGACGGACTGGCCGGCNATGGGATCGGTGGTGGAATACGTCGAACAACATTCTCCCGGTTCTCACCTGCGAGATTTTCCCGACTACGTTTACTTGCCCAATCGCCTGGGACACCTGCAGGGTTATGATCGCACCGGCCAGTACGCCGGTTGGCTNGGCCGGGCGTTCAACGGATTGGCGACCGACATCCGCAAGAAGAACAAGACCGACAATCCCTTCTTTCGGCCCTGCGACGACAAGGAACTCGATTTCCGCATCAAGGGNATTGTGCCCGAAACGGAGATTGGTCTCGATCGGCTTGACCGTCGNCGTGGACTGTTGGAGCAGTTCGACTCGGCTCGTCGCGAGATCGAAACGGCCAAGCGACTGCAGGACTACCACGGCATTCGCCAGCAGGCCCTGTCACTGGTGACATCCGACAAGATTCGCAGTGCACTGGACATCCGTCGTGAAGCGGCGTCGCTGCGAGATCGTTACGGCCGGCATCTCTTTGGCCAGTCGTGCCTGATGGGGCGGCGGATGGTCGAGGCGGGTTGCCGGTTCGTGACAGTGTTGTGGGATGCCCCGGACGGTTACAGCTGGGACTCGCACCGCACCAGTGCCGATCTGGAAAAACACCTGTTGCCCGGGTTTGACCAGGCGTACGCTGCATTGATCGANGACCTGGACCAGCGTGGCCTGTTGGATGAGACGCTGGTCGTGGCTGTCGGAGAAATTGGTCGCACACCGAAACCCGATACCTCGGCCTGGGGNCGCGGCCACTGGAGCCACTGTTTCCCGTGCGTGCTGGCCGGCGCGGGAGTCCGCGGTGGTGAGTTGTACGGTCGGTCGGATGCCGATGCGGCCTACCCGGCCGAGAACCCGGTCAGTCCAGAGGATCTCGCGGCGACGATATTCGACTCGCTGGGAATCGGCCACGACATCCGGCTTCCGGACTCCCAGGGACGTCCGGTGCCGATGCTCGAACGGGGTGAGCCGTTGCGGCGGTTGTTCTCGACCACCTGAACACCCCGGGCTGCTGGCGAGCCAAAAGTCTCTTCGTTAGGGTGAGCGTTTCGACTCNCTCATCCTTCAGAAGAAGTACCACAGTCATCATGCCGAAGGTTCTCAGCACGTCTGTCAACGCGGATGGTGGTCCGCATTTCGATCTCCTTGCCAACGCCGGATTCGACGTCGAAGCGGTTGATCGCAGCGTCGACCTGTTTGACGAGGACACCTTGATCAGCCAGATGCAAGGTGCCTCTGCTGTCTCAGCCGGATCCGAGCCTTACACCGCTCGCGTGATCGAGAACTTGCCCGATCTCCGCGTGATTTCTCGCAGCGGCGTCGGTTTCGACGCGATTGATCTGGCCGCCTGCGACGAGAAGGGCGTGGTGGTCACGGTGACTCCCGGCGTCAACCATCACGCGGTGGCCGAGCACACCATCGCCTTGTTGATGGGGGTGGCGCGTGGATTCCCCGAACGACATGATCGCGTCAAGGATGGCCGCTGGTTCCGCGAACCGTATCCCCGGGTGATGGGCAGTACGATCGGGATTCTCGGACTGGGACGCATCGGCCGCGCCGTGGCCACTCGTGCCGTCGGGCTGGGGATGAACGTGCTCGCTTTTGAGCCGTTTCCGCAGCAGGAATTTGTTGAAACGTGGAGAGTCGAACTGGTTGACGATCTCAACGAGCTGATCCCTCGCTGTGACTACCTTTCGCTGCACTTGCCGAACATGGCCGAGACACACCACGTGATCAACGCCGAGCGATTGGCGTTGATGAAGCCCGGCAGCGTGCTGATCAATACTGCCCGGGGTCCGCTCGTGGATGAAGCGGCCTTGATAGAGGCACTTCAGAACGGGCCGATGCGGGCGGCCGGGCTGGACGTGTTCGAGGTGGAACCGTTGCCGACGGACAGCCCATTGCTGTCACTCCAGAATGTCCTGCTCAGTGGGCACGTCGCGGGGCTCGACAACGAGTCGCACGAAGGCACCTTTGAAATGGTTGCTGACACGATCATCAAGTTGCATTCCGGCGAGTGGCCGGCCGATCGGATCGTGAACATGAAGGGTGTTGGCGATTGGGCCTGGTAGGATGGCTCTTCCGGAGGGCATCTCACGATGACCAGTTCGTTTCCTGATCCTTGGTCTGAGCCGATTGATGCCTGGCTGGCGGCTCATCGCCAGGAACTGGTCGACATTCGCCGGCACCTGCACATGCACCCGGAACCCAGCGGCCGGGAACGCGAGACGACTTCGTACCTGGCTCAGCGGCTGGACGAGGTGGGTGTGACGGCGACGGTATTGCGCGACGGGCTGGGGCTCGTGGCTGATGCGGTGATCGGAGATCCAGCGTCCGACGCCCCCCGAGTGGCATTGCGAGCCGACATCGACGCGTTGAAGATCCAGGATNNCAAGTCGGTCGAATACCGTTCGCGTTGTGATGGCGTGATGCACGCCTGCGGNCACGATGTTCATTCGTCGATCGTGTTGGGTATCGCACGGGCCGTGGCCAGGCAAGCCGATGATGTCCAGCTGGAACCGGGTCGTGGGATGCACCTGAGATACCTGTTTCAGCCGGCCGAGGAGATTTGCCAGGGTGCCCATTGGCTTGTCGAGCAGGGTGTGCTGGAGGGGGTGGACGCGATCCTGGGCCTGCATGTCGATCCGGAGAACCCGGCGGGACAATTCGGTGTTCGTTATGGACCGTTGACNGCGGTCTGCCACGAGGTGGCGATCAGTGTGCGAGGCCAGGGTGGTCATGCCGCGAGACCTCACCAGTCTCGCGATCCACTCGCTGCCGCCATTTCGCTGGCCTCCACGCTCTATTCCCAGCTCCCGCGTGGTGTCGATTCGCGACAACCCACGGTCTTTTCCATCGGGCGGATCAACGGCGGGACGCTCCCCAACGTGATTCCCGACGAGGTCGAGATGCTGGGGTCGTTGCGGACGGTGGAATTGGGTGATGACACGGTGTTGAAGGAGAAGATCCAGAGAATTGCGTCCGGCGTGGCGTCGTCGACCGAGACCGAGATCGAGGTTGTGTTCCGGGCATCGCTTGAGGCGGTTCGCAACGACTATGGTGTGACCTCTGCGATCGAGGCGGCGGCCGTGTCGGTCGCGGGTGAGGCGGCCGTGCGGCGAATCGAGCAACCCAGCATGGGGGGTGAGGACTTTTCGGTTTACCAGCAGCATGTTCCCGGTAGCATGTTCCGGCTGGGAAGCGGCACCCAGCCGGGGCGCCTGTTGCACACGCCAGGGTTCGATATCGACGAGGATTGCCTGGTGGCCGGGGCAAGAGTGATGTTCCGCGCCGCGTTGTTGTGGGGCCTNTCCGGGGAACTCTCCGAAACCCGTGGTTTCACCGATGATCCAGGCACCGGGGCGGGAGGATAATTGTCCATGTCGACACTGCAATTCACCCGCAACGAGAGTCCGACAATCGGCGTGGAGATCGAGTTGCAGCTCGTCGATCGCGAGACACTCTCGCTGAGCAGCGCGATCGACAAGGTGATCGCGGGCTTGCCCGCGGAACTTGACGAACGGGTCAAGCCGGAACTGATGCAGTGTTACCTGGAAATCAACACGGGTGTGTGCCAGACGGTGAGGGATGCGGGCGCGGACCTGAAGAAAACGATCGCCGCGGTCGAGCGGGTGACCGGCGACCTGGGACTGGAGTTGTTCTGGGCGGCGACGCATCCCTTTTCCAGCTGGCGGTCACAGGAAATCACCGTCAATGACCGGTACTTCGAACTGGTCGAGTTGATGCAGGATGTCGCACGGCGACTGGTCACCTTTGGTCTGCACGTGCATGTTGGTGTCGACAGTGGTGACAAGGCCGTGATGATCTGTGACAGGATGCTGCAGCACCTGCCCCTGCTCCTGGCCCTGTCGAGCAACTCCCCGTTCTGGGAAGGTCGCAGCACCGGGTTGCATTCGAACCGTTCGAAGATCATGGAGGGCTTGCCGACTGCTGGTCTGCCCCACAGGATGCGGAACTGGAGCGAGTACATCTGGCTCGTCTCGCACCTGGTCGACACCGGCTTCATCAACACGATCCGTGAGATCTGGTGGGACATCCGGCCTCACCACCTCTTTGGCACCGTCGAGATCCGGGTCTGTGACATGCCGGCCAATCTCGGCCAGGTCCTGGCCCTGACGGCCCTGGTGCAGTGCATGGTGCAGGCGATGTCCGACGAGATCGACCGGGGCACCTACCAGTCGGAGTATCACCCGATGATGGTGCAGCAGAACAAGTGGAGGGCCACNCGGTTCGGTCCGGGNGCCGAGCTGGTCAACAGCGATGATTNCCGGCAGCACTCGGTCCAGGAGACGACTGACCAGTTGATCGAGATTTTGCGACCGACCGCCAAGAGCCTGGATTGCGTCTCCGAGCTGGAGAGTGCATCGGGCCTTCCGGCCTCGACGGGAAGTCGGCAGCAGTTGGCGATCTTCGAGGAGACCGACAGTCGTCGCGAGGTGGTCCGGCGAATGCTCGAGGCAAACAGGCCGCTATGACCAACGATCCGGCGATCCTCGAGACATTGCGGGAGACNGTCCGCGGGTTGTCCTCCGGGCCGGGCGTTTACCTGATGAAGGATGCCGAGAGCCGGGTGATCTACATCGGCAAGGCGGTCAACCTGCGTAGNCGGGTGGGCAGTTATTTCACGGCGGCGGCGGCCCAGGAGGTGAGGACGGCGGGGCTGGTGCCGGAGATCCGCGACGTGGAGGTGATCGAGACCGACAGCGAGGTCGATGCCTTGTTGCTGGAGGCGAGATTGATCAAGGATGTCCAGCCGAAGTTCAACCAGGAGTTGAAGGACGACAAGACGTTTCCTTACCTGGAGGTGTTTGTTCGCGAGGATTTTCCGAGGGTCGAGTTCACTCGAACACCACAGGATCGCGGGACCCGGCTCTATGGTCCCTTCACCAACGCCAAGGCGTTGCGTGGTGCGATCGCGGTGTTGCAGAGGATCTTCCGGTTTCGGACCTGTTCCCTGGACATCCACGACGGTGACGAGCGGTGGCAGTGGTTCCGGCCCTGCCTGTTGGCGAGCATCGATCAGTGCACGGCGCCGTGCAACCTGCGGATCAGCAAGGAGGACTATCGCCGAGATATCCGGCGGCTGCAGACNTTCCTGGATGGAGGGCGTGGGCGGTTGTTGCGTGAGTTGGCCCAGGAGATGCAACAGGCGTCCGCCGAGCAACTTTACGAGAAGGCGGCGCGAATCCGGGATGAGATCCAGGCATTGGAGAACCTGAACCTGCGTGGCGATCTCGAGGAGCACGCTCAGCCAGAGGTCTTCTATGTTGATCCCAAGCGGGGACTCGCGGGCCTGAAACAGGTCTTTGGGCTCAACGAGGTGCCCCGGCGGATCGAGGGGGTCGATATCGCTCATCTGCAGGGAGGCGAGACGGTGGCCAGCCTCGTGCAGTTCATAGATGGGTTGCCGTTCAAACACGGTTACAAGCGTTACCGTATTCGGACCGTCGACGGCGTGGATGATTACGGCTCGATCCGCGAGGTGGTTTCCAGGCGTATGGGGAGGTTGTTTCAGGAGGGCGAGGCTTTCCCGGACATCCTGCTGATCGACGGTGGCAAGGGCCAGTTGAATGCCGCCCTGGAGGCGATGGAGGTGATCGGGGTCGACCCACCGTTTACCGTGTCGCTGGCGAAGCGTGAGGAGGAGGTGTTTGTTCCGGGCGAGTCCGAGCCTCGCCGGCTGTCGCGACACGGTTTTGGCCTGAGGCTACTGCAATATGTTCGCGACGAGGCCCATCGTTTCGCGCAGCACTATCATCACATTCTCCGCCGCAAGAGCACGCTGGGTGAGTGAGCCCGGTGCCTTCAATTCAACGGGGCAAACTCCCGAACGATCTCCCNCGCNGCACGCACGCCATCGACCCCGGCGCTGATGATGCCGCCGGCAAAACCGGCCCCCTCGCCCACCGGGTAAAGGCCCCGGCAGCCTGGTGATTGAAAATGTTCTCGATCGCGAACGATTCGCACCGGGGCACTGCCCCGCATCTCTGGTCCCACCAGCACCGCCTCGGGCAGAAACGCCTTGTGGTACTTGCGATTCAACAGGGGCAGGGCCCACTTGATGGTCGAGATCACTNNTGCCGGAAGTANCATTTCGAGTGAGGCGGGGATATTTCCTCGCAGGTAGGATGTCTCGATGCGACTGGCCGGGTCGGGTGAGCGTCCCGCCATGAAATCCGCGGCCCGTTGAGCCGGGGCCAGGTATTCGCTTCGTCCCAACCGGTACCCGACGGCCTCGAATTGCTGTTGCAGTCGGACACCTGCCAGCGGATCGGTCGAACCAAACTCCCCGGGTTCCACTGTCACCATCAACCCGCTGCTGGCAAACGCTGTGTCGTGTCGCGAGTTGCTCATCCCATTGGTGCAGAACATGCCAGGTTCAGACACACTGGGAATGATGTGTCCTCCGGCACACATGCAGAAGGTGTAGACGTCGCGTTCCCCCTTGGCCACCAGGTTGTAATTGGCCGCCCCCAGCAGTTCACGGTACTCGGGTCGCCCGTACGCCTCGGCGTCGATCTGTGCCTGTGGCTGTTCGATCCGCAGCCCCATCTGAAAGGCCCGGGGTTCCATCGGGATGCCCGTCTCCAGCAGCATCTGGTAGGTGTCTCGCGCACTGTGCCCGATGGCCAGCAGCGCCAGTTTCGTGGGGATCCGTCCGGCGCTGGTCGCCAGGGCGACCAGTTGTCCGTTCTCGATTTCCAGTCCTTCAAAGCGGCANCCGAAGCGGTACTCACCACCAGCTGCTTCGATGGCGTGCCGGAAGCTTCTCACCACGAACGGCAGCCGGTTGCTGCCCAGGTGTGGACGTTGTTCCCAGGTGACCGATGGGCGACGACCGAACTCGGCGAACCGCTCCAGGACCCAATCGATATCGGGTCCCGAGAGACGNCAGGTCAGCTTGCCATCGCTGAATGTGCCGGCTCCTCCCTCGCCGAAGAGGTAGTTGTCGTCCGGGTCGTGTTCTCCGCCGGCGTCAAAATCGCGGATGCTCTTCACCCGCTCCTTGACCGCCGGTCCCCGTTCCAGGATCAGTGGTCGGAATCCACGGATTGCCAGGTAGTAGGCTGCCAGCAAACCGGCGGGGCCCGAGCCGATCACTACCGGGCGTTCCTCCAGGGGCGTGTTGCCCGGCGGCGGATCCTCGAACATCTTGGGCAGGTACTGCTCAACACTGTCGCGACGGATCAATTGCTCGAGCCGGGATTCCTCGTCCGCAACGTCCACGGAAACCGAGTAGACGAACTTGAGGTTGTCGCGAGCACGTCCATCGAGGCTTTTCTTGAGGATTCTCCAGCCGGTCACGTCGGTCAAATCGACGCCCAGCCGTCGGGCCAGCTCGGGCCCGATGTGCTGTTCGTCGAGCGTCACCGGCAGCCGGACGTTTGTTACCCGCAACGGCATGAGAAGAAGGCCTGTCGGTTCAGCGTCGCGGGACGGCTGGCTTGAGAAAATGAACGGCACCCTGGACCCGGGTCTTTCTCCGGTACACCCGGTCACCGGCGGTCACGTACATCAGGTTCCGTTTCGGACCGCCAAAGGCCACGTTGGCCAGTGACCCGCGGTGTGGCTTGGCTATGACNCCGCCCATCCGGCCGGTCGGGTCAAACATCTGGACACCGGCTGATGTTGTGACGTACAGGCGGCCGTTGGTGTCGACGGTCATTCCGTCGGAACCGGGCCGATCCCGCCCGGGGAGCAATCTCAGGGGCAGGTAGTACCGTTCGCGGTGAGACAGGCTGCCATCGGGTTCGACCCGGTAGGTCCACAGGTGAGCGTCATTCCGTTCAGTGACCACCAGGGTCCCCTCGCCGGGCCACAGGATGACTCCGTTGGGTCCGATGCCCTCTGCGACCACGCGTTTCTTCCGGTTCTGATCGATCGTCCAGACCTTGCCTCCACCCGGGTCGGTGACGAACAGTCTCAGGTCGCTTCCGATGACCAGGTCATTGCATGAGATGTCACTGGCGATGACGGTGTGGCTGCCGTCCGGGGCNTAGGCCACCACCTGCTTGTCCCCGTTNCGGCAGCCGTACAAGAGGCCNTCCCGTCCAAACATCAGTCCNTTGGTCCGAGCCGTCTTCTCGGCAAAAACGGTGANCTTGCCCGTCGTCGCGTCGACGCGGTGAATGCGGTCGTTGGGAATGTCGGTGAAGAANACGTTCCCCTTGGCGTCNACTGCCGGTCCCTCGGTGAACTTGTAACCCGAACCGACCAGTTGCCAGCCNTCGCCGGGCAACAACACTTGNGTCAGTGGCATGTCCTGGGCCACCGCGCTCGAACCGGTCAACAGCAGGCAGGCGGCAGCGAGACGTGTGAANTTGGAAAAGCCGGTCATGGGAGGGTCCTGCGNGAAAGTGGGATCGGNCTGGGGAGCGGGTGCTGTCACTTCTTCTTCGGGGAGTCGGACATTTTTCCGTTCCAGCCGCGCCANAGCCACTTCAGCGATTCGGGCATGATGGCACCCCCGTGCCGTCCGTTGTGACCACCGGTGCCCATCACGAACTTGTAATCGTACTTCGAGAATTTCAACGCGGCCGCCATCTGGCGGTTCGACAGAGGCCAGCTGCCGTGGAGGTTGTCGAGGTCGTTGCTGCCGTCCTGAAGGAAAACTCGGATCGGTTTTGGTTCGGTCTTGCGGATCAATGCCGGGTAGACGTGTCCGCCGCGGATGTTGGTGAAGCTGCCGACGTGGCTGAGGACCTTGCTGAACTGGTCGGGGTGTTCCCAGGCGACCGTCCAGGCACAGATGCCGCCGGAACTGATGCCACAGATGGCCCTGAGCGCGGGGTTGTCGGTCAGCTTGTAGCGTTTGCCGACCTCCGGCAGGATCTCCTCGAGCAGAAACCGAGCGTACTGTCCGCTGAGCGTGTCGTATTCAAAACTGCGGTTTCGTCGTGCCCGGGCACCGGGCTTGCTGGGGGGGATGGAGCCGGGGTTGAGAAAGATGCCGATCGTCACCGGCATCTCGCCGCGGTGGATCAGGTTGTCAAAGACGGTTGGAACCCGGAAGGACCGCTTGGTGTTCACGTAGCCTCCACCGTCCTGGAAGACCATGACCGCCGCTGGAGTCTTGCCGTCGTACTGCTTGGGCACATAGATCCAGTAGTCGCGGACGGTGCCCGGAAAGACCGTCTTNCTGATCCACTTGTGCTTCGTGACGGTTCCCTGGGGCACGCCTTCCTGGACCATCGAATCGGGTCCGTGCTTGTAGTTGTCCTGGGAGAGTGCGGGAGCACCGATGAGCAAAATCAGGGTGAGCAGCGTGATGCGGGTGATCATGGTGAGAATTCCGGTCCAATGGCTGTGTACACAAAAACATCGGGACCGNTGCCAGCACGGATCGGTCCCAGACCATTCATGACGACGTGTTGTTACTGATCCAGAAACTTGCGGTCGCCGGGATCGAAGTCCCGGGGTTGAGCTGTGTGCTTGGTGATGATCTGCCAACTCCGCCCGGATTCCCGGAAGTCGGAGAAATCTGTCGGGGCGTAGGAGATGTCCAGGTGTGGCGTTGGCACCAGCTTGCCACCGGCGTGATGACTGCGGACAGCCGAATCGAGAGCGCCGGTGACCAGCAGCGTGCGTTCGGCCGGATACGGTTCCCTGCCGTGAATGAACATGGCCTGGATGGCGTGAGAGAGTCCCTTGAAGAGGCAGCGGTTGCCCCAGGGCCCATTGAAAAGTGCCGTGGCTCTCGGCCGCGATTCGCCCTCGACACGGCAGGCGAAGTTCCAGCGATTGGAGTCTGAGCCAACCTTGAGCACTGCGGCTTTGAGCCCATCACGGTACTCGACCAGGATCGCGTGAGGCGTGGCGTTTTCGTGGCTGGCGATCAGCCGTTGCATCGATCGTGGCCGACGGTCCAGTTCGGCCAGCATTGCCGATTCGGCCAGTTCCATCGACCAGCGTCCCTGCCGTGCTGCGTCGAACAGGGCATCGCCTTCGAGGACCTGCACGCGGGCGATGCCGGTTTCGCCAGTCTCACCGCGCGATTCGACCATTGACTGCAGGACCTCGAGCCCGTGGAACCCGTAGGATTCCAGTTGCCCGCCATGAATCGAGATCGCTTCGGTGATTCTTGTGCCACGTGGCAGTTCCAGGCCGGGTCGTCGCTGGGCCAGGGGGACCGAACTGCCTGCCAGCAGTGGCATGTGGTTGGCGCGGGCCACATCNACCATCTCGCGTGCCCAGTCCCAGCGATACGAGTAGTGCTTGTCGTTGAACAGTGGNACGAACCGATTGGCTCGCTTCATCACCGCAACGGCGGCATCAAAGAACCGCTTGCGCGGGTACTTCTTCTGTCCCAGCTCATTGAGCGGATAATCGCCGTGTTCGCCGATCGAGAGCACGGCATCGACGGCCAGTGTGTTCCCGCCGACGCACATGGCCTTCTCGATCGAATCGTACAATGGCACTCCGAACCGCTTGGCCACGTCACGCGCCATATCGCCGTCGGGGAACTGGTCGGCGTAGAACGAGACGATGTCGACACCCGGGTCGACCAGGCGACCATCAAAGAGGTACGGTCGAAAGAAGTTTTCCAGGATGTTGTAGGCATGCGACCGGAACCGGAATTCGGTGAAGATTGCGGCGACACGCGGTCGTCGTTGTTTTTTTCCCGCCTGGGAGGAGTGGGCAAACAAACCGGGAGCCAGGCCCCAGGCTGCGGAACGGACCAGCAGGTCACGGCGTGAGAGTCCCCGGCCGGTTTGAGTCATGGGTGCACGTTCTCGGTGAAGGGGCCTTTGGACCGGTTGGAGCAGCCACATTGTAGGTGTTGCCTCATCCGGCTGCACGCTATGATCGCCCGCATCATGAGCAGTTCGTCTCCACGCGGTGCCGATCACCTGGTGAGTTCGCTCGAGATGGCCGGGGTGCGCCAGCTATTCACCCTCTCGGGCAACCAGATCATGTCGGTGTTCGATGCGTCGATCGACACCGGGGTCGATTTGTTGCACGTGCGGCACGAGGCTGCGGCGGTGCACATGGCCGATGCCTGGGCACGCCTGACCGGGGAGGTGGGTGTCGCACTGGTGACGGCCGGACCCGGGTTCACCAACACGCTGACACCGACCTACGTTGCCGCGATGGCCGAGTCGCCCGTGGTGGTGCTCAGTGGCTGTTCACCGGTTTCCCGCGATGGGCAGGGAGGGTTCCAGGAGATGCCGCAGGCGGAAATGGCCGGTGGAGTGGCCAAGGCGGCATGGCGGGCGACGGATTCGGCCGACCTGGGACACGATCTTTCCCGGGCGATCCGACTGGCTCGCAGTGGCCGGCCGGGACCGGTGCACGTGACTCTTCCCGGCGATGTTCTCTCGGGGACCGGCAGTCACCAGGTGGCCGGACCGCCGGTGGCCGAGGATTCGCAGCCGATCGTCAGCCTGCTCGACCGTGACGCCGCCAGAACGATCCTGGGGCTGATGGACCGGGCCACTCGACCGCTGGTCCTTGCCGGTCCGGCACTGGTGAGCGGTCCAGGCCGCGGGATCCTGCAGCAATTCGAAGAGAGCACCGGTGTGCCGGCGCTGGCGATGGGGAGCCCTCGAGGAATCAATGATCCCAGCCTGGGGGCATTTGCCGAGGTGCTGGCNCGGGCCGACCTGCTGGTACTCGTCGGCCGCAAGCCGGATGTCGGGCTGAAGTTTCTCGAGTCACCCTTTGTTGCCGACGAGTGCCGGGTTGTGCTGGTTGATCCGGACGCGTCCGTGCTCGAACAGTTCGGTAGTCGGCTGGAAACCACCGGGAGGCTGGTGATGGCCGATCTGGCNGATCCCGTGCCCGCCCTGGAACGACTGGACCAGGTGTGTGATGAACGGCGAGAGGACCTGGTCGAATGGCGGGATGAGATCCGGCAGGCCGTTGCACACCGACCGCCTGAATGGACGACGATCGCGGCGGATGGGGATGGTCGTCTGCATCCCGTGCAGGTGGCCCGGGCGGTGAACGAGGTGCTGGCCGAGTCGGACGAATCCGTGTTCGTGTCTGATGGCGGAGAGTTCGGACAGTGGACCCAGGCGATCGTCCAGTCGACTCACCGGGTGATCAACGGACCCAGCGGTTCGATTGGCGGTGGCGTGCCCTCGGCACTGGCGGCCCGGGTGGCTTGTCCTGATGCGACAGTGTTGGCAACGGTTGGAGATGGCACGTTCGGTTTTCATGCCATGGAGCTCGAGACAGCCATCCGATACGACTTGCCCGTGGTGATCGTGGTTGGAAACGATGCGTGCTGGAATGCCGAATACCAGATCCAGCTGGCCGACTATGGTGCCGATCGGTTGATCGGCTGCGAGTTGGCCGACACGCGTTATGACGAGTTGTGTCGATCGCTGGGAGGCTGGGGCGAACGGGTGGAGCGGGTCGAGGATTTGTCCGGGGCTTTGCGACGTGCGATCGAATCGGGACAGCCGGCTGTTGTTGACGTTCGGATCGACCGGGTCAGGGCACCGATTGTTCGCCGCTAGCCGTCAACCGGTTCGAAATCGTCCTCGAGCATGTCAAGCTGTGTCAGCCGACGGTACAGGCGAGGCCGAGTGAGGCCCAGCAGGCGGGCGGCCTCGGCCTTGTTTCCCCGGGCCCGTTGCATGGCCCGTCCCAGTTGTTCTCGTTCGACACGCTCCATGACCTCTTCGAGTGGCTCGATGGGTTGCTCGAGTGGTCCCCCGGCTCGTTGAGCGTCGATGCCGGTTCGGAACGCAAATGGCAAGTCGTCCGGGTCGATCAGCGATGCGTCACGCTCGGCAGCCGCACGGGCAGCTTCGAGGATCACCAGGTTCAGTTCATCCAGGTTGCCTGGCCAGTCGTACTGGCCCAGGACGGTCCACGAGTCCGGCGAGAGACCACCGACCTGTCCAACGGCGGTGTGATTGTGTCGCTCGAGGAAGTGCTGGACGAGCGGCTGGAAGTCCTCTGGNCGATCCCTCAGTGGTGGCACCGTGATTGAAACGGTCGAGGCCCGGAAGTGGAGNTCTGGCAACAGGNCNTCNTCGGCGACNGCCTCTTCCAGTGGCCGGGTCGAGGACACCATCAATCGCAACGNCGGTCCCGGGGNGGTTTCGCGTGCAGTGAACCGGTCCAACAGCCGTTGCTGGATGTCACGTGGCAGGTGATCGACGTCCGCGAGAAACAAAGAACCGGGCTGAAACACGCTGCCGGATCCTGACTCTGGGGACTGGAAGATCCTGTCGATTGTGTCGGCCTGTTCACTCGGTGACAGGCCGTGACAGTCGAGGGGAACAAACGATTGATCGCCTCCGGAGCCCGAGTAGTGAATGGCGCGTGCGGTGTGTTCCCGCCCACTACCGGGTTCACCGATCAGGCAAACGCTGGACAACGAGTCTCCGGCCAGGCGTGCCTGTGCCCGGATCCGGTTCATGGCCGGTCCTTGTCCCAGTAGCGNATCGTGGCCGAATCGTTCACGCAGCGAATGACGCATGGCGGCCAGTTCGGCGTGAAGNTGGTGNGTGGGTGTTTGGGTGGTGGTTTTTGGTTCGCCCGTCNGGACGGGACCCAGGATGCCCAGGAACCCATCGGGTTGCCCGAGTGCATCGTTGAGAGGAAACACGTGCAGGGTCTGTGGCAGGGATTGGCCGTCACGGCAGGCCACCTGGATGGGGATCGGGTGGCCCGGGTGGNGATCGAGTTCGGGGGGAGGGCAGAGGCTGGCGAGCAGGGCGTCGACAGTGCCCGGTTCGAATTCACTGCTGTAGTCACATCGCCAGCCGGTGACCTCTTCGGCGGGCCAGCCGGTCAATTCCTCGCAGCCCGAGTTGAACCAACTGACGAAACGGTTGGTGTCGAGCACGAAGACCGGAGTCTGTGAACCGGCCAACCATTTTTCGATTCGTCGCCGGCGTCGAGCCATGGATTGAGTCGAGGTTGAGGGGAGGATGTGAAACCTGGCAGCGGGACTCAGCGAGAGACTCGGCCGGAGGTGGAACCTCCCATCAGCGATTCGATCTCGGGCCGTTGGGCGTAGCTGAAATCGCCCTTGATACTGTGCTTGAGGCAGCTGGCGGCCGTCGCGTACCGCAAGGCGGTTTCNGGCTCGGACAATTCGGGAGTCGTCATGGCGAAGATGAGTCCGCCGGCAAAGGAATCCCCGGCACCGACCCGGTCGACGATGTTGTGCATCTCGTAGGCCTGGTAGTCNCCATTGGNATTCAGTGGAGCGAAGTGAGCGGTGTCGGAAGCGGTGTCCAGCAGCATGGCACCCCAGTTGTTGTGGCTCGCCGAAAAACTNTCTCGCAGCGTGATGGCAACCGTCGAGACATTGGAGAATTCGGTGACGATCTTTCGAGCAACCGACTGGTAGGCGTCGACGTTGAGATGCCCCGCCTCGACATCGGTTTCCTCGGCCTGGATTCCCAGGCACAGATCGCAGTCCTCCTCGTTAGCGATCACCACGTCGATGTACGGCATCAGGCCACGCATGGTGTCCCGTGCCAGGTCGACGGTGTCGGTGCCGGGTTGCCAGTTCCAGAGTTTCTTACGGAAGTTGAGGTCACACGAAACGGTCAGGCCGATCCGTGAGGCGGTTTGAACGGCTGCCAGGGCGGCCCCGGCGGCGGCCTGGCTGATGGCCGGTGTGATCCCGGTGATGTGCAACCAGCCGGCCCCCGCGAAAGCCGAATCGAAATCGTACGCACCGGCGTCTTCCAGGGCGATGGACGTGCCATCGCGATCATAGGTCACGGTGCCGCCGCGCTGGTTGGCTCCGGTCTCGACAAAGTAGATGCCAAACCGGCCATGGTCGACTCGTCGAAGCAACCCGGTGTCGACGCCAAATTTCCGCATCTCCTGTTCCAGGCAGTCGGTCAGGGGATTGTTTGGCAGGCTGCTGAGAAATGCTGATTGGCCGCCCTGGTGTGCGATTGAGACGGCGACGTTGAGTTCACCACCACCGAAGGTCGCCTCGAATCGCCCGGGCAGCACCTGGCGGAGCCTCAGGAAATCCTCGGGGGCCAGACGGATCATCACTTCGCCAAACGTCACCACTCGCACGGGCTTGTCCTCAATGTAGTCTCATCATTCAGCAATACGGCCAGTCTGGCACACGTTGTCGGCCACATCAAACCGCGTGTGCGCAGAATCGGTAGTAGATCTCCGCGGCCTGCTCCAGTTCGCTGATGTCCAGCCATTCGTCCTTGGTGTGTGCTTGGTCGATGGACCCGGGACCACAGACGATGCCTGGTACACCGGCTGCGGCGAATCGGGAGGCATGCGTCCCGTAGGGGACCCCGACCAGCTGGCGGGGGCCGGTGATCGCGGCAACGTGATCCTGCAAGCGTTCCGCCCACTCCTGGTTGCCGTCGTCCGGCAACGGCACGCCGACCAACCACGGGGGAAGAAATTCGAATGGAACATCGACGGTGTGTTCGAGATGGTCTCGAACGTCGTGCATGACTCCCAGGCCGTCTTCACCGGGAATCACCCGGCGATCGATCTCGACCAGGCACTCGTCGGGCACCGTGTTGACGCTGACTCCACCCTGGATCAGTCCGACCGACAGCGTGGCGTCACCACAAAGTGGATGTGGCGTGACCCGGTCGGCGAGACTGCCAGCGTAATCTTCCANCGCCGACACGACACGGGCCATTCGGTAGATCGCGTTGATGCCCTGTTCGGGCTGAGAACTGTGACAGGCACGGCCGGTGGTACGAATTTTCCAGCGGGTGGCACCACGGTGAGCGACCACGATGTCCAGTAGCGTGGGTTCGGCGACCAGGGCCAGGTCGGGTCGAGTCGGGATCAGTTCCGAGTGCCGATTGTCGTCGGTCCACAATCGCACGAGGTCGGTGATGCCCTGGACGTTGGATTCCTCGTCGCACGTGCAACTGATGATGACGTTGGCTGCCTCCGGTGGACGCTCGCTGGCCAAACGGGCCACGGTGTGCAGCATCGCCGCCATGCCCCCCTTGACATCACAGGCACCACGGCCGTAGATCTTCCCGTCCCGGATCACCGGATCGAACGGATCGATGGTCATTCCATCAACCGGCACGGTGTCCTGGTGGGCGTCGAGAACGATGGTGGGTCGGTCGGNTCCGGCGTCGACGCGGGCAATCACGTTGTCGCGACCGGGAACCACCTCGATTCGCTCGTGGGCAATCTCGCGTTCGGAGAAAAAATCGCACAGCCAGTCCGAGACGCGTGCCTCGTAGTACTCGGGCCCCGAGAGATCACGGCCCATGGGGTTGACGCTGGGGATCGAGACGAGTGTCTTGAGAATTTCGAGAGGGTCCACGGTGGCGAGGTCCTTGTGTGTGGTTGACGAGAGATCTCATCCTAGGGAATCGAGCACTCGGAGTCGTGGTTGCCGTGGGGCCAANCCGNGCGTATCGTGACCCCTCGCCGAACAATTCACGATCCAGCGAGGCTGACACAGATGACCGATCTTGCCACGGAATTTGCGGGGGCATTGGCCTATGGTGACTTTCTCGAGAACCACGGATCCGAGGAGGACCGGGAGCGGTGGCGGGTGGTCCGGGACCGCGTGGTGCTGACCGATCGGCAACAGGCCGTCGTGGGGTCGTTTGTCCGAGACATGAAGGTGCTGGTACTGGCTGGGGCCTGGTGCNGCGATTGTGTCAACCAGTGTCCGATTTTCGACAAGTTCGCCCAGGAGAACCCGGTGATCAACGTGAGGTATCTCGATCGGGACGCGAATCCCGGGGTGACCGAGCGGCTTTCGGTCAACGGCGGCCAGCGTGTGCCGGTGGTNGTGTTTCTCAGCGAAGATGATTTCGTGTGCGGTGTGTTTGGTGACCGCACGTTGGCAAAGTACCGTGCCATGGCTGCCGATATCGATGCGTCGCTGGTTGCTCCGGCCGGGGACAGCGAGCCAACGTTACTGGAACAGGCCACCGCGGAATGGCTCAACGAGTTCGAGCGGATGCAATGGATGCTGCGGACTTCCGGCAGGCTCAGGAAGCTGCACGGGGATTGAGTTGCGGANTTCCTGGTTGCGTTCTGCCATTGTCGTGAACCGGNTTGTTCAGCAAACAAATCCCAGTTCGCGGCCGATTGCCTCGGCGTGAGCGGTGACACGGTCGATGGCTGTACGGATTTGCCCGAGCGTTTCGTCGGGTTCGAGCAGCACGGGGTGGTGCATCACCAGGACGTTCGAATCGGCCCGGTCGGCTTCAACCAGGTCGCCGGCGGTTGTGAACCGTCGTCGGCTGTGAGACTTGTGGAGTGATCGGAAGCCCGGATCAATGGCAATTCCCTCGGCCCGGATTGCCTGGGCAAACGCGTTTCGCGTGAGTCCACCACAGTGGTCGGGATGGAATTGCAGCCCAAGTTTGTAGAGACCGGGTTGGGAGCCGGGTTCCCCGGGCAGTGCGAACGGGACCAGGGCGGGATAATCGGCCAGCGATTCAACGACCTGTTTGGCGGCGGCGGCCCGTCGCTGATTCCGTTTGGGCAGAGAATCGAGCTGTGGCCGCAACAGCGCGGCCTGGAGTTCCGAGAGTGGGTAAGCCTCGTTTCCCCGTTGCGTGTAGGTTCGCACCCGCTGGGCGATGCTCTCGTCGCTGGTCAGCAGTGCCCCGCCTCGCCCGGCCGAGAGCAGCTTGCTTCCCCCAAAGGACAGCACCGCTGCCTCGCCCCAGCCTCCGGCAACTCGTCCGGCGACCAGGGAGCCCGGGACCTGGCAGGCGTCCTCGATGATCGCCACCCCATTCTGGTCGGCCAGTTTGCGGAGTGCCGGCATGTCGACCTGGCCACCGTGGAGATGGGAAACGAGCAGTGCCCGGGTGGAATCGGTCAAGGCCTCCTGGACCCGGTCGACATCCATGTTCCAGTTGTCGGGACGGACATCCACCAGCACGGGAGTGGCGCCGACACACAACACATCCTGCATGTTTCCGCGGAAGTCATAGGCCGCCAGGATCACCTCGTCCCCGGTTCCAATTTTCAGTCCACGCAGTGCCAGTTCGACGGCGACCGTGCCACTGGCACACAACAGGACGTGCTCGAATCCATGAATGGCCGCGAGTTGTTCAGCCAGTGCGGTGGAGTGAGGTCCGTGGTAGTGGCCCCAGCTGCCGTCGGTGGCTGCCTGGTGCAGGACTTCAACGACGGCCCGGTCATCCGGTGGCCAGCCGGGAGGACCCTCTGGCCTGGTTGGTTGGCCACCCAGAATGGCGGGAAGGTCTTCAGCAGGCATGTGGGGTGCCAGAGAGGGGCTAGGTTGCTGGCCGCCGCAGAAACCCTCTACGATGGCCCGGTTGGGACCGCGTGTCTTGTTTGTCGCAGTTTGCACATCCGAAGACAAGCGGCGACCGGTAGGACAGCTCGATGCACGCCATTCGTTTCATCATGGTCGGCGGCTTTCTTGGAGCCGGTAAGACGACAACGCTGGGACGGCTTGCGCGGCACTACACCGAGCAGGGAAAAAATGTCGGCGTGGTGACCAACGACCAGGCGTCTGACCTGGTCGATACCAACACGTTCCGGTCACAGGGACTCAACGTGGGAGAGGTGGCCGGCGCCTGTTTCTGTTGCAACTTCGACGAGTTGATGGGCACGATGGAGCAGTTGGGCGAGGATGAGCGACCGGATGTGATCCTGGCCGAGCCGGTTGGCAGTTGTACCGACCTGGTCGCCACCGTGATCCAGCCCATCAAACAGCTCTTCGACACCAGTTTTCAGATCGCCCCCTATTCCGTCATTCTCAAGCCGAGCCACGGTCGCCGCGTGCTCCGTGGCGACTCGAGGGGCTTCTCGCCAAAGGCCGCCTACATTCTCGAGAAACAGCTCGAGGAGGCCGATGTGATTCTGATCAACCGGATTGATGAACTCGGGACAGAAGAGGTTGATGAACTGGTCGAACTGGTTTCCGGCCATTGTCCCGGGGTGATGATCCAGAAGATCTCGGCCAAGAGCGGTGCTGGTTTTGATGAACTGGTCGAGTTGCTTGACCAGGCCGGCGATTTTGGCCGTCGAGTGCTCGACATTGATTACAACACCTATGCCGAGGGCGAAGCCGAACTGGGTTGGCTCAACAACAGCCTGCAATTGTCCGCCGAGGAGTCGTTTGACCTCGATGAGTTTCTGCTGGAACTGGTCAATCGAACGGCCAAACGGTTGGATGAGCAGGAGGCCGAGACGGCGCACCTGAAGGTCATCGGCTTGTGGGAAGGCTTTTTCGGTGTGGCGAATCTGGTCTCCAGCGAGGATCACCCCGACTTGTCGCTGCCATCAAATTGCCAGGTCAAGACGGTGGACGTGATCATCAACGCCCGGGTTGCCTGTGATCCGGAGTGGCTGGAGGAGGTTGTTCGGGAAGAAGTGATCGAGGCGGCTGGAACACGGAGGGCGTCGGTCGAGTTTCGTCAGACCCAGAGTTTTCGTCCCGGGCGACCCGTTCCAACTCATCGATTCGGCCAGGCCGACTAGGCTCGGTTCCTCGGGCAGGCCGGAGACAGGGAGACACACCAGATGAAGGCGCGTATTCGCGGCACCGAGATCTACTTTGACGTCGATGGGGCAGGACTGGTGCCCGACGGCGAGAGGATGGTCCAGCGGCCGACGCTGTTCCTGCTGCACGGCGGGCCGGGTGGTGATCACGTCGGGTTCAAGTCGACGGTGGCCCGACTGGTCGATGTGGCCCAGTTGGTCTATGTCGATCACCGCGGGTCGGGCCGCAGTGCCCCATCCGATCCGTCCACGCACACGCTGGACGAGAACATCGACGATGTCGATGCGCTTCGGGACTACCTGGGCCTGGATTCCATCTGCTTGCTGGGGTCGTCTTACGGCGGCATGGTTGCCCAGGGGTATGCGATCCGGTATCCCGATCGCGTGTCAAACCTGGTGCTCTGTGCCACCGCACCCAGCTACCGGTTTCTCGAGGACGCCAAGCGAATCGTTGCCGAGCGAGGAACCCCCGAGCAGCAGGCGGTCTGCGAGATGCTGTGGAACGGATCGTTTGAATCACTCGAGCAGGTTCGTGAGTACTACCAGGCGATGGGGCCGATGTACTCGGTCACGTATGATGCCCAGAAATCGGCCGAGTCGTGGAGCCGTGGTACCCGGAACTTCGAACAGCTCAACCTGGGCTTTTCCGATTTTCTGCGGGAATTCGACTACACCGAGCAACTCGGTTCGATCGCCTGCCCCACACTTGTTTTGGCCGGCGAGCAAGACTGGATCTGTCCTCCGAATCATTCGCGGGACATCGCTGAGCGTGTGCCTCGTGCCCACCTGAAAGTGTTTTCCAAGAGTGCCCACAATATTGCCGGTGACGAACCGGAAGAATTCCTTGCCGCGGTGCGGGGGTTTCTGACGTATGCCCTGTCGTGACGGGTGACGCCTGGTATTGCCACCTGGTTTGGTGATTCGACACATGTGTGAACCACGACCCGTGCTGTCCCGCTACCAGGCTCGTGAAATTGACCAGCGAGCGATTCGTGAATATGGCATGACCGGGCTGGTGCTGATGGAGAATGCAGGTCGGGGCTGTGCCGAACTGCTGGTGCGGCTGGGGATCGACGGCCCTGTGGTCGTCTGCACCGGAAAGGGAAACAACGGAGGGGATGGTTTTGTGATCGCCCGCCACCTGGACAATGCCGGTTACTCCGTCCGCATCGCTTCGGTGGTCGACACGTCGATCCTGGATGGTGATGCGGCGGCCAACCACCAGACCTGGGTGTCCGGTGGCGGTCGGCTGGAGGTGGTTCCGGCTGCGGAATGGGATACTGTCCTGGCGGATGCCGACTGGGTGGTGGACGCGTTGCTGGGGACAGGGATCCGCGGCGAGGTGCGATCGCCGTATGACGAGGCGATCGAGGCGATCAACAGGACTGGCAGTCGTGTTCTTGCGGTTGATCTTCCCAGTGGTCTCGATTGCGATACCGGCCAGCCATTGGGGCGGTGTGTTCGTGCGAGCCACACGGCCACGATGGTGGCCAGTAAACTGGGAATGATGGTCGCGGAGGCGAGTGAGTGGATTGGTGAGGTCCACGTGGTGGACATCGGGATCCCGCGAACGCTTTGCGAGGAACTGTTGCGATGACACATCGGTCCTTCTGTGAACACTTGCCACAACCCGGCCCGGAACAGGTGAACCCCCGGGTGGTGCTCGCTGGAGCCGAAGCCCGGCATCTCTCGAGCGTTCTGCGACTTGGCCCGGGGGATCCCGTTGAGCTTTTTGACGGCCAGGGCGTGTGGGCCCGGGCCGAGATCGTTGGTGAGAGCCGTCGCGAGGTGGAATTGGTTGTCCACGAGTTGGAGCATGAGCCACCCGGTGATGGGCCGGAGGTGGTGTTGGCGACAGCGGTCCCCAAGGGGGATCGGGTGCGATCGCTGGTCGAAAAGGCGACAGAACTCGGGGTCGACCGCCTGGTGCCTCTCAGGACACAAAGAAGCGTCGTGCATCCTCGAGATGGAAAACAGAAGAAGATGCGCCAGGCGGTGATTTCTGCCTGCAAGCAATGTGGCCGGAATCGCCTGATGCAGATTGACCCGTTGACCGCCTGGACGGATTTGCTGGCCGTTGGAGACCAGTCGATGGTGATGGCACAGCGGGGCGGCCTGGCGGCGATTGGGGAACTCGAGAAAAACCTGGGTCAATCGACAGGTTCGCTGGTGTTGTGTGTTGGCCCGGAGGGAGGATGGACCGACCAGGAACTGGCGGCTGCTGTGGAAATGGGAGCTACGATGATCGGATTGGGCCGGCACGTGTTGCGGATTGAAACTGCAGCGGTGGCGTTGGCGTCGCTGGTGGCAGTGCAAATGGCGTGATAGGTTGCGGCCGGTCATTTGTTTTCGGTGTTTTTCTGTTACGATTCGCTCGTAATTGGGTTGGGCAGTGCTGTCGGATCGGTCTGGCTGAGGACGGCCGGGGTGCTTGAGGCTTACACTGAAAGATGGGCCCTGGTGACTGGGGCTTCGAGTGGGATCGGCGCCGAGTTTGCGCGCGTGTTGGCCGGCAACGGCATGCATCTGGTGTTGACCGCGCGGCGAGGTGACCTGCTCGAGGAACTGGCTCAGGAACTGCAGCAGCAACACATGGTGCAGACACTGGTTGTCGTCGAGGATCTTTCCTCGCCCGGTGCCGTGACCAGGATTCTCGATCGGGTTGCAGCACAGGACATCACGCTGGAGCTACTGGTCAACAATGCCGGATTTGGTTTTGTCGGTGAAGTCACCGAGACGGACGTCGAATTGATGCTGTCGATGGTGCAATTGAATATCTCGGCCCTGACCGAGTTGACGTACCGGGTACTGCCCGGATTGCTTGAACTGGGACACGGCGCGATTATCAATGTCGCCAGTGTCGTGGCCATGCAACCGGTCGCCTACATGCCGGTCTACTCCGCGTCCAAGGCCTTCGTGTTGCATTTCAGCGAGGCGTTGTGGGCCGAGGCACGGGATCACGGTGTGACTGTCATGGCATTGTGCCCCGGGACGACCCGGACCGAGTTCTTCGACGTCGCCGGCGCGCCGGGTTGGTTGAAGAAGAAAAAATCGCAGACGGCCCGCCAGGTCGTCAAGGAAGCCCTGCGGGGGCTGGAACGGCGGCGGAGTTACCTGGTGACCGGCTGGTGGAACTACCTGAGTTCGCTGGCGGCACGAATCGCCACCCGCAAGACCGTGGTTACCCAGACCATGAAGTTTTTCCGGCCACGGTCGACCGGGGATCAGGATGACTCCTAGGCGCGACCCGCACCGTGTCGCCTAGCCAAACAATTCCGTGACGACCTCGCCACCATCGACCACCTTCATGGGTCGTCCGAGCGGGCTGAGGTGTTCCTTGCGGGGATCGACCTGCAGCGAGTGGCACACCGAGCAGAACAGGTCGGGGACACTGACGGGCCGGTCGGCCACGGCGGAACCGTCGGCGGTACTGCCTCCGATCACCTGGCCGCCGCGGACACCGCCTCCGGCCATCGCTGCCGAAAAGACCCGGGGATAGTGGTCGCGACCGGTTCGCGCGTTGACCCGTGGTGTTCGTCCGAATTCGCCCATCCAGACCACCAGTGTCTTGTCGAGTAATCCCCGGTCGTCGAGATCTTCCACCAGCGTCGACCCCGCGGGATCGACCTGTTCGGCCAGTGCGGTGATGCGCTCGAAGATGTCCTGGTGAGTGTCCCAGCCGCGCGAGACCACCTCGACAAACGTCACACCCGATTCGACCAGTCGCCGGGCCAGCAGGCAGCCTCGGCCGAAACTCGTCGAGCCGTATTTTTGCTTCAATGAATCGGGCTCGTCGTCGATGTTGAAGGCCGAGACATTCCGGCTGAGCACCATGCGGGAGGACTTCTTGTAGAGTCGCTTGTGGTTGGCAACAACCGATTTGCCACCACGGTTGGCGAATTCCTGCTCCAATTGTCCCAGCAGTCCCAGGCGACGGTTGTATCGCCCAGTGGGAACGGGAACCGCGACGTTTTGCGGCAGTTCACCCGGGTTGCTGACGGTGAACGGTTCGTAATCGACCCCCAGGAATCCGGAACCGGTGGTTCGGCCGACCGAGACGACGGGGGGCAGTTCGAATGTCGGGTCGGACAACTGTTCGGCGATACTGGCGCTGAGGCTGGGGTGTTTGACGCTGCCGGAGGGGATGTAACCGGTGTGCAGTTGGTAGCTGGCTCGCTGGTGATTGCCTTCCTTGTTCGTCATCGATCGGACCAGGGAAAACCGGTCCAACACCTTGGCTGTCCGTCCCCAGTGTTCGGCCAATTGCACGCCGGGAATGGCCGTGGAGATGGCCTTCGTGGGGCCACCGCCTGACGTTCCCGGCTTGGGATCGAAAGTCTCAAACTGGCTGGGGCCCCCGGCCATCCAGAGCAGGATCATCGATCGACCCTGTTTCTTGACTTCGTCGGCATCGACTCGCACGACGTCGGAGAGTCCGATGGTGCCGGTGGCCAGGGCCGTGGCGGGGACAGCTTCAAGAACGCGGCGTCTTGTGAACATGTTGGGGGTCACGGTCGGGAAATCGGTCATGAAAATCTGGCTCCTGCGGCCCGCAGGAATTCGTATCGAGGGGCGTCGTTTGCGCGTGGCTATCTTCGCGAGAGGAACTCGCTCGAGTTGATCAAGCTCCACATCAGGTCCTCGAACGCTTCTCCGCGGTCCCCCACCTTGGCGAGATAGTCGCGGCAGATGGCGAGTTCGGAGGCCGAGGGTTCTCGCGAGAGCACCAACAGGTAGACCTCGGCGACAGCCGCGTCGTTCCCGGAGTGCTTCTGGAGGATGCGTGCCAGGCGGGTGTTTCCGCGGGAGCGGACCATGGCGTGGATCATCGGCGAATTCATCAGGAACAGGGCCTGGGGCACATTGCCGGTGATGTCTTCCTGGGGAGTCGAGGGATCAAAGCCGAACAGTGTCAGGAACAGGGTCCGCCCGGACGAACGGCGGCGGGACATCATGCTCTGAGACTGGCCGCCTCGCAGAGTTCTGCGTCCACCGCTGAGTGTCGTTCCACCGAGAATTCCGACCAGCGAGTTGTAGATCTGGTCGGCACGGAGGCGGCTGGGTTCGGCCGCGGCAAATGGCGGGGTGGATTCAGTGGCATCACGATGGCGGATCTGGCGTTGGTAGGCGTCGGTGCCGATGATCACTTCAAAGAGTCGTCGCGTGTTGTAGTTGCTCTCGGAGAAGTCCCTGGAGAGCCTGTCAAATACTTCCGGGTGAGTGACCTCGCGTTCCGGCCCCATGTCGTCAATCGGCATGGAGAAACCCTGGCCCAGGAGCACCGACCAGGTGCGATTGACATAGGCGCGAGCGAACCAGGGGTTGCTCTTGGACGTGACGTGATTGGCCAGCAACTGGCGTCGCTTGGCGTCCTCGAGTCCCTCCGAGGCGCGTCCACCGGTGGCGAAAAACACCGGCCGAATGGCGTTGCCCCGGTTGTTGGGTTCATCGAGGTTGGGCATGAAATGTTCGGTATCGGTCCGGCGGTTGCCATTCCCCGGTGGTGGAAGCTTCTTGAACTCGGCCAGGCTGAGACCTCCATCCTTGTTGGTGTCGCCGCGTTCGAGCATCCGTTTGAAATTCTGGGCCAGTCGCGAGTTGGTCACCTCGGCGGCGACCAGTTTCCCGTCACGGTTCCGATCGTATTTCTGGAAAATCGCGCCGATGAATCGGGATGACGAGGAGGGGCGTCGGTTGGATCGGGGACTTCTGTCGAGGGACACCACCTCGAATGTTCTGGGTGTTGAGTCCCGGACCGGGCGGACCCGGACGCGCGGGAAGAATGCGGCCAACTGGTGAAACTGGATTCGCTTCCATTGATCCGTCGGGTGGTCGTGGCAATTGGCACACTGGATCTGGATCCCCAGGAAGATCCGTGACGTCTCGGCTGCGAGTTCGGCAGCCTCGCCACCCTGGGCGAACAGCAAGGCCGTGGCCCCGTTCTCGCGAACATCTCCCTTGGCCGTCAGCAGGCTCTCGACAATCTCGTCCCAGCCTCGACGTTGTTCGAACTGTTCGGTCATCCAGCTCTGAAACGACGAGACCATCAGCCGGCTGCGGGTGTCGGTGGCTCGTGAAAAAATGACGTCCCGCCAGTAGCGGGATTGTGCGGCGGAGAAGTCTGGGGAGCCGAGGAGTTCGGTGATCAAGAGTGATCGCTTGCGAGAATCGGGATTCAACTCGAACAACGTGGTGTCGGCCGGAGAGGGCAGACGGTCGGCCAGGTCGAGGGTAACGCGTCGCAGAAAATCGTTGTCGGAGGTTCGAGGTGCCGGTTTACCGCCAGAGGCGATGATCTCGGCATCGATCAACCGATCGATTTCGGCTGACACCGTGGAGGCGGGTGGCAGATCGGCCGCAAGGGCTGGTCCCGCCAGGACGATGAGCGAGGTGATGGCCGTCAACAGGCGAAATGTGGACATGGATTGGTACTTCCAAGGCCCGTGGACAAGTGTGCCAGGAGTAAACACCGATTCGGGGAGCCAGGTTCCGCAGAGAATCACTGATTCAACCCATACTCCTTGATTTTACGGTAAAGCGTTCGTTCGCCAATACCAAGCAGGGCCGCCGCGTCCTCTCGCTTTCCATCGACCAATTCGAGCGCCTGTTCGATGTAATAGCGTTCCACGTCGGCCAGGGGACGTCCGACCAGGCCATCGGCTCCGCTGAAACTCCGGCCCGGTTCTCCGTCTCCATCGGCCGTGGGAACGATGTCATCGGGCAGATCATCGACGTCGAGCAAACCGTCGGAATCGAGCACGAGCATGCGTTCAACGGTGTTGCGAAGTTGTCGGATGTTGCCCGGCCAGTCATGGGCAATGAGAGCCTGTCGAGCGGAACGCGAAACGTCTGGCACATCCCGCCCGTGTGTTTCGGAGAGTTCCTTGCGGAAGTGGTCGATCAGCAATGGAACGTCGGCGCGGCGCTCTCGGAGTGGTGGCAGGTCGATGGTGACCACGGCGATCCGGTAGTAGAGGTCTTCTCGGAAACGGCCCTCGCGGACGGCGTTTTCCAGGTCGGCATTTGTGGCGGCGACCATTCTCACGTTGACTTCGATTTCCTCGTTGGCGCCGATCCGGGCGACCTTGCGGTCCTCCAGGACTCGCAGCAGCTTGATCTGCGTCTCGGTGGGCATTTCGCCGACCTCGTCGAGAAACAGGGTGCCGCCGTTGGCGAATTCAAATTTCCCGATCCGTCGTCCGACCGCCCCGGTGAACGCACCCGCCTCGTGTCCGAACAGTTCGCTCTCGAGAATGCTCTCGGGCAACGCCGAGATATTCAGTGGCACGAATGGCTTGGACTTTCTGTCGCTGTTCTGGTGCAGTGCCCGGGCGACCAGTTCCTTGCCGGTGCCACTCTCGCCTTCGATCAGCACAGTGCTGCTGGTCGGTGCGACGTGCTTGAGTTGATCAAGCACCCGGTTCATTGCCGGGCTGTTGCCGATGACTCCCTCGAATCCAAACCGTTCATCCAGGCGACGCGCGAGTTCGGCGTTGCGCCGCAGGAGTTGGAGTCGTGTCGACGCCTTTTTGACAGCGGCTCGCAATTCGTTGATGTCCAGTGGCTTGGTGAGGTACATCGATGCCCCGGCCTGTCCGGCGGCGAGGGCGGATTGGACCGAGGCGTGCCCGGTGAGCAGGATCACCTCGGCGTTGGGCAGTTCCTCCTTGGTTTTCTGGAGCAGCGCGAGTCCATCCAGGTCACCCATCATCAAGTCGGTGACGACGACGTCAAAGTTGTCGCTCTCGATCCGGGCCGCACCATCCTCACCCGAGACTTCCGTGATGCACTCGTAACCGACCCGTTCCAGGCTCTCGGCGACCGCCTGGGCGTGAGGTTCGTCGTCGTCGACGACCAGCACACGGATCGGTGGACCGGTGGGTTCCAGGTTGTCGTCGACGGGAGGGATTCGGTTTGAATCGTTCATGATTCTGCTGGCGTGTCGATCGGTAACCGGATGGTGAACTTCGTTCCCTGTCCCGGTTCACTTTCGCAGGTGATGGTGCCGTGGTGTGCCTGAGCAATTTTACGGACGGTGGGCAGCCCGAGGCCACTGCCGGAGGGTCGGGTCGAGAAAAACGTCTCAAACATCCTTTCGCGGGCTGCCGTATCGATGCCGTGTCCGTTGTCGATCACGACCAGGGCCACGTGGTCGTTGTCGACGGCTGTCTGGATTTCCAGTCGTCCTCCCTCGGGCATGGCTTCGGCTGCGTTGCGACAAAGGTTCATCAGCATTTGCCTGAGAACCGCGTCGTCACCTCCGATGTTGGGAAGTCCCGGTTCGAGGTGTGGACTGATGTCGATCCCGGCCTCGTCGGCCTGGGGTCGGTAGAAGTCGAGGAAGGAGGTGACGAGAGTATTGAGGTTGACGGAGACCAGGTCGAGCGAGCCCACTCGGGCGAATTGCAGGAACGCGTCGAGAATTTCCTCGAGATGGTGGCACTCCGATTGGACGGTGTGCAACTTGTCGAGCATTCTGCGGTCACGCGCCTCCTCGGAGTCGACCAGGTCCTCGACCAACAGGTCGAGATTCATGGAGATGGTCGAAAGAGGATTGCGGATTTCGTGAGCCAAGCCGCCAGCCAGGCTGGCGATCTCGGCGTACCGCTCGGCGTACCGAGACAACAGGTCTTGGCGTTCCTGCGAGTCGATCGCGGTTACTCCTGGCCGTCGTCGCCTCCGTCGCTGCCCCCACTGCCATCATCGGCGGCATCTGCGGCCGCATCGTCGCCGCCCCCGGATTCGGCCAGCACGGCTCGTCGCGAGAGCTTGACGCGGTTCTGGTCATCGACGGCAATCACCTTGACCTCCATCGAGTCTCCCACGCTGCAGACGTCGGCGACGGACTTGACGAAGCCATCGGCGAGTTCACTGATGTGACAGAGTCCATCCTTGCCGGGTGCGATTTCGACAAAGACACCAAAGTCCTTGACCGACGACACGGTTCCGCTGTAGACCCGACCGACCTTGACGTCCTCGGTCAGGGCCTCGATCCGTGCCAGGGCGGATTCGGCAGCGGCGCCATCGCTGGAGGCGACCGTGACTGTGCCATCTTCCTGGATGTCGATCTGCGTCGAGGTTTCTTCCTGGATGGCCCGGATCGTCTTGCCACCGGGTCCGATCAGCAGGCCGATCTTCTCGGGATCAATCTGGGTCCGTTCGAGACGTGGTGCGTGCTCGGAAATATCCTTCCGAGGCTGCTCGAGCGTGCCGAGCATCGACCGGAGAATGTTCAACCGGGCTTCCTTGGCCTGGGCCAGGGTGGCCGTGATGATCTCTTCGGAGATTCCCTTGATTTTCAGGTCCAGCTGAATCCCGGTGATACCGATCTGGCTACCGGCGATCTTGAAGTCCATGTCACCGAAGTGATCCTCGTCACCGATGATATCGGTCAACAGTTCGAACTGGCCGTCGGGCTCTGCGACAACACCGATCGAAATGCCAGCAACCGGTTGTACGATCGGAACACCGGCAGCCATCAGGCCCAGGGTGGTGCTGCAGACGCTGGCCATCGAACTGGAACCGTTTGATTCGGTGATGTCAGAGATGGCTCGGATCGTGTAGGGGAACGTCTCGGCGTCTGGAAGGATCGACGCCACGCTCCGCTCGGCCAGTGCCCCGTGCCCGATTTCCCGGCGTCCGGGGCCGCGGATCATTCGACACTCACCGACCGAGTAGGGCGGGAAGTTGTAGTCGAGCATGAACCGTTTTTCGTATTCCTCGACCGGGCCATCAACCCGTTGTGTGTCGCGGGGTGTGCCCAGCGTGATCGTGCAGACCGACTGCGTTTCGCCGCGGGTGAAGACCGCCGACCCGTGCACTCGGGGCAACAGGTCGACCATGCAGCTGATGTTCCGCAGGTCTCCCATACCACGACCGTCCAGTCGTGTCTTCTCGTTGAGGATCAGATCACGGACAACAAGTTGTTCGAGATCGTGGAAGGCTTCCTTGAAGTCACCGCGGGTTGCCCCATCGGCGGTTTCCTCGGCGTCCTCGGGGAAGTGCTTCTCGAGCAACTCGTCCTTCAGTGCGTTGGTCTGCTCGTGCCGTTCGGCTTTGACGTTGCTCTGCATCGCGGCCTTCAGTCGATCGAAGCCCTCGCTTTGCAGGGTGCTCAACAGTGGGTTCTCACCCACGCCCTCGTACTCCGCCTTCACAACACCGAGTTCGGCAACCAGTTGATTCTGCAGTTCGCAGATCGAAACGATGTGTTTCTGGGCGAAGAGGATTGCCTCGAGCATCTCGTCTTCGGGCATCTGGTTGGCAAAGCCCTCGATCATCAACACGCTCTCGAGGTTGCCGGCAACGATCAGGTCGAGACTTCCCTCGGCGGTTTGTTCGAGCGTGGGGAAGATGACGAGTTGGCCATCGACCTTGCCGACGCGAACGGCTGCCAACGGACCCTGGAAGGGGATCGATGGGGAGATCATCAGTGCCGCACTGGCACCGATGATGGCGTGGACGTCGGGGTCGTGTTCAGGATCGACCGCGAGCACGTTGGCCATGATCTGGATCTCGTCCTTGTACCCCTTGGGGAACATGGGACGAATCGGGCGGTCGGTCAGCCGCGCGGTGAGGATCTCCCTGGTGGTGGGCCGACCTTCCCGCTTCAGAAATCCGCCGGGAAACTTGCCCGCGGATGCGAAGCGTTCACGGTAGTCGACCGTCAACGGGAAAAAGTCAATGCCACGTCGTGGGGGTCCGTCCTGTGAGGCGACGAACACGACAGTGTCTGCATAACGTACCAGGACGGCGCCACTGGCCTGCTTGGCCAGCTCTCCTGTTTCCAGGCTCAGCGTCTGTCCACCAATCTCACACGAAACAACCTTCTTCACGTCCTGATTCCCTACCAACTGTACAGGTTTGTACCCGCGGTTTCGGGAGCATCCCGAAAGCTGATCGGGCCGATGGTCCACACGTCCGAACCAACGACACTATTTTCGAATACTCAATTGTTCGATCAGCGAGCGGTACTTCTGATTGTCCGTCCGGTCGAGGTAGTCCAGCAGTCTCCGGCGACGACTGACTAGCGCCAGCAGCCCACGTCGGCTGCCGTGGTCCTTCTCGTGCACCCTGAGGTGCTCGGTCAGGTTCTTGATTCGCTCGGTCAGTACCGCGATCTGCAATTCAGCCGATCCTGTATCCGCCTCATCGCGACGGAATTCCTGAATCAGTTCGGTCTTGCGTTCCCGGGTAATCGACATGCACGTACCACAATCGAAACGAGTGTCTCCAGTCCATGGGACTCCGCCCCATTCCTCCGGCTCAATAATTGAGATCGGGGGACCGGATCCTTCCAGAGAGCCTACTCTAGCAGTACCGCATGAAGTTGCAACGGCACCGGGACCCATCGGGGACGTTGTCGATCAGGTTGATTCTCCGGTCTCGCGGACGAAGACCCGGTTGCCTTCAACCCGCACCACCTCGACCGATGTGCCGGGATTGATGAACGGACCGTCGCTGACCACGTCAACAAGATTTTCACCGATCCTGGCCTTTCCCGAAGGTCGCAGGACGCTGACGGCCCCACCCACCTGGCCAATGAGTTCCGAGTCGGCGACCAATAATCCCACCGGGTCTGGTTGTCCGACAAGCCTCGGGTCGAAGGCGAGGTTGCTGGAATCGGGAGGTTCGAGCACGATCCGCCGCAGCAGCGGCATTTGCGGAAGGTAATGGCTGATCACGACCGCGACCACGATCACTGTCAGCAGCGATCCCATCAGCGTGGCTGTTGGAGTTCCGAATTTCTGGAGGCCCTCGATGCTGAACGAGGCGGTCATCGTCTCGGAGGCCATCACGAGTGAGACGAAGAGCAAGAGCCCCCCGGAAACGCCAAAGACGCCAAATCCGGGTACCAGGAAGATCTCGATCGCTATCAACGCCAGTCCCAGCAGGAACAGGGCCAACTCGAGCCAACCGGCGGTTCCGCCCCAGCGGGCCCAGAAGAACAAGGTGAAGCAGACGGCCGAGCCGATTCCGCACAGTCCGGTGCCGGTGTGCAGTTCGAGGTAGATCAGGATTGACCCAAAAAAGAAAAGAAGGAAGGCGGATCCGTTTCCGCTGAGAATCGATGCGAGGTTGTCGACCCATGTTCTCTGGATCCGCTTCAGTTCGGTCACGGCCGGAATTCCCAGTCGTTGTTTCAGTTCTTCTCGTCCGGAAACCGGCGGCTCGGCGAGTCTCAACTCGTGAGCCCGTCGGCCGGTGACGGTCAGAAGGTTGTCTTTCCTGGACTCGGGGACTCGCTGGCGGTCATCAAACTCCTGCTTGGCCTTGTGCAATTCGTCCCGGGTCTTGAACTCCGTTTCTCCGGTCTTGGGATTCACGACCTGGAAGACTTCCAGGTCCTTGTCGGCCATTGCCTCGGCGATGGCCGCCGGTCGTCCTTTTTTTTCCGCCAGTGTTCTCAGAAGGTTCCGCGTGTAACTGAGCACTTTTTCGGGCGCCCGTTCAAACGCCCCGTCCTTGGCTTCGATTGGTGCGGCGTCTCCGATGCGGGCTTCCGGATGCATGTAGATTTCGTCGCAACCCAGAGCGATGATTGCCGCACCACTGATCGCTTCCCGCGGAATCCAGGCCACGGTGCGGATGCCGTGTTCTTCCAGGGCAGCGATGTCCTCGGCCATCGTCTCGGCCGTCCCCAGCATCCCACCCGGAGAGTCGATCTCTATGATGATGACATCGACCTTGTCGGCACGAGCTCGTCGCAGTTGCTGGCTGAAGAAATTCTGCATCAACGGCTCGATCATNCCCTCGATCTTGATCAGCAGCACCTNGGGGGTTCCGGTCGCCAGGGTGTCCTCTCGCATCGCGCCCGCGGGCAATCGGTAGATCGACGCGACGTCCGAGCGGGCCTTGGCGGTTTGGGTGACCAGCAGATCCATTCCCCGGGCCTGCTCGCCAAAGAAAGTCCCGCTGTCGCCGGCATCCTTGATTCGCTTGGTTTCGATCGTGGCTCCCGGCAGGCTCATCTGCAGCGATTTCAATTCCATGGGACCGACCACTCGCAACTTGACCTGGTTGTTGTCCGAGGTGATGGTCGCCTGGATCACCTCGGCGTCGCGATCGAGCATGCCCCGGGCCAACGGCCAATTGACCTTGGGGTTGCGTCGTTTTTCAACCAGTGTTCGGACGAACTGCTTGGATGCGTCGTCGAGTGGTTCACCGCGGCTGATGTCGCCCAGGCCGGCATCAGCATCCATCACGATCTCGTTGCAGGCCAGTGCCACGACCGCGTTGGGGCCGGTCACCGTCTTGGGGATCCATGCCACCGTACGGACCTGCGCCAGCCGTGCCGAACTCAGCAGCGTCGCCAGTCCTTGCACCTGGTAGAANGGACTGACGCCGGGAGTCAGCTCCAGTACCAGCACCGCCGGCCGGTTCTCCTTTTCACTCCGGATCGCGAGGTCCTGGGACAGGTTGCGGACGCGACCGATCACCGTGTCGTCGATCGGGCTCCGGACGGTGAGGAAGCGGCCGATTGGTTTGGCTGCGACCTGCTGCGCCACCGTGACAGTGGGCGAGAGACCCAAAAACAGGCTGGCGAAAAGGATGTTGCGGACCATCGGACGCACTCCGGATGACGGATCTCACCGTGGATTATAGGAGGGAAGCAAAAGTGGGGTCAAATTCCGGCTGTGCGTCCTGCTGCGGGAATCGACGAGAAGTTGTTCGTTGCAACGGCACCAATCTTGTGACCTGGCCGACCGGCTACCGGTACAACTCGTGTTCCTGCAGGTACACTTCGACGGCCCGTGGCAACAGGTNACGGATNCCGTGGCCCTTGCGAATCCGTTTCCGGATGTCACTTGAGGCGATATCGATAGCGGGCATCCGGAGCTGCTGGATGTGACATCCCTCCAACACCGATTCACCGATTGTCTCGCCACGGTTGACCGCCACGATTGTCGCCAGCTCACAGATCCGCTCGGGCCGGTGCCAATTCACCAGGTCGGTGGCCGAATCGGCTCCCAGTAGCAGGAACAACTCGCACCCCGGAGTGGTGGCGATGATTGTCTCGAGCGTATCGACGGTGAAGGAAACACCATCGCGGTCGATCTCGATCCGGCTGACAACCAAATCGGGATCCCCGGCTGTTGCCAGTTCGAGCATCTGGACGCGGGCTTCCGCATGGGCCAGGTCCCCGGGATTCTTGTGAGGCGGTGTGCCGCTGGGAANCAGCCAGACGGCGTCGAGGTTCAACTGCTCACGGCACTCGGACGCGAGAATCAGGTGTCCGCTATGGACAGGGTCGAATGCCCCGCCGAATACGCCCAGTCGCATCGAGTCAGNCCCACGTGGTTGTCGGTCGACAAGCTGCTAGAATCCTACCGCCCGTGCCAGACCCTCGGAAGGAAGGATCTCCGCGTTGAGTCGCCCACGACAGCAGAGTCTCTTTGATCTGGCCCCGGAATCGGCTCCCGATTCGTCCGGCGAGGATCCGTCGATGGGATGGGAGACCGCAGCCGCGGCCGATCGCCTGGCTGCCCAGGTCGTGTTCAACCGTCCCCTGGACACCGCGTTTCATTACCTGGTGCCGGATGAACTGAGGGATCACCTGGCCCCTGGCCAGCGGGTTCGCGTGCCNTTCGGACGGGGCAACCGGTCGACGGTAGGATTTTGCGTCGGGCTGGAACGACCTCCCGCAACGCTGGGGAAATTGAAACAGATCGACTCGATCGTCGATGTNCATCCACTGGTCGATGCGACGATGCTCGAACTGACACGCTGGATTGCTCACCGGTACCTCTGTGGTTGGGGCCAGGTTCTCGAGAGCGTGATTCCGGCGGGTGTCAAACGGCAGGCTGGAACACGGATGGTGCGGTTTTTCGGACTGCCCGGGGACTTCCTGCAACGCCTGGGGGAACCGGGTATCGAGTCCCTGCCGAAGAAGCAGCAGGCGGTGGTGGCGGCGCTGAGTGAAGCGGGCCGGTCGATGCGTTTCGAGGAATTGACCCGTGCTGCCGGATGTGGCAATTCTCCGATCGAGAGCCTGAGGAAGAAGGGGCTCCTGGAGACCGAGTCCCGGCGAATTGACCCGAGTGAATCGGAAGCGCCCGCCGGGGAAGTGACCCGCGAACTGGATCTCACGCTCAACGATGATCAGCGATTCGCGTTGGAGAAGATCGTCGAGCACCTGCGAAATCAGCAGCACCGGACAATTCTGCTGCACGGTGTGACTGGTAGCGGCAAGACCGAGGTGTACATCCAGGCCATTCGCGAAGTGGTGGCCTACGGGCGGCAGGCGATCGTGCTGGTCCCCGAGATCAGCCTGACGCCACAGACAATTCGCCGTTTCCGCAGTCGTTTCGATAGCGTGGCGGTGTTGCACAGCCACCTGGGAGACGCCGAGCGGCACTTTCACTGGCAGAGGATCGCCAGGGGTGAAGTCCAGGTCATCGTCGGGGCTCGCAGCGCGGNGTTTGCTCCGACCCCGCACCTGGGCCTGATCGTGATCGATGAGGAGCACGAGACGACGTTCAAACAGGAGTCGACTCCCAGGTACCACGCGAGGGCGGTGGCACGGCGGCGGGCNGAGTTGGCCGGTATTCCACTGGTCCTGGGTTCGGCCACTCCGATGCTCGAGAGTTGGCTGGCGGCCGAGACAGGGGGTGACCAATTGCTCTCCTTGCCCGCCCGGATTGACGATCGTCCGATGCCTCCCGTGTCACTGGTCGATACCCGCAACGACCGTCGAATNCGGTCGGGTGTGGCGATNGGCCAGGCGCTGGAGACG
Organism: Planctomycetaceae bacterium; assembly: GCA_002724415.1. Lineage (GTDB taxonomy): Bacteria > Planctomycetota > Planctomycetia > Planctomycetales > Planctomycetaceae > UBA8437. Next base: position 126,910 of record PBOU01000015.1, read on the forward strand.
TTCATCAAGCAGGCGCTTGGCGACGGTGGCCAGGCGATCCTGTTCTTGAATCTGCGAGGACACTCGCCGGCCGTGTGGTGTCGGGCCTGCGGGCAGGGGATGCGGTGTGGGGCTTGTGATGTCACGTTGACGTGGCACCGTGATCGACGGGCCGTGGTCTGTCACGTGTGTGACTACCAGGCCGAGCCACCATCGGAGTGTCCCGGGTGCGGCAAACGGGGTTTGAAATTGCTTGGTGTTGGCACACAGAAACTGGAAGACGAGGTGAGACGCCGGTTTCCCGAGGCACAGGTTCTTCGGATGGATAGCGATTCGATGCGCCGTCCGGGCAGCCACGATCGGGCCCTGGAGCAGTTTCGTAGCGGAGAGGCCCAGATCCTGCTGGGAACGCAGATGATCGCCAAGGGACTGGATTTTCCCAACGTNACACTCGTGGGAGTGGTTGACGCGGACACGATGTTGCACCAGCCAGACATCCGGGCCTCCGAGCGGACCTTTCAACTGATCGCCCAGGTGGCCGGTAGAACTGGTCGCAGCGAGCGAGGCGGACGCGTGCTGGTGCAGTCGGCTTGTCCGGACGATCCGGCGATTCGGTTGGCATGCGAGCACGATTACGCGAGCTTCGTGACACACGAGTTGGCACATCGTCGTGCCACGCTNACACCACCCTTCACCTCGCTCGCCCGTGTGATCCTGCGAAGCCCCGATGAACNGGCGGTGGCCGACGTGGCCCGTGGCACNGCCGANGTTCTCCGCAAGGCACAACCGGATCCTCCCGCGGTCAGGATCCTGGGACCGGCACCCGCCCCGATCTCCCGGGTGAAGAACTATTACAGGTTTCACCTGCAGTTGGCAGCTGAGACCCCCGAGGCGATCCGTGAACTGTGGCTCTCGGTGGTCAGCGACCTGCCCAAGCATCCCGCGGTCGAATCGGTGATCGACGTGGATCCGCTGAACCTGAGGTAGTGCGATCCGGCCGCGTTCTCGCCGACCGGGCCACCTCTTACTCGTATCGCCACTTCAGGAACCAGGGGTCGCGGGTGCGACGTTGCCACGCTTTCAGTTTCTCCTGGAGTGCCTTCAGTCGCTCCTGGTGCTCCGGCTGGTAGGCCAGGTTGGTGATCTCGTCGGGATCGGCCTGCAGGTCATAGAGTTCATGACGCGGGCGGTGCAGGTAGGCGTAGACCGTTCGCTTGCCGTAGAGCGTGTCCTTGCGTTTGAGCACGCCCTGCCATGTGGGTGAGGCGAAGAGGTCGCTGGCGAAGGGGTAGGGGAGTTGGTGAGCGATATTGAAGATGTACTTGTAGCGACCCGAGATCACCACTCGCATCGGGTAATACATCGTGATCTCGTGAAACGTGTGAGANGCGAAGACCTCGTCGAAGCCCTTGGCCCTGGGTTGCGAGAGTGTTTTCAGGAACGAGCGACCGTGGAAGGTGACCGGTCGATCCGGTCCTGCCCGACGTGGCGGATCGCCGTTGGCACCCGGGCGAAACACCGGGCGTGCTTTTGGCGTGATGCCACAGAAGTCGAGAATCGTGGGCGTGATGTCCGACCAGGTGANCAGGGCGTCGGTGGTCCCACCGTGGGTCTTTTCCAATGGATTGCGAACGATCAGGGGCAGGTTCATACCCGGCTCGTAGAGATTCGTCTTGGCGCCCGGGAACGGGGGACCGTTGTCGGAGAGGAACAGGATCAACGTGTCGTCCCAGTGGCCGGTGTCCTTGAGCGCCTGCAACAGGACTCCCAGCCCCTGGTCCAGTCGAGAGATCGCCTGGTAGTACTCGGCGAGTTCCTGGCGCACCTCCGGCTTGTCGGGCAGCCAGGGCGGAACAACAACATCGGTCGGCTTGTATCGCACAGGGGTCACGCCGGGGNAGTGGTTTGGATCGTCGTTGTAGTTCGCGTATCCATCGGGGCCACCACCGCGATGGGGATCGGAGGTGCAGAAGTAAAGGAAGAAGGGCTTGCTGTCGTCCTGGGCGATCCAGTCTCGAGCATTTTTTCCCATTTGCACGGCGTTGCGGTTCCCCTGCACACCCTTGTTGCGGTACTCCTGGAATCGATAGGTCGNCCGGGGGGCGAGGTGGTACTTGCCGATCGAGCAGGTGCGGTATCCTGCCTCGGCCATCAGCACTGGCAGGGTGGGAACCGCTTCGTAGGTGCTGAAATGGCTGTAACCGTGAGCGTGCCCATAGTGGCCAATCGAGTGGTTGTGGAGNCCGGTCATCAGCACGCTGCGGCTGGCGCTGCAACTGGCCGTGGTGCAGTGGGCCCGCAAGAAACGGGTTCCGGCAGCAGCCAGGGAATCGATGGCTGGCGTCTTGATGACCTTGTTGCCATAACAACCGGCCTGGAATCCCTGGTCGTCCACGACGAACAGCACGACATTGCGGTGCTCGGCGGCCGACAACGATGCCGTCGCAACGAGGATGGCGAGCAGGAATGGAGCCGGGACACGGAATGGGCGAAGCACGGTGGAGTCTCCTGGTGGAGCAACTGTTGTGAGCGGCCTGGATGGACGTGGCAAACGGTGTTGAGTATAGCAGCCACAGCGAACTGATCTTTCACACGAGACACGGGGCCAGCCTGGTGAGCCACCGGAGCGGATCGACGATTCTTGGACGGGCATGGCGGTTGAGATGCCCCCGGTGTGGCGTGGGACGGCTGTTTGCCGGTACCCGGAAGTGGTTCGTGATGCACGAACGGTGCGAGGCGTGCGGGTTGAAGTACGAGCGGGATCGCGGGTACTTCCTGGGATCAACCTACGTCAACTACGGCTGGACCGGCAGCCTGCTGGTCGTGCTGTACATGGGATTGCACTTTGGGCTTGGTCTCTCCAACACGCAATTGGCGTTTCCGCTGGCGGCCGTCTTTGTCGGTGTCCCGATTGTGATGTGGCGCCATGCCCGCAGCGTGTGGCTGGCGATGGACTGCCTGTTTGACCGCACGGGTTTCTCGCAGGACAAGTAGGTCCCGGGGAGATCAGGCGTCGTGGTTTGCGGCCTGCAGGCGTTCGGCTTCCTGGCGGCTGAGTCGCCAGAGTCCGTAGCCGAGTCCGCTGAAGAGGCACAGTGGCACGGTGAGCATGAACAGGATGCTGACAAAGTAGGCTCGTGGGCGGGCGTCNTCACCATCGAGACCCGCCTTGCACATCGGGCACGCCGNCGCCACCGGCACGGCCGGGGAGAAACCCCAGGTGCCCACGGTCAGCGCCAGTGCCAACAGGATGCGACGTGTCATTGCGGGTTCCACTGGTAGAGCATCAGGTAAATGATAACCCCGGTCAGCGAGACGTACACCCAGATCGGGAACGTGATCCTCGCGATTCGCCGGTGGGCCTCCCATTGCTGTTTCAGGCCCCGCCGGATGGTCATGATAGCCAGCACCGGCACGGCCATGGCCAGCAGCACGTGCGAGATGAGAATCACGAAATAAACGGTGCGAATAGCCCCGGTGCCCTGGAACTTGACCTGGCCCTCGCCGGTGTAGTGGACCATGGCGCCATGGTAGAGCAGGTAGACGGTCAGGAAGAGAATCGAGGTGCCAAACGCGGCCAGCATCGTCTTCTTGTGGGCGTCACGGTGTCCGCGNCGGATCAGNACCCATCCGACAACGAGCAAGACAAAGGCCAGNCCGTTGAGACTGGCGTTGACNGCTGGCAGNGACGAGACCCAGGAGGGCATGGTCTAGTGGTCGCCGTTGTCTGTAGCTGTCGCGCCGTGCGAGTCGTTGTCGTGACCGGCTTCGATCATGGTCTCGGTGGGCACCCGGTGGTAATAGCTCCAGCCAATGTCGGGCATCAGGGCGATCGGAAAACCGATGGCCAGGATGGTCGTGGGAGCCAACAGCACGTACTTCCAGCCCCGCTCCCATTTCAGGTGCATGAAGAACAGCATCACGCACGCAGCCTTGGCAGCAGCGATGGCCAGCACGACCACTCCGACAACGCCCGGCGACGTCCCCTTGAAGACATCAGCGATGGCCGAGAGCAGTGTGAAGACACACAGTGCCACGAAGACCTTCATGTAAATCTTGTCGTGTGATTCGTGGTCAGCCATCGGGCCGGCTCCGCGTCAGAATTGAACGATGTAGATCAGTGGGAACAGGAAGATCCAGACCAGGTCGACAAAGTGCCAGTACAGGCCGGCGTTCTCGACGTACTGGGCGTCGCTTTCGTCGAGTCCCTGGGTCAGGCCCTTCTTCAGCGGGAAGAAGAAGATGATCATCCCGACGATGACGTGGATCGCGTGGAACCCGGTGATCGTGAAGTAACACGAGGCAAAGAGGTTCCCATAAGGGATGTAGTAGGCGGCATGGTGCTCGTGGTCGAGCGGGACCAATTCGCCATCCTTGTCACGGCTTCGGTCGTGGTAGATCGTCGCCATCATGACGTGTGAGGCGATCTGGCTGCCGTAGGACTGGCTGTTGGCCAGCGTGACGACTTTTGCTTCCATCGCTTCCAGCGTCAGTTTCTCCTGCCGCAACAGGTTTTCCAGTTGTGAATGCTCCTTGGCCAGTTCGGCCTTGGCTTCATCTCCGCCGAGGCTCTCGGCATCGAGTGCAGCGACGGCACCGATTTGTCCAACCGCTTTTTCGACGGCCTGCAGCCGTGTCTCGGAAATTCGTCCGGGCAGGATGTCACGGGACCACTTGCCCTGGTATTCGTAGCCCTTGATACCCAGGAACAGCACGGCGCAGACAAAAACAAGGATCAGATCCTGCAGGCCGTCTTTGAATTTTCCGTGAGCGATTCGTTCGTGTGCTCTGACCACCAGGAAACTCGAGCCAATCAACACGAAGGTGTTGATCGCACCGGCGATGGTCACGATGTGCGTGATCTCGTTGCTGGGCCAGGCCGTGTTCCCGTCGGCGTCAACCGACGAGAGCCGCACCACGATGTAGGTGCCGATCAGGGCGGTGAAGAACATGATCTCGGTGCCCAGGAACAGCCAGAGGCAGAGTTTCGAATTGGCCAGCTTGAGGCCCATCTGCAGTGGCGGTGCGGCGGTCGGGTGTGAACTGTGTGACATCGGAGTGTCTTGGGGTGACGGTTGGTTTTAGTTCAGCAGGCGAAAATGGTCCCAGGTCATCGCGGCCAACAGCAACGGCAGGTGGACCAGGCTGGCGTACAGGACACCACGAGCGGTGCTGGTCGATTCGCTCCACCAGAATCGGATCGCGGCCGCCAGGTAACCAGTTCCGAGAACGATGGCCGCGGCAAGGTACGCGTCGCCGGCCAGGCCCAGTTGGCGGGGCCAGGCGGACACGACCAGGAGTGCCAGTGCATAGACGACTCCCATCAGTCCGGTCAGTCCGGGTCGATTGGCGGCCGCCCGCGGCAACATTTTCATCCCGGCCGCCTCGTAATCATCGCGACACAGCCAGGCAATGGCCAAAAAGTGAGGGAACTGCCAGAGAAACAGGATGGCAAACAGGGAGAGGGCACCGGAGTCCAGCGATCCTCCGGCGGCCACCCAGCCAAGTACCGGCGGAAGCGCCCCGGGCACGGCCCCCACCGTGGTGGCCAGCGACGAGTGTTTTTTCATCGGGGTGTAGATGGCCAGGTACAGGACCAGCGTCAGCGAGGTGATGACCGCGGTGAGGATGTTGACCTGCCACACCAGCCACGCGATGCTCACAATTGCCGAGATGATCCCAACGGCGAGTACCTCGTTGCCGCTCAGTCGTCCGGCCGGCAGGGGCCGATTCTCTGTGCGGGTCATGCGGGCGTCACTCTGACGCTCGAGGTACTGGTTGAGTGCTCCTGAGGCAATCGCGGCCAGGCCGATGCCTCCCAGTGCGTGAAGAAGTCCTGCCCAGCTCCAGTTCTCTCCGGCGGCGAGCACGTAACCGACGGCGACGGTCACCAGCGCCATCACCGCGATCCGTGGCTTGGCCAGTTCGGCGTAGTCGGCCAGGCGAGTGGCCGGGGCCTTTGCATGGACCTGTGGTCGAACCGACTCGACCGGTGCAGCCGAGACGTCGGTGGTGGCCGGACCCAGTGAACTCATGCCAGGCCCCCTTCGGTCGTCACGTTGGCAATGAGAACCCGGCGGGTGAGCCAATCGAATCTCAGTGTTCGGACGGCCAGGGTGACCGAGGCGAGAAACAGCAATTGCCCGGTGACCGCGTGGGTTGTTCGCATCACGACCTGCAGCGGTGCCCCCTGGACGGCGACGTAGTTCGAGGCGGGCCAGCCAAAGCGGGTGACCCAGGCGGCCGCACCCAGGGACAGTTGCAGGATCAGCACGGTGGCCAGGAGCCAGGCGTTGGTTTTCAGCCACTGCGAGCCGTGGCCAACAGCAAGGACGACCACGCAGGTGGTCAGCACGAGGACGGCCAGGGCGAAACCGACGTGTTCAAACAGGCCGCCTCCAAGATGCCGGATCCAGCCGCCCAGTGCACTTTGCACCAACAGGACTGCCGGCAGGCTCCAGGCGAGTGTCTTGAATCGGGGTGACGGGGTGGTGGGGTGCTGGCCGGAGACAGCTTGCCATCCCGTGCTGGTGACCAGGGCCACGGTGCCCATCAGGGCCAGCACGCAGGCGGCGAACTGGCCGTGCAAGAGCGCCATCCGAGGATCGTTGGCCAGCACGCGTCCTCCACCGAGCAGTCCCTGGATGACGACCCCGGCCAGGACAGCCGTGGCCAACCAGCAGACCCAACGGCGGCGTTCGGCTTTCCAGGTCCAGGCGGCCAACACGATGCTGAAGCAACCGATCGTGATCCCGGCCAGACGGTGTCCATGCTCGGTGAACTTGTCGATTGCCGATCCGAACCAGGGGTAGGCGAACATGCCGTGGCCGTCGGAATTGGGCCAGTCGTGGAAGGCCATGCCCCATTTCATCGTGGTCACGATGGCCCCGACAGTGATCGGCAGCAACGCGGCGCAGCAGGTCGCCACGGCAAAACGGTGCAGCCATCGGGTTGTCGGAAATGTGTCGGACATCAGGCGCGGATACAAGAAGGAAAACGGTCAGGAGTCGTCGGCAGTCTCTTCGATAGCGTCTTCCACGTCGTCGTCGTCGTTGGGTCCGTCCTCGGCATCGGGAGGCGGCAGATAGTCGGTTTGCATCAAGTAATCGCGGCCCTCGACCAGCGGAGACGAGTACTCGTAGGGGCCGCGGTAGACAACAGGAACCTCTTCGAAATTGCCGTGAGGTGGTGGTGACGGAGCAGCCCATTCCACCCCGTTGGCATTCCAGGGATTTCGCCCGGCCTCGGGACCCCAGAAAATGCTCGAAATCCAGTTGTAGACCAGGATCAGTTGGGCCAGTCCCATGACGATCGCACAGACCGTGATGAACTGGTTCATCGGCATCAAGTGTTCGAGGTAGGGATGGATGTACGGGTCGGCGTAACGTCGCGGCATGCCGGCCACNCCCAGCAGGTGCATGGGGAAGAAGGTGCCGTTGAAGCCAACGAAGGTCAGGAAGAAATGAATCTTGCCCAGCCGCTCGCTCATCATCCGGCCAAACATCTTTGGGAACCAGAACTGGATGGCCCCGAAGATGCCAAACAGCGTGGCGCCGAAGAGCACGTAATGGAANTGNGCAACNATGAAGTAGGTGTCGTGGATGTAGATGTCGACGGGCACTGCGGCCATGAAGATGCCACTGAGGCCTCCGACGACGAACTGTGACACGAAGGCGATGCAGTTGAGCGTCACGGAGTTGAAACGGATCTTGCCGCCCCAGATCGTGCCGATCCAGTTGAAGGTTTTGATGGCCGAGGGCAGAGCGATCATGATCGTGGAGACCATGAAGGTCATGCCCAGGGCGGGGTTCATGCCACTGGTGAACATGTGGTGTCCCCAGACGATGAAACCCANCCCGGCAATGGCGGCCATCGAGTAGGCCATTGGTTTGTAGCCAAAAATTGGTTTGCGGCACATGGCCGCCAGCATGTCCGAGACCATTCCCATGGCCGGCAGCAACATGATGTAAACGGCGGGATGGGAATAGAACCAGAAGAGGTGCTGCCAGAGCAGTGCCTGTCCCCCACCGATGGTGGGATCGGCGTTGTTGANCACGATGCCGGAGGGGACGAAGAAACTGGTGTGAATTCCTTCGAGCGCTCCGCCGAGCGCCGCGCGGTCGAAGAGCATCATGAATCCAGCCGCCGTCAGGACCGGCAAGGCAAAGGCCTGGAGGATGGCGGTGATGAACATGCTCCAGATCGTCAACGGCATGCGGAACAGCGTCATGCCCGGGGCCCGCATGTTGATGATGGTGGTCATGTAGTTGACCGATCCCATCATCGAGGAGACCCCGACAAAGGTGACTGCCAGCAGCCACATGGTCTGTGCGGCACCGGAACCCGGTGCCGCCTCGGGCAGTGCCGAGAGCAACGGGTAACTGGTCCAGCCGGCCGCGGCTCCGCCGTAATAGAAACTGAGACCAAAGAAGAAGATGGCTGGCCACATGAACCAGTAGCTGAGCATGTTCAGCGTCGGAAAGGCCATGTCATCGGCCCCGATCATCAACGGGATCAGGAAGTTGCCGAAGGCCCCGGCCAGGATCGGAATGACGACCAGGAAGATCATCACCGTGGCGTGCATGGTGAAGAGCATCGTGTANAACTCGGGCGAAATCTGTCCGCCTTCGCCCGCGAAGTGGCCGCCGAAGATCGGCATGTTCTGCCAAGGCCAGGCCAACTGCCAACGGACACCCAGNGCGAGTGATCCGCCCAGCAGCAACATGATCAGCGTGGTGATCAAGAACTGGATTCCGATCATCTTGTGATCGGTCGAGAAGATGTACTTCTTGATGAACGATGGATGGTGGTGGTGCAGGTCGTGGGCGGCACCGTCGGCGGGATTCAGGGTGTTCATGGTGTGGCCTCTTCCGACGCCCCGGCGGGGACGGCACCCGGCGTGGTGACTCCGTCGTAATCNTGCAGGTTCTTGAGTTCGATTAGCTTGGCCTGCAAGTCTTCAACCGCTTCCACCTCGCCCCGCATCTTGTAGTGGCCCCACCCGCACAACTCGGCGCAAGTCAGGTTGAACTTGCCGGCCTTGTTGACGGTGAACCAGATGTCGATGCTCTGGCCGGGCATCGCGTCCTGCTTGACTCGCAGGTCGGGTACGAAAAACGCATGCTGCACGTCCGCGGACTTGAGATAGATCAGGGTCTCGCGGTTCAGGGGAACGAAGAGCTTGTTGACAGCGTAGATGTCGCCCGCGTGGGGTTTGGCGAGCCAGTCCTTGATTTCCTTGTACGTCTTGAACTTGGTTCCCGGGGCGGGGTAGCGGATTCGCCACTCGAACTGCCTGGCTGTGACCTCGGCCACGAGGTGGGAGGCCCGGGACGTGTCCTCNCGGTTCTCGTGGGCCCGCACCCGGTAAATGGCCCAGACATCGATCTGGTACAGGGCGATGAACAATAGCACGCCCGCGGGCACGATCGTCCAGATGACTTCCAGGCTGTGGCTGCCGTGGCTGAACCAGCCTTTCTCGTCCTCGTTTTTGGACCCCTTCCAGAGGACGTAGGCGAGGGCCGTCATGGTGCCAATGAAGGCCACGGTTACGATGCCCAGGATCAGGTAGAAGAGGTCGTCGATGCGTTGTCCCAGCGGNGTGGCGGCTTCGCGGTTGCCCGGGAAACCCCAGTCCATGGCCGGAGCGATGGCACAGACAACGATCGCGACGATCGGCCAGAGCGTGAAAAACAGGCACCAGAATATTCTGCTCACGGTCGCTACTTCTTGTCCTTGGCAGGTTCGGGGGTGGTGGCCTTGGATTCCATGTCGGGTTCGTCCGCCTGCTTCTCAGACTCCTTGGCGGGCGGATGTTCGTGCGAATGATCGTGGCCGGCGTGCGGGTCGGTGCCACCATGGTACTGGTGGTTGTGTTCGTCAAAGAACGCCCCGTCAATCGGGATGCTCAGGACGTAGTTGACGATGTGCCAGCGATCTTGTTCGGTCAGTGCGGCGAATCCGGCCATCGGAGTCGCCTTGATGCCGACGGTGACTCGCCGAAAGATATCCAGGGGACGCCGTCCGCCCCGGTAGATTCCGGAGGTGAGGTTGCGTGGCTCGATCATGTTGTGCCATGCGTCACGCAAACCGGGTGTGTCGTAATTCTGNTTGGTTTCTGGGTTCTTCTGAATATCTCGCAAGAATCCGCCGTTGCCACGTCCGCCCTCGCCGTGGCATTTGGCGCAGTTGATCTTGGTGCTGATGAACAAGTTCCGTCCCTTGAGTCGCGATTGTTCCGTATCGGGCACGCGAGGTGTTGAGGGGACGACCANGTTGTCCGGCGCGTCTGCGTTGGTCCACCTCTCGGCAACCAGCGCCGCTGCGTCAGCAAACGCTTCGTCGTAGCCGTCAACGGCCAGTTCCTGTTCGAGCGTCTTCAAATTGCTGGGAGGGGTGCCATCGTCACCCGGCAGAAGATCCTGCAGGTGGGTCAGCAGTCGTCGTTCGATTTCGCCNCGCATTGCCAGGAANCGCACGTATTCGATGATCGCTTTGACCTCCTGGTCTTTCATCATGCGAAACGATGGCATGTAGGTGCCGGCGAGTCCCAGCTTGATTGTTCGCATGAGATCATCACGGCTGGCATAAACGCCTCCCTTGGTGGAGGTGAACTTGAACAGGCCGCGACGGTAGTCCCGTGGAAGTGGGTTGAATCTGTGGTTGGCGATGTATCGTGCCGTGGGGCCATTTCCATCGCCGGTGACGCCGTGGCAATGCATGCAGTGTTGCATGTACAGGCGGCGTCCGTCCTGCAGGTGATGACCGANCAGGCGGAATGCGGTTCCGGGGGGGATCGGTGTGGCCTGGTCCTGCGGGACGAGTGTCAGTGTGCGGTTGGCGGGGCTGTAGGAGAGGGCAGTGCGGTACTCCGGTGTTTTTGTCTCCAGGATGACTGCCACCTGATTGAGCCCGTCGGGGGGATCGGCGTTGAGGGTGACTCGCAGTGCGTCTCCATCGGCCGCGAGGACCGTTCCGTTGATTTCTCCAAACTCGATTGGCAGAGCACCCCAGGCGACCAGTGAATTGGGAGTTCCAAAGTGCTCCTGGAGGCTGGCCTGGAGTTTTGCGGCGGTTGTTGGGCTGGTCGTTGCCAGTGCATCGACCCGTTCGTCGTTGACAAAATCGGCCTGGTAGTCGGCGCAGCCGACAACCAGAAGCGACAGGGCCAGCAGTGACAGGGTGAGACGGCGTGACATCGACGTGTGGTCCTCGGCCGGGACGGGTCCCGGTTGGTGATGTGGCTTACAGCCCAAAGTCAGTCAATTGAAATTCCAGGTCCTGTGAGATGGTTCCGTCCTTGGGGATGTTCACCTTCAGCGAGCGTTGCAAGAATCCGCCCTTGCCTCCAGCTTTTTCGTGCCAGACGCGGAGGGTGACCGTTGTGGCCGGTAGACCCTTCAATTCAAAAGTCCCATCAGCCTTGGTGATGGTGCCCCACGGATGATCCAACGCCAGGTGGTAGGCTTGCATCNAGGAGTGCATGTCGCACTTGACGGGGAAGGGTGTCCGTTCGTGTTTCGTATAGGACAGCGGAACNCCGTCTCGTTCGAGAGCCTTGATGGCACCGTTGAAACTACGGGAGCGGCCAGGATACGTGTGGGTGTTGTGGCCGGCGTCGTCCTGGCTCTTGACCAGGATGGGCTGGTTGCTGCGGACGACCATTGCGTGAGGCAGGAAGACACAACCCTTTTGGTCGAACACTGCGGGCTCGCTTGGTGCAGCAGGTACGGTGGCACCGGGTGGGGTTTTGTCGATGTACACAAAGACATTGGCAATTCCATTGCCAGCGCCGACCTGCAATGACTCGTCGACGATAGCCACCTGGGCGCCGCAGACATTGGCGTCNCGCTTGGCAGTTCCCTTGGCGACGATCACCCTGGGAGTCGGAGCGGTGCCGACGAGCTTGATCGATCCAGTGAGAGTTCCGACTCCGTCAATTTTGGCGACAGGGCCGTCATTTTGACCGGCCGAGTCCCCGCCGGCCTTGTACGTGACCGTGGGAGTAGCGGAGGCACCGCCGCCACAACCGGTGGCCCAGCCCAGCGTCATGGTGGCCAGGGCGGCCACGGGTACAATTCGGGTGAGGTGGGTCATGGCTGCGCGGCTCCCTGGCCGTTGGTAGCAGCTGCGGCTGCTGGCTTGGCTGTTGGGGGTGGAATGTAGGTTCCGTCGCGTTCCATCAGGCGGTTGTAGTTCATCAGGGCATCCCGGACGGCCGTTGTCTGTTTCAGACCGTTGCCACCGAAATGCTGGGGAAACAACCGCTGGTTCTTCGCAAACGGTTGCGGCATCGACGTGTAGGGCGTGACCCACTTGGGGTTGGACAGCCAGACCTGCAGCCAGTCCGGCTGGAGTCGATCACTGGCCAACCCGAGATTGGGTCCGCGAATATCCTTTTTCGGATCAACGGCTTTGAACTGGCGTCCGCCCAGCGAATGGCACTTGATACACAGTGGCGCGTTGAACAGATGCCACGATTCGGTCAGGTAATCGTGCGCGGGATGTTCGAAGGAGGCGTTGAGATTGTCCAAGTAGGCCGGTTGCCGCTGTGGCACCGGCTGATAGGGATATTCGGCGCGGTCGGCTGCGGCAAAGTAGTTGGCCAGGGCCCGGGCCTCGTCATCGTCCATGTTGAAGCGTGGCATGCGGAGCACCGTGGTGTGGCGTAGACGACCGGGGTTCTTCAGAAACCTGTAGAGCCATGGAGTTTGGACCTTGATGCCCTCGGCGATCAATGGTGGCGGAGAGGCCTGCCAGGCCAGGTCGCGGTTGGGGTCGGACGAACGATCCAGGATGTCGTTGACCAACCACTCGGCGAATCGGCCACCCCGGGCGGGNGTTTCGGAGACCAGGTTGGGTTCGGCAACCAGCATGCGAGTCGAGGGCAGGACCGTGCGACTCTGCATTGCCCGCTTGCCCTTGTCGTCGGTGCCCATCCAGTTGAACGTGATCGGCTCCCAGAGGTTGTAGGAGTACTCGCGTTCGTCCGGATCGAGGTCGTCGTCGTCGGGCCCGGGTCGAGCGACCGAGAGGCCGTGGAACGAGTAGGAGATCTTGCCTTCGGCGTCGGGATTGAGCTGGATCGCACGGGCGGGACGGATTTTCAACAGCAGGTCACGGGCCTCGGGGTATTCGGCGGCAGCCAGGGACCCGTCGGGGAGGCCGTCGAGGGTGGTGGTAACCTGGATTTCGGGGGCGTCGACCATGTGGCAACCGACACAGTTGAATTTCTGCAGCAGTCGCTCGCCTTCGATCCGGTCGGCGACCTGGGTGTCTGGCTGGTAGACGTACTTCACCGGAGGTGGTTCGGCGACCAGCCCGAGGATGAACGTGGCGATCGCCTCGATCGCTTTTTCGTTCTCCATGGGATCCCTGGCGAAGGTGAAACGGGGCATTCTCAACCGCTCGTCGTAACCCTTCGTCTCGGTCTTCTTGTGATCGTAGCTGCGGGGTGCACGGAGTTTTTGCCACAGGAAGCCCTCGCGGCCGTGATGGACGAGGCTGCCATAGAAGAACGCCGCGCGGGTCTCGTCTTCTTCGACATCGCGGTTGGGGAACTTCTGCTCAACGAGCGAATGGGCCCTCGCCCTCGCCATTTCCCTGTCGACGCGTTGGCGAGTCGATCCGCCATCGGCCTCACCGTGATGATGCAGAAACTCCTCGATGTGTTCGATGGCGAGCTTGGTACGGTCCTTGCGACCCCAGTCCTCGAGCTTGGTGCCGATGGGCCGGGCCTCCTCGAAACCCGGGATGTCGTGGCAGCCGTAGCAGCCGTAGCGGTTGATGGTGCGGCGTCCGAGGTACATCAGCTTCATGTCACGGGTCAGTGTCTCGCCGTGCAATTCGACCTCGTCGCCCTTGATGCGGGACTTGTCGGTTTCGGGATACCCCCCACCGCTGATCATGTCCTTCGCGGCCTGGGTGCCGATGACCTTGCCGGCGAACAACTCAACCAGTTCGTCAATCGCCGCGTCATTGGGCGTGGGAACAGGTTCACCTGCCAGCGGGGTGTTGTCACGGGACAGCAGGAAGGCGGCGATGTCGGCGGCCGGATCGGTTTGCTTGTCGCCCTGGCCCTCGGGATCCAGGAACAGGTCGGGCATCCGGGTTCGGGGGAAGTGTTTCTGTGGGTTGCGGATCCAGGTGTAGAGCCAACGGAACCCGGGGTTGGCGACGTTTGCTGGGTTCTTGGTGTCGTGACCGACCTTGTCCTGGATTCGCGAAAGGTCCGGCCCGAAGGTGGCCGAAAGTTGCTTGCCGGGGTCGGGGACCGCCGCGTGACTGTGGCAGGCCAGGCAGCCGCGTTCACGGAAGGCGATGGCACCTCGCTTGGCGTCGGCGGTGACACCCTTGGGCACGGTGTCGAGTTGGAAGTCGGAGCTGGCCTGCTTGCTGGTTTCCAGGAGGAAGTGCGTCACCGCAGCGATTTCGATCGGGGTGAACTTCTGGGCGTGTGCGTCACCCTGGTTTGTGAGGTCGAAGAACTGGGGCATCCGCGTGGTCGGTCGGAAATCGGCCGGTTTGCGGATCCAGCGGCCGAGCCAGTCCTGGTTGGTCTTGAGTCCGACATGGGCCAGGCTGGGGCCGACTTTTCTCATCTTTCCGCCGACCTGGTTGGGATCGGCGTCGATGACAGCTTTCAATTCTGCGGTGGCGGCCTCGAGCCGGAGATCGGGTCCGATGGGCCTGGTGCCGTCGAAGCCGGAGATCTCGTGGCAGCCGAAGCAGCCGAATTTGCGTACCAGTTGCCATCCTTTATACAGCTTCGGCGCGGTCGCACCGAATTCCGGGTTGATGCCGAGTTCGAGAACCTGGTGGTGGCACTTCAGGCACGTCGATTCTCGTAGCCGCCGGGGCGGCATCGGGTATTCCCAGTAATGGTTGGGAAAGAATCCGTAGTCGCCGTTCCACTTCTTGTAGTCTGCGGGATGATTGGGGCCATGCTGGGCGTTGTGGAAGCTGGTGGCAGAACCCTGCCCGTCGTGACAGACCGTGCAACCGAATTCGGTGAGGGGATGGGGGCTGGCGGCCGTCAGGTACACGTCAGGCCGGGGATGGGTGGCAAACGGATGAGGGAATCCGCCAGCAGCCACAAACGAGGTGGGTTTGTCATCGACTCGTGCCGTCGGCGAGAACGGAAACTCGGGCACATTGCCAGCCAGGACGCGATCGATCCCAAGGTGACAGGTGCGGCAGCGATCGAACCGGGCCGTCTGGGACATGCCCAGGGTGATTCGCTGATCGGGCAGCCAGTCCTGGCGGACCTTGTGATGCGAGTTGAACCCATCGACGATCGGTTGCTCCATCAACCATCGCTTGACGAGATTGACGGTGCTCTCCGGAGCGATATCGTCACGGGTCGCCTTGGTCAAATCGACGGCTGCTTCCAGCGAGGCGATCGTGGTTTCCGCTTCGGTTTGTTTGCCGGTGAGCTTCGAGAGCTTGGCCTGTGTGTCCTTCACCGCGTCCTGGGCGGCACGCAATTTCCGTTCGGCCGCATCGACCGCCTGTAGCCGTTTCTGAAACTCCTGGAGCTTGGCATCGACCGAGGAGTCATTGTCCCGGACTGCGAGGTCGTAGTTGGCCCGAGCCACGTCGCGAAATGTTCGCAGGGGCTTTGTCGCCCGCAACTCGGTGGCCGCGACACCCTGTTGCTCGGCGAGAGTTGCCTGAAGGGCTCCGAGGTCAGCCTTGATGCTGTCCAGGTGCGCGTTCCGTTCAGCGATCTGCTGCTTGAGTTCCTCGCTCGTGGACGAGAGTTCGTCCTGTTGGTCCAGCCCGACTCCAGCCAGGCGAGCGTCCTCGATCCGGTCAAACTTCTGCTGCCAGACTCGCCACTCGTCGTTGTGGTCGTCGTGAAGCATCCACAGCGTCGCCCCCAACAGCATCAGGCTGCTGACGGCAAAGACCATGTGGGTCTTCGGCAGGTTGCGGAAAAAACCGTCTGTGGCGGGCATGGGATGTCAGGGCTGAAAAAAGAGAGTTGTTGCTAGATGTTGAAGAAGTACTCGGGGATGTTGACCAGGTATTTCAGGTTCAAAGCCCAGCGAAGGACCATTTTCAACGGCAAGGCGGCCATCCACAGCAGCAACTGTGTGAAAACCATGAAACGCAGGTAACCCATTCGCTGGTAGAAGCCCTTCAGCCATTTCATGGCCAGGAAGGGTGGCAGTGCGACGAAGTACACACCGATCACGACGAAGCCGGGCAGTTCCCGGAGCAGGATCATTGCCACCTGGGTGCCGGTGGGGTCACTGTTCGAGTAGGTCGGCATGTCAAACAGCCATCCGAACCATTCGAGGTAGAACAGTTCGGACAACATGACGTTGTTTAGGGCCTCGAGCTTGTGGACATCCCAGTACTCGTAAATCCCGAAGATGTTCCAGTTTGGTCCGCGAAGGAAGGTGCCGAGAATGATCATCGCCACCCACAACGTGATGAACCCGACCAGGAAGGTGATCACGGCGAAGGCCCGCTGGCGAAACACGTAGTAACCGTTGCCGATTCGGTTGAAATCGATGTAGGGAATGGCCATCAGGCCACCCAGGATCATCGTGGGGAAAACCACACCGGCCAGCCACGGGTCGTAGTACACCAGCATTTCCTGCAGCCCCAGAAAATACCATGGAGCCTTGGACGGGTTGGGTGTCTTGGCGCTGGAGGCGGGTTCTTCCAGCGGGGCCTCCAGCACAATACCCCAGACGACCAGCAGCGTGGTGATCGCGATCATGCAGATCAACTCGCTGTAAACCAAATCCGGCCAAACAAGCACCTTCTCGTTCTTGTCGTTCTCCAGCACCGGCACGGGTCCTTCGCCGTCCCAATCGGCCAATCGCCGGTCGTTTTCGACGGCGCGGGCGAGGTACAACCAGGTGAATCCACCGACCAGGTACAACAACGCCACGATCGGGATGTTGTCCGGTTTTCCGACAATCTGTCGGAAATCGTAGTCGGTCATCGAGAGCGCCATGAACAGGATGGCGGCATTGAGCATCACCCAGCCAACCGTTGGCTTGACCAGGAACTCGCGAAACCACAACACGGCGACCGTGCCGACGATCGAGAGGATGAAGTATGTGACCGGGTTGGCCACAACCGTGTCGATGGCCGTTTGGAAGATGCCTCCCGGCTCCAGTGCCAGCGGGAACTTGTCGATATAGTCCTCGCTGCTCTGGCTCAGATGCATGAACCCCAGGACCAGCAGGACCGAGGTGTACAGCGACCAGAAGGTGGCAACGGGCAACTCAATTTTCACCCCCGGCAATTCGACGTGCCGGCCTTCCTTGTAGACCCGGACTGTCCACCACAGGTTCATCACGCACAGCACCAGGTACAACCAGCCCAGTCCCTGCAACACGGCAGGGGTCAGGTTGGGATGCGGATCGATGAACGGGTCAACGTGCATGGGGGATGTTTTGGGTGGTGTTGCCTCAGAGTGGCTGGCTGATACCGCCGTCCTTGCGGACACGCCAGAAGTGAATTGCGATCAAGCCGGCCGCGGCCAGCGGGATCGCCACACAGTGCAATATATAGAAGCGGTTGAGAGTTTCTTCGCCGACGAAGCGGCTACCCAGAAGTAGAAAGCGCGCATCGCTCCCACTGGTGATCAGGTCGTACCCACCCAGGTTCAGCAACTGGAACCCGGGGCCCTCGTGACCCAGTACCGGTGTGGCCCGGGCCATGTTGGAGCCGACAGTGATGGCCCAGATGGCCAATTGGTCCCAGGGCAACAGGTAACCGGTGAAACTCAGCAGCAGGGTGAACACCAGTAACAACACCCCGACGACCCAGTTGAATTCGCGGGGCGGCTTGTAGCTGCCCGTCAGGAAGACCCGATACATGTGGAGCCAGACACTGATGACCATCGCGTGAGCCCCCCAGCGATGGATCTCGCGCATGATGCCCAGTGTTGTCACGTCACGCAGGGCCAGGATGTCCTGGTAGGCCCATTCCAGCGTGGGCCGGTAATAGAACATCAGCAGCACGCCGGTGATTGTTTCGACCAGGAACAGGAAGAAGGTGATGCCTCCCATGCACCAGGTGTAGGACAGGGCGATGCCCTGCTGCTTGATCGAGACCGGGTGCAGGTGCAGGAAGAAGTTGGTCAGCATGACCACAACCCGGTTGCGCCGATCGTAAGGCGCCGGGTGCCGGAAGATACTCTTCCAGATCTGTGATCCGCGGATGTAATCGCCAACTGACATCTGTTGAGTCTGCTCCGGATGTCCGGCCGGTTGACCGGCGAAGGTTGTGGTTCAGGTTGTGGTGGTCAAGTAATGAAGCGAGTGATGCAAAAACGAGTCAGGCGTTGACGAAACAGGAGCCTTCTTCCCATTGTCCAAGTTCTTCCTGGAACTTCTTGCTCTTGTCGACCTCGAGCATGCCGTCAGCCGCGAGTTTCAGTCCGTGGCGTTCCAGTGGCCGCGGCGCCGGGCCTTCAAAGTTGACTCCCGACTTGTAGAAGCCCGACCCATGGCAGGGACACTTGAATTTCTGTTCGCCCTCGAGCCAGTTGGGAGTGCAACCCAGGTGAGTGCAGACGGTCGAGATGGCGACGATCTGGTCCTGCCCGTTGTACATCGTCGATCGGACGATCCAGACGGCCCGATCGGCCTTGAACTTGGTGGACACCGATTCGGGGGGATAGTCGCTGGGCGGGCCGATCTTGAAGGTCATCGGCGGTTCGACCAACGTGTTGGGAAACATGAATCGTGCCAACCCCAGGGTCATCGCGCCGGCCGCCGCTGCGAGTGCGGACCAGGCCACGGCAAACGGAGTGGCAACCAACTGGGTGGGAAGCAGCAGCAGCGTGGTGAGAACACTGCGACGATCGACAGGTGCCGGAGGGGCGATTGGTGCTTCGGGAGCGGCCGGTCGTACCGGCATCGGTTTTTCCACGGGAGCCACGGCAGTTGCCGCGACGGTGGGTTGATCGGTCTCGACCGCACCATCACCCTGCCCATCGGTGTGCCTCAGCAGTTCCAGCATTTCCTGNACGCTCGGGCGTTCTCCGTCCGACTCGGTTGCCGGGCTTTCGATTGCGGGTGCCGCCTCGGCAGGTGGGGCCGCTTCCTCGACCGCGTCACCGCCACCGGCGTCCTGTGCACGTGCCATTGCCAGGATGTCAGAGGTTCCCGATGGCTTGGCCGCGGGTGCCTTGGGCTTGGCCGCAGGTTTTTCTGTCTGGGCGGGTTCGGCTGGTGTCTGTGCGGGTGAGTCGCCTTTGCCAGCCGCATCCTGATTGCGGGCCATGGCAAGAATGTCGGCGGTGCTGGACGGGGTTTTTGCAGGAGCCGCGGGAGCCGTGTCCGCAGGCTCTTCGGCCGGTGCCTCAACCGCCTCGGCTGCGGGCGGTGGCTTGGAGGGCGAGCCGGAGCCGCCGTCCTGAGCCCGTGCCATGGCCAAGATGTCTTCAATTGAAGGTCGTTCGTCCGCCATCATCAGCTTTCGGTAGCAATGCCGTTTCCGGCCAACCCAATGCACCACAAGCATCTAGCGAGTGACCACCTCACGTGGCCTTTTCACGAGACGCTCTTGCGATTTTTACAGTTCCAACCGATATCGACAACCTCGCCTATTGTTACACGAACGCGATTCCTGAAACCAAGAAAACCGCCTGCGGCTGTTCCCAGCGATAAGAATCCAAGCCGGGGGGAAGCTGCAGGAAGTGGAGAATGGGGAATCGGATCGAGATTGGGTATTCTCGGTGGCTGATGCCCGGATCGCAACCAAGCGGGAGGTTGAAATGACACACGCGGAGACCGATGAACGACTCGAACGACTGGAAGCACTGGTCCGTCGTGATCCCGCCGGCCGGGGTTTGATTTCATCGGAGGCCGATCGTGGTGTACTCTGCGCGGGTCATTTGTCCGGAGCGGTCAAGAGCCTGGTGGAGAATCCGGGACCCGTTGCGATCCTGACAGGGTTTTTTATCCCACACGCCAATCCGGCGGCCGCCGAGACTGACGGTCCACCGGGGGCGGTGACGCTGGGTCGGGTGTTGTCGGGCCTGGGGCATCAGGTTGTGTTGATGACCGACGAACCCTGCCGGGGTGGACTGGTTGCCAGTGCGCGGGCGGCCGGACTGGACGACGTTCCGCTGGAAGTTGTTCCACTGGCTGGTGCCAGCCAGTGGTGTCACGAATTCCTGTCGCGTCGGCAACAAGGTGACGGCCTGAAGCACCTGGTGGCGATCGAGCGGGTCGGTCCCAGCCATGACCTGGACTCGATGACGGTTCAGCCACGCGAGGGGGCTCCCCCCGAGGCGGAGTTTCTCGAACGAGTGCCGAACGAGACGTGGGGGTGTTGTCACAACATGCGGGCGCGGGTGATTGACGAGTGGACTGCTGATGTGTCGGTGCTATTTGATCGGCTGAACGAGTTCTGTCCCGATGCGGTCACCATCGGAATCGGCGACGGTGGCAACGAGATTGGGATGGGAGCGGTGGCCTGGGAAGAACTTGTTGCCAGGTTGCCCGGTGACCATTCGGCGAGAATTCCCTGTCGAATCGCAACCGACTGGAATGTGCTGGCGGGGATCAGCAACTGGGGCGCGTGGTCGTTGTCGGCCGCTGTGGCCCTGTTTGCCGGGCGGGTGGATCTGGTCGAACCGCTTTCGCTTGACTGGCAGTACGAATTGGTGAAGCGGTTGGTGGCCGAGGGGCCGGGGGTGGATGGACCCAGTGGTGAGGCAGTGGTTGGGGTGGATGGGCTGTCGATGGATGACTACCTGGTGCCCTGGAGTGGAATCCGAGGCGAACTGGGGTTGCTGTGATCGATTGACGACCGAAAACTGTGTCGGTGGCACTGGTGTGAGAGGAATCCATGAAGCGGGTGTTTTTNNCGGCGATCTTTTTTCTGGCACTGGTTTCGGCACGGNTCGGTGCTGACGAGCCTGGCGGTGAAAACTCCGCATCCGGAAAGCGAACCCGTTCCAGGACCGTCTCACCGTCTCGGCGGATCAAGCGGTTGACCTACGACTTCAAGGCGGCCGGAAAGAAGATGGAGTACGGATTGTTCGTCCCGTCGAGTTACGAGTCGCCGGCGATGGCCAAAACACGGTTTCCGCTGGTCGTGGCGTTGCATGGCCTGGGCAGCAACCCCCAGCAGATTCTCCGTTATCCGGGACTGGTGAGATTGGCCGAGCGGCATGGGTACATCGTCGTGGCTCCGATGGGGTACAACACGACCGGTTGGTATGGCGTGCAGGGCCAGCGGTCGAGGTCGTGGAAACCGCCCAACATGGGTGAACTCAGTGAACAGGACGTGATGAATGTCCTGGAGCTCACCGAGAAGGCGTACCGGGTCGACCCAAAGCGTGTCTGCCTGATGGGTCATTCGATGGGTGGCGGTGGCACGTTGCATCTCGGGATGAAGTACCCCGGACGCTGGGCGGCCCTGGCACCGATCGCTCCGGCGATCTACCGGTCACCGCGTGGCTTGACGGCGATTCGCCACACGCCGGTGATCGTCGTCCAGGGAGCCANGGACCGCCTGGTGCGGGCCTCGAGCACACGNAGGTGGATCCGTAAGATGCAGGAACTGGAGATGACTCACAAGTACGTCGAGTACAAGGACGGCGGCCACATTTACCCGGCATTCCAAGGACTGCCGGCGATTTTCGAGTTCTTCAACACGCACGCCGGGCGTGGCGTGACGCCNGGGAAGACNACGAGGTCANCGGCCCGGGGATCTAGGGNTCCCGCACCACCAGGTGCCGGTTGATAGCGACGTTCTTGAGTTGGCTCAGCTTGCCCGAGGGCCAGCGGATGTCGAGTCGCTTGATGGTGTCGGCGTCGCCCAGGCCCAGTGTGACACGTGCCGGAGCCTGTGAGAGGAAGTTGATGTGCGGTTGGAGTTCGCGGCGGATGATTNGGGTGTCGAGGTGAGCGATGATCTTGGCTCCGATTCCCTGTCGATTGCTTTCGGTGCCCTCCAGGGTCACGGTCAGCCAGCCCGCATCGGGAAATCGGTTGCGGTAGATCCGCAGCGGACCGCCACCGGCCTGCCGTACGAACAGTTCCGGACGCCCGTCTCCGGTGATGTCGCACCCGACTGCACTGCGACCATCTCCATCGCTGTCGGCGGTGCTGGCGTAGCCGATGTTGGCAAATCGGCGGTTTCCGAGGTTGAGAAAAACGCCATTGCGTTCGTAGGCCGAGAGGTTTTCACGGCGTATCGCAAAGTCCCAGGGATTGGGAACCCAGAATTCNCCATCCTGGCGGTCCACCTCGCGGAGCGCCGGCGTCACCGCGTGACAGTCGAATGGCTGTGACACGACAGCCAGCCACACGCAGCGTCATCCATCAGGACGATCCCGGGTGATGCTCTGGAAACCACACGGTGCGTAGAGGTCGAGTTGCCCATCATTGTCGAGATCGATGTAGGCCGGGCCATAGGCCCAGCCGACATCTGCCACTCCAGCCGAGCGTCCGATTCTCTTGAAACCGGTGCCCCCCGTGTTGTGGTACAGTTCACTGCCGGCAACGAAGTCGCGAAGTTGGCTGTCGACCTCGGCGTCGTACGCGTTGCGAGGCAGGTTGGCCACCACGCGTTCTCCGGCCTTGGAGTACATGTTGGCGAGGTACGGATCGGCGAAACCGTCGTTGTCGATGTCACCGACGGTCAGTCCCATCGAGAATCCTCCGTAGATCTCGGGCAACTTGGCTGGAACGAACGATCCATCNCCCTGTCCCAGCCAGAAGTCATTCCGGCCGAACTCGCAGGCGGTCATCAGGTCGGGGTACCCGTCGTTGTTGGCGTCGAAGAAGACGGCCGCAAACGTACTTGTTCCACGACCGGCAGTGCCGCTGGTGTGGGTCACGTCGGTGAATTGCANGTTTCCGTTGTTCTGCCACATCTGGTTGCGATTGGTGTCATTGTTGCCGATCCACTTTTGTCCGCTGCTGAGTTTCGTGATGCCAACGACATACAGATCGAGCCTGCCGTCGAGNTTGATGTCGGCGACGGCGTAGCCGACGGCTTCCTCGAGATCGAGATTGGTGTCGGCGGTGGCCAGGTGAGTGAATCGACGCTGGTCGGAGTGATCGTTGCGATAAAAGCGTCGTCCGAGCACCAGGTCGGGGTCACCGTCGTTGTCGAAGTCCCCCCAGGCGGCCGGCAGGTCGAGGAAGGCCTGGGGCAGTCCNACGGCCTCGGTCACGTCCTCGAAGCGACCGTTCCCCAGGCCCCGGTACAGGGCCATCCCCTTGATGTCGGTCAGCAGGCAGTCGACGTGTTGATCACCGTCAAAGTCAGCCAGGTAGACGCCACCGGTCAGCACCGGAATTTGCGGACCACTGGTTCCCAGCCAGTTGTCCTGGAGCCGTGTCACGTTGATGCCCGTCGAGTCGGTCATCTCCTCCATCAGTGTCGTGGCACTGTCGACGACGTCGACTTGTTCCACCGAGAGTTGNTTGAACCAGCCGCCCTGGCCGGGGGANTCGTCGCTGATTCCTTCGAGTTGACATGTCAATTGGATCCGTGTTTCCCGGANGTGGTCGTTGGCGGTTTGACCTCGCATCGTGATCAGCAGAGAGCCTCGCCAGGGTCCGTCGAGCCTGCCCGAGGAAATGGGTTGCATCCTCTTGACCTTGGCCCCGATCGAGTCCAGCGATTCGAAGCCGCCGCGTTGTTCGAGCAACCACTCGATGAATTCCTTGCCGTTGCAGTTGGATNTTCCGGTGCCGTTGTCCTCGTGTTGGCGTCGGGTCGAGGTGACTTGCCCGTGGGCATGGACCGATTCGGGGTGGCCCGTCTCGAAGATCCATCCCCCGTTGAACCCGGCCGAGAGGAATGTCATCAATTCATCGAGATTTCCGTCGCGAAGGGCCGCCGACACCCTGGGAAGGCAGCGGTCGCCGAAGACGAATCCGCCAAGATGTTCCACGTCCTGCAGGTACCGTGCCTGGTCTTCACTCAGTCCCGGTTCACGGTGCGTGACACGGTTGAGTAGCAAGAAGGCCACCAGGAGCAGGGTGGCGAGTCCGACGATCACGACCGGGGCGAGTCGTCTGGGCGCAGCGTTGTTGGGCGTGGTGTTGGTCATCGGCGTTGGTGTACTGTACCGCGCCGGATAGGAGAGTGAGGAGAAGAAGACGAGCACATTGTCCGCTGCGGGCCCCGTGGTGGGCTAGGCCGCATCCGCGTCAACGTGAATCCGGGAGTAGAAGGCCTGGCGGTAGACCGGGCAGGACTGCAGAAGTTCGTCGTGGCGGCCGGTGGCGATGATGCGACCACTGTCCATCACGACCACGCGGGTGACCAGTTCCAACACGCTGGGAGCCAANGAATGCGTGATCATCAGCACGGTGCGATTTTGTACGAATTGCCGGAGCACCTCGTGGATCTTGTCTTCACTGCTGGCATCGATTGCCGAGGTGGCCTCGTCGAGGACCAGGATTGGCGGGTCACGGAGGATAGCCCGGGCCAGCGTGATCCGTTGTCGTTGTCCGCCGGAGAGACGGCCACCGCCCTCACCGACCATGGTCTCGAACCCGTCGGGAAACTGGTCGACGAACTCGGTCACCAGGGCCTGCCGCGCCGCCTCGTTGATCTCTTCACGGGTTGCCTGGGGCTGGCCGAACCGGATGTTTTCAAACACCGTGTCGTCGAAGAGCAACGGTTCCTGCGTCACGATCCCGATTTGCTTCCGCAATTCGACCGGATTGGCCTCGCGGACATCGATCCCATCAATTCGGATCGATCCCTCGGTCGGATCGAAAAGCCGTGGCAAGAGGTGAACCAGTGTCGATTTGCCCGACCCATTCCCGCCGACCAGTGCCAACACCTCGCCCGCTTCGACNAGCAGGTTGACCTTCGAGAGTGCCTCGGGCGCATCATCCAACTGTCCGTCGTAGCGGAACGAAACATTCCGGAACTCGATTGACCGACGGCAGGGTTCGATCTGTTGAGGCAACTCGGGGGNGACGACCGTGGGCACGCGGTCCATCAGTTCGAAGATGCGGTCGGTGGCGGCGGTGGCTCGTTTCAGTCGCGAGTAGACGCTGGAGAGCTTGCGGATCGGATCGATCGTGCCGGCCAGGAAGGCGTACAGCAGCGAGAGCCGCGCCACATCCATCACCTCTGTTGTCAGCCGGATGTCCCAGATCGTGCGGGTCCCTCTCAGAACCAGGTAGGCACCTGGCAGCAAGGCCACGCAGACGGCTGCCAGCCCCAGCAACTCGGTGGTCGGATTCGTCAGCGAGTCCACTTTCACGACCTGCATCGCCTTGTGGTAATACTCGCGGTTCTCGCGGCGGAACTTTTCCTTCTGGCGGTCCGTGCCGTTGAAAGCGATGACGATCTTGAGCATGCGGAACGATTCGGCCAGTGTCTCGTAGATCCGAGACATGCTCTCCATCATCCGGTGGCTGGCGGCCTTGAGGGCCTTGCCGTAACGGTAGAAGACGATGCCGAAGAGTGGCACGAACAGCAGCGACATCAGGGTCAATTGCCAGTTGACGACGAAGGCGAGCACGATGCAGGTGAGAGCCTTGAGTGGTTCTCGGATCACCTTGCCACCCATCAGTTTCAGCCCGTTGGACATCACGGTGATGTCGTTGGTGAAACGGGACATCAGCGGCGCGGTGCCGTCGGCCGAGAGGGTCTGGTAGTCCAGCGACAGGCAATGCTCAAAGCAGGCTTCTCGGACACCACGGACTGATTTCTCCACGGCACTTCCGACCAACACATCCTGGACAAATATTGCAGCNCCCTTGAGCAGTGTGCCCACCACCAACAGCACCAGCACCAGCGCCATCGTGTCGAACGCGTCGCGGGGGAGGTGAGGCAGCAGNTGGCTGCGGATCCAGTTGAGTTGCCTGAGCCTGCCGGTCTGGTCGGCGATTTTTCCCTGCAGCCTTGCGCGTTCCTTGAGCCTTTCTGCTGGGAGGCNGTCCAGTTCGCTGNTCTTCACAGCGATCTCGTCGCGATACCACTCCGATTCCTGGTTGGCGTATTCCTGGATCGACTGGCCCTGCAGCAGGACCTTGACGATCGGGAAGGCGACCGAGAGGTTGGTGCCCCACAAGAGTGCCACCACCAGGCC
Source organism: Planctomycetaceae bacterium (assembly GCA_002724415.1). GTDB lineage: Bacteria > Planctomycetota > Planctomycetia > Planctomycetales > Planctomycetaceae > UBA8437. Next base: position 152,939 of record PBOU01000015.1, read on the forward strand.
GAAGACACCGCTGAGAATGAACAGGCGACGGTGTGGAAGAACGTACGGAATCAGCCGTGAAAAACTTCCCACGTGGTGGCCTCGTCCCTGATTCCAGTCGAGTGGCCGAATTCACTGGAACTCGGCGATGGGTTCGCCGCCCGGTTTACGACGGGCGGGGCGGGATCATCGGGAAGCGAGGCGAACGGGTCAAGACATTTGTGCCGCTCGCAGGGTGTCTTCGCACCAGGCGGCGGCCTGAAACAGCCCGGATTCTCCGTTGGGCCGTCCGACCAGTTGGACNGCCAGGGGCATGCCCTGGTCAGTTTTGCCTATGGGAAACGANACGGTGGGCAGTCCGGTGTAGCTCCATGGAGCGTTCATCGAGGGATCGCCGGTGGTCGAGGTGTCCGGGGCAGCGCCGACGGCCGCCGGGCAGACCAGCACGTCGCATTCTGAGAAACAGTCCAGGATGTCAGCTCCCAGTTGCATCTGGTGTCGTCTCGCCTCGATAAAACGAGTCATGCGAAAATCGAGTCCCTCGGCCACCAATCCTCCCAGCCCCTCGGGATATTCGTCGGCGTGGTCCGGGTAGTACTGCTGGTGGTTGGCTGCCAACCCGGCGACCAACACGATCCGGTGATGTTCCAGGACCTCGTCGAAACCGGGGGGCAANCCTGGCTGGCTGACACGTGCTCCGGCCGCCTCCCACGTTGAGAGGGAGTGATCCAGTGCCGCGGTGGTGTCGGCGTCGGCCTTCTCAGCGAANAGTCCTCCCAGTCGTCCCAGCCGAGGGCTGGTCCCGGGCATCGAGGCCAANGCGGCGATCAGGCCGGGATGCGGAGNGTCGTTGGAGGTGGGGTCGCCGGGCAGGTGNGAGATGAGGACATCGAGCATTGCAGCCAGGTCGGCGACGCCGTGGGCGATCGGACCGGGGTGGTCCAGGTGTTCGCTGATCGGCACCACCCCCGCACAGGGGACCCGCCCCAATGACGGTTTTGCCCCGGCGACTCCACAGAAGGCGGCCGGACGGGTGATGGAACCGCCGGTCTGTGAACCGATTGCTGCCAGGCACATGCCCGTGGCAACCGCCGCCGCCGAACCACTCGACGATCCGCCCGGTGTGCGGTTCAGGTCGTGGGGATTTTTGGTTGGCGGCGGATCGAAGCAGGCAAATGCCGTGGTGACCGTCTTGCCGATCAGCACCGCGCCGGCCTGCTTCAGTCGCGAGACCAACGCCGCGTCTTGCTTGGCCGGCTGGGGCCGTCCGGTCGTTGCCGCCACCGATTCGATCGACACTCCGGCTGCCGTCGGCAGGCCTGCCACGTCGACGATGTCCTTGATGGCCACCGGGATCCCATGCAGGGGACCCGCGAATTGACCCGATTCGGCGAGCGAGTCCAGTTCGGCGGCCCGCTCGAGTGCCTCGCAGGCTTGTACTGAAACGAAGGCCTGCACCTGGCCGTCGCAACTCTCAATCCGGTCGAGACATTCCGAAACAAGTTCTGTGGCGGTGGTCTCTCCGGTTCGAACAGCGGCGGCCGCCTCGACCAGGGTCGTGGGATTCGGGGGGATCAGGCTTGTCATCACTCGTTCTCGGGTGGGGGAGGCGTGCTGGAGCCGGTGGACACGCTGCGGGTGCTCCACCAGAGCACCGCCGCCAGTACTGTCGAGAGTCCGACGACGGCGGCCAGGCCGCCGTAGATCAGCAGGTTGTCAGTTGATTGACCGACGACCAGGGGACCGAGTCCACCGATGCCGAAGCAGATCATGTTGCTGAATCCATAACCGGTGCTGCGTCGTCGGGCGGGGACCAGCTGGGCAATCAGGCTGTTGTAGACCGGCTGGGTCATGAAATGGATGAAGGCAAACGAGCAGGCGGCGGCCAGGCACATCCAGCCGCTGGCACACCCCATCGCAACCAGGCAGGGGGCGCTGGATCCGAGAATGACCACTTGCAGCCACTCGAGTCGGCCCGGTCGGGCCATGCGGCCGGCCAGCCACTGGCCACCGACGGCAAACGACAGCGTCACTGCCGCAAGCAGGTTGCGGAAACTCTCGGCCGAAATCGANTCCGGGCGGATGCCGGATCCGTCGAGATACCTTTGCAGGAAGTGCAGGAATGCTCCGTAGACAAATCCCGAGAGTGCTCCGGAAGCAACCAGTAGCATGTAGGGACCCCGTTGGAACGGCCCGTTCTCGTCGGCAACCAGGCCNACCTCCGATTCCGGTTCACGGGTCGAACTCACCCGTCGGATNGACACCATCAGCAGGATGGCGATCACCGCCGCCGGCAGGCACAACGCCACGTAATATCCTCGCCAGCCCAGCCACCCCGTTCCAAACAGNACCGCGGCNCCCATCGGGGCGGCGGTGATGCCGATCGAGCCGAAGATGCCGTGCCATCCCAGGGCCCGTCCCCGGGTTTCGGGAGTGGTCACCCGGGAGATCAGGGAGAGTCCNGCGGGATGATAGATGCTGGCGAAACAACCCATGGCGAGCATCGAGACAAACAACGGGGGCATGCTGTGAGANTTTGCCGCGGCGATGGCCGTGAGAATGCAACCGCCCAGGTAGACGACCAGCAGCCGNCGGGATCCGTAGCGGTCAGCCATCCATCCGGCCACCATGGCCAGCAATCCGAATGGCAACCGCCACGCCATTCCCAGCGTGCCCGTGGCGGCCTTGTTCTCTGCCGCGGTCTTACCCACCAGGTCGGTGCCAATCATCTGCTCAACACTGGGCAATGCCAGTTCGAAGACGTGCACCAGGGCGTGGGCACACGAGACCAGCAGGATCAGGCGGAATGCTGTGCGGGTCATTGTGGGTGGGAAGAGCAAACCGGGTGATGATGGGAGTCGGTCAGAATAGAGGGCTGGGTACGAGATTCAAAGCGGCGCTGGTAGGCTGCGTGCGATGTNGCCTTCTTCCTTTCCTGGAGTCGCTGCCACCATGACACCCGAGAGTTGGATCAATCTGGGCATCGTCGTTGGCTACATGGTCGGCATGCTCGTCCTGGGATTGTGGCTGGCTCGTTTTATCCGGGGGGGCGACGACTACTTTATTGCCGGTCGGTCTCTGAATCGTTGGGTGATTTGCGGCAGCATCATGGCGACCAACGTGGCGGCGTTGTACCTGGTCGGTCCTGCCGGCAATGCGTACAAGGTTGGCGCTCCGCTGCTGTTGATGGCCTGGAGCGGGAACATGCTGGCGGCGATTGCCGCGGTCACGTTCTTGCCCCGNTTTCGGCGACTGGGGCTGACGACGATCACGGAATTGATTCAGCAGCGGTATGGACCGCTTGTCTCGATTGCCGTCTCGTTGCTGTGGATCATCTTCTACGCGCTGTTTTCGGGCGTCACGATGATGACCTGTGCGACGATCATCACCGGGGCCTTCGGTGTTCCNGAGACGTTTCACCTGCCCGGTCTGGACACCTTCGAAACGGTCACCGTTGCGGTGGCCGGCGTGGTGGTGGTGTATTGCCTGGCCAGCGGGTTGTTGGCGGTGGTGTACACCGACCTGTTGCAGAGTTTTTTGATCATCGGTGGTGCGGTGATCCTGCTGCCGCTGGGAATCCAGGCTGGCGGTGGCCTGGAAGCCCTGTTCAGCCCCGACCAGTTTGCTCTGGACCGGATTTCTCCGGACAAGTGGGTGATGTGGCGGCCCAGTGGTCCCGATGCGGGAACCGATTATCTGACCATCCTGATGCTGTTCGTGCTTGGGCTGCCTTACTGGTTCACCTCNCAGTACATGCTCCAGCGGAGCTTCGCGGGCAAAACGGTCCACGAGGCGAGCAAGGGGTTGCTGTGGGCGGCGGCGCTGACCGGGCCATTGACATTGTGTTACATCGTCCCGGCGATGGCCGCGGGAGCGAACTCCGAGTACCAGAATCTGCCCGGNGGTGCCGACTCGATTCTCCCCTTCCTGGCCCACAAGATGATGCCGGTGGGACTGGGAGGGTTGTTCCTGGCTGCCCTGGTCGCCGCATCCAATTCGACGGCCAGCAGTTATCTCAACAGCCTGGCCACGTTGTTTCGGCAGGACATCCATCGGCCACTCCGGCCGGAGAGTACGGATGCGGCTTCGTTGGCNGTTGGTCGNGTGGTGACTGTGGTGGCCGGNGGGATCGGTCTGGGATACGCGGTGTTCAGTCACCGGATCGAGTCGACACTTCTCGATTCGGCCTGGACGATCGGCAGCATTTTTCAACCGACACTGTTTGTCGTGGTGGCCGCAGCCCTGTTCTTCCGTCGCGCAACGGCCGCCGGTGGCATTGCCTGCCTGCTGGTGGGGATTGGTTACACCATCTGTGGATCCCTGGGAACGTGGCAGTGGATCGGGACCACATCCGGTCTCGATTCGGTTCCGCTTGTTGGCCTTTTCTTCGAATGGGATCACACGTTGCCGGCGACCAGGGCACTGGTCGGCATGCCGCTCTCGGCAGTCGTGCTGGTCCTGGTCAGCCTGGTTGGCGGGACCGGCACCTCTCCCGAGACGACCGAGTTGTTCTCGCGGATGTCTTTCCAGCGGGCGGGTTGGACATCCCGCAGCATCATGGGAGCGTGGGTTGCGGCGATTGGACTGGCGGCGATGGTTGTCTTCGGGTTCCTCGATCACCGTCTGCCCGATTCGTTCCGGCCCTGGAACGTGGTCGGTTACCTGGTGGTGCTGACGTTGTTTGTCGCGGGGATGATTTTTGCATCCGANGCNTTGTTGCCGGTCCCTGAAAAGGACACCGGCGAGGTGGCTCCGATCGAACACAGTTGGTTGGCCCGGCGGCTGGCCACCGGTCGAGCCTGGGGAATCGTTTACGGCGTCGCCGCGGTGCTGGTGGTTGTGATCTACCTGTTGGCGTAGAATCGTCCTGGGCGTCCGCTCCCGGCGGCGACCNGACCAATTCCCATCACTTTCTAGAAAGCTCCGGATCCAATGCGGAACAACCGACTGCGCGAACTTCTCGACGCCGATCTACCCAGCCTCGGCACTCACATCCACTCGTCGTGGCCCTCGATCACCGAACTGGTTGGCCACAGCGGGATGTTTGACTACGTCGAGTTTGTTGCCGAGTACGCTCCGTACGATCTCTATGCCCTGGAGAANCTGGGTCGAGCGATTGACCTGTTCCCTCACATGAGTGGGATGATGAAGATCGAGCAGGAGCCCCGGACGTACCTCACCATTCGCGCCATCGGCTCGGGGATCCAGAACGTCTTGTTTGCCGATCCGAGGACGGTTGAGGATGTCCAGGAATGCGTGAGAGCGGTGCGGGCCGAGACACCCTCCAATGGGGGCATTCACGGGGTGGGAATGCGTCGGGANGTGCGGTTTGTGGTCGAGGGTGGATCACCGGCTTTTGCCGAGGCTCTCGACCAGTCGGTGGTGGCACTGATGATCGAAAAGAAGTCGGCCGTCGACAATCTCGAGGCGTTGCTCTCGGTTCCCGGTGTCGACATGACCCAGTTCGGCCCGGCCGATTTTTCCAACAGCATTGATCGNCCGGGTGAGTGGCAGCATCCGGAGGTGATCGAGGCCGAGAAACACGTGATCGAGACCTCGCTGAAGATGGGAGTGGCCCCACGGGCCGAGATCAACACTCCCGAGCAGGCCGAGCGATACCTCGAGATGGGTGTCAAGCATTTTTGTNTCGGCACCGACGTCAGCATTCTCTTTGACTGGTTCCGTGATACGGGTGGTGCGTTCAACGAATTGCTGGGCCGTGACGCACCCGGGGCTTCCGGGCAGCACGGTGGATACGGGGGAGCCGGTGACTGAGCACGAGGCGAGCCCGGCCAATCCGGCCCGGTTGCCCGGTGTGGTTCTGGCGGTCATCGCGGTGGCGGTCGTGGCTGCCTGGTGGGGCTGGCCGCCGTTGCTGGTCGATGTCGACCGGGCCGGCCAGCCAGTCAAGACGGCAACTGGCATGGTGGCGGTGCTCGCTGCACTCAGAGACCGGATGGTTGTTGACGACCCGTACCTGGGTCGCGAGCCGCTGGAGGTCGCGCAACGGCAACTCGATGAACTCTCGTCGGAGGCCTCGCCCAGGGTCCGCTTTGGATTGTTGTGGTCGGTCGGACACCATCACCTGCGGCTGGGTGAGAACCGGCGGGCGACCGGTGTTCTGGACGAGGCCCTGGACATGGTGTCCCGGATCGATCCTCCATTGTCGGCTGTCGAGCGCGAGGACGTGTTGTTCCAGGTGGCGGTCGCGTGGTTGCGCCGTGGCGAGGCAGAGAACTGCATCGCGTGTCACACTCCCGAGAGCTGCCTGTTGCCGATCCGGGGCGGGGGAGTCCACCAGCATCCCGGGTCGGCTCGACGGGCGATGGCCGTGTTGATGCGGCTGCTTGAGACCAATCCCGATCACGCGGCGGGTCGCTGGCTACTGAACATCTCGGCCATGGCAGTTGGTGGATTTCCCGACGAGGTGCCCGAGAGGTTTCGGATGGCTCCGGAGGTTTTCCGTTCGCAGTCGGAGTTTCCACGATTCACCAACATTGCTTCCCGGCTGGGCCTCAACGAGGTCAATCTCAGCGGGGGCAGTGTCTCGGAGGACTTCAATGGGGACGGCTGGATTGATATCGCCACGAGCACCTGGGACACGGCCGGCCCGGTCCGGCTGTACCAAAACACCGGCGATGGACGTTTCGTCGAACGGACTGCCGAATCGGGACTCTCGGGCATTCTGGGTGGCCTGAACCTGGTTCCGGCCGACTACGACAACGATGGCGACGTCGATTTGCTGGTGCTCCGGGGTGGTTGGTTGCAGGAGTCGGGCCGCGATCATCCCAATTCGCTGTTGCAGAACGATGGCACTGGTGTTTTCCGTGACGTCACTTTCGAGGTGGGGCTGGCCGGTGATGGGTTGGATTTTCCCACGCAGACCGCCGCGTGGGCCGACTACGACCGCGATGGTGACCTGGATCTGTTTGTTGGCAACGAGGACTTTGCCGCACAGTTGTTTCGCAACGACGGGGGCCGGTTTCAGGATGTCGCCGCCGAGGCCGGTGTTGCGGGTGGGGGTGTTGTCAAAGGGACCGCCTGGGGCGACTACGACAACGATGGCGACGAGGACCTGTACGTGTCGGTCCGCGGTGGTGCCAATCGACTGTATCGCAACAACGGCCGGGGACGTTTCGAGGACGTGGCAAAGAGCCTGGGGGTTGATGGACCACACCGGAGCTTTCCGGTGTGGTTCTGGGACTGCAACAACGACGGCTGGTTGGATCTGTACGTGGCCAGTTACCGCGAAGGGGTCCAGGAGGTGGCGCGGGATTACCTGGGCCAGGCCCACGAATCGGAGACCGATGCCTTGTATCTGGGTGACGGCGAGGGGGGCTTTCGCGAGGTGGCGGCCGAATTCGGCCTCGTGCGTGTCACTCAGCCGATGGGCTGCAACTTCGGCGATCTCGACAACGATGGTTGGCCGGATTTCTACCTCGGAACCGGTTATCCCGAATACGCCGGGATCATGCCCAACCTGCTGTTCCACAACCGGGGGGGAACCGGGTTTGCAGACGTGACCTTTGCAGCGGGGTTCGGTCACTTGCAGAAAGGCCACGGTGTGTCCCTGGCCGATTTTGATCGCGATGGTGACCTGGATGTGTTTCAGCAGATCGGCGGGTGGTATCCAGGTGACGCGTTTGGCAATGCCCTGTTCGAGAACCCGGGTTTCCAGCGACACTGGTTGGCGGTGCGGGTGCGGGGAGTCGAGTCGAATCGACTCGGGGTGGGGGCGAGGTTGCGGGTTGAGTTTTCCGAGGGAGACCAACGTCGCGTGGTCCACCAGCGGATAGGCTCGGGAGGGAGTTTTGGTGGCAATCCCTTCACCGCGCACATCGGCCTGGGTGCCGCCACGATCGTCGATCGGATCGAGGTCCATTGGCCAAACTCGGGCAAGACGGATCGATTCACCGCGGTGGGCATCGACCGGCTGGTCGAGTGTCGCGAGGGCTCGTCGGACATTCTCGAGACGCGATGGCAGCCGGTGACATTCGTTGGTGATGAAGCAGCCACCGACCGAGCGGGACCCTAGGGTATGACAGCCGCATCACGGGGAGTGTTTGCATGGAGGCTGACCGGACTGGCCGTCGTGATGGCCCTGGTGGCGGCTGGCTGGTGGTGGTTGCGAGGGGGGGGCGAATCTGACCAGGAACTGTTGAATCGGGCGCGTCGCGCCCGCCGTCTGCGGAAGTTCGACGAGGCACTGGAACTTGCCGATCGTGTGCTGGCTCGGTCGCCGCAGGAACACCAGGCCCGGAGGTTGGCCGGCGAGTTGTCGATGGATCGTGATGACTATGATCTCGCGGTGGAGTACCTGTGCGGGTTGCCCGATGCCGAACGTCCCGAGCGGATCACCGGGATGCTGGGACCGGGCGATCGGATGGACAGCCTGAGGTCGTTGTCGCGGCTGGTCGCGAGACTGGAAGAGAGAGTGGGGGTCGAGCCCGAGCATGCGATGGCCAACGACCACCTGGCTTTCATCCTGACAATTTCCGGAAGACGCTGGGAGGCGCGTCGTCCATTGTTGCGGTTGTTGCGGCGGGGATTGTTCTCGAAACGGCACCTCGTGTTGCTGGGAGAATTCGAGAACGTGTTGGCCGATCCCACCATGCTGGAGGCCTGTGTGGAGCAGGACCCCAACGAGCAACTGGCCAACCTGGGACTGGGATTGATCGACATCCAGCGACGGGATTTTTCCGGAGCGCTGGCCCGGTTCGAAGCGGTGGCGAGTGAGTGGTCGGGGATGGCCGAGGTGCAGGCACGGGTGCTTTGGACCCTGCTGGAGCAGGGTGGTGCGTCGGTTGCCGAGACCTACGTGTCGCGCCGGAAATCGTTGACCGACGACCGTCTATTGCAGCACCCCGGCATCTGGCTGGCCGATGCACGCTGGGCCCGGTTGACCGGTCGTGATCGGGAGGCGGCCCGTTGCCTGTGGGAAGCGATTGTCCTGGAACCCGATCTTCGTTCGGCCAACTACCAGCTTGCACAGGTTCTCTCGAAACTCGGTCGGCCTGACGACGCGGTGCCATTTCGCGACCGGGCGATCAGGTTGGAGGCGTTCGAGCAGACACTCGGCTTGATCGAGACCCGTTTGGGTTTCAATTCGGAATGGTCCGATACAAGCCTGTTGCGTCGTGCGGCCGAACAATGCGAACAGATGGGGCGATTGTGGGAAGCGTTCGCGTGGGCGCGGGAGGCACAGGAGCATGAACCTCGGGCCGCCTGGTCTATCGAGATGGTCACCCGTGTCAAACGCCGGTTGGCTGCGGCCCCCGATTCGCCTCAGACACTGCCCGGGGAACGTCCGTCGCGGAATGTTGATCTCTCGGCTCTCCCAAGACCGGATTTCGGCCACATCGATTTCTCCGGGATGGTGGCCGGTTCGAGGACCGCCGGGTCCGGGGCGATTCGTTTTGAAGACCGCGCGAGGGCTGCGGGAGTCGATTTCACGTATTTCAACAGTCCCGACCCGGCGACCGAGGGATCGTTGATGTTCGAATACACCGGCGGCGGAGTCGCGGTGCTCGATTTTGACCGTGATGGCTGGCCGGACCTGTATTTCGCCCAGGGCTGCCCGTGGCCGGTGATCGAGGGGGGCGATCCGGATTATCACGATCGACTGTATCGCAATAACGGTGACGGAACTTTTGTCGACGTGACCGACACAGCTGGCCTTGGAGATGGTGGGTTCAGCCAGGGGGCTTCCGTCGGTGACTTTGACAATGACGGGTGGCCGGATCTCTATGTCGCCAATATCGGACGCAACCGGCTGTACCACAACAACGGAGATGGCACGTTCGAGGATCTCACTGCCGGAACTCCGTTTCCCAGGACAGGCTGGACGACCAGTTGCCTTGTGGCTGACATTGACGGTGACGGCCACGTGGACCTGTACGACGTCAACTACTTGCAGGGAGCACGGTTGTTCTCGACGATTTGTGAGTCGAACGGTGTGAAGATGGCGTGTCACCCACACGAGTTCACCGCCGCGCCGGATCGTTGGTGGAAGGGTGATGGCGCGGGTGGGTTCGTGGATGCGACGCGGGCCGGGGGATTTGCCGTTCCCCAGGGCAAGGGCCTGGGGATTGTCGTCGGTGGATTCTCACGTCCGGACCAAATGGATGTGTTTGTTGCCAATGACTCGGTGCCGAATTTTTTGTTCACCCGGGTCGGCAGTCCGGGTGGACCGGGCAAGGCGTTGTTTGAACAACGTGCGATGGTGCGAGGGCTGGCGGTCAACCGGGACGGGCGATCACAGGCCTGCATGGGTGTGGCGGCCGGGGATGCGGATGGCGATGGCCGTCTGGATTTGTTCGTGACGAATTACTTCGAAGAATCCAACGCGTTGTATCGCCAGGTCGGAGAACTGGTTTTCATCGATGAAACCCGCCGGGCCGGGTTGCGGGAACCGGGGTGGAGGAAACTGGGATTTGGTACACAGTTTCTCGATGCTGACTTGGACGGAGACACTGACCTGGTCGTGGCCAATGGGCATGTTGATGATCTCACCAAGCTGAACCAGCCATACCGGATGAGGCCGCAGTGTTTTCAAAACGCCGGTGGTGGACGTTTCATCGACCTGGCCGCCGATGGGCTGGGCAGGTATTTCCAACGGGAATTGCTGGGGCGCGGTCTGGCCCGCGTGGATTTCAACCGGGACGGGCGGGACGATTTCGTGGTCACCCACCTGGAACAACCGGCGGCACTGTTGGCCAACCAGACAGCCGAGACCGGCAACGGTGTGGTGGTCCGGCTGGTGGCCACGGCGACATCGCGTGATGCGATCGGCGCGCGGGTGACCGTCACCGATGGCGACTGGCGACGTGTTCACCATCTGACGGCTGGTGATGGCTACATGGCCTCCAACCAGCGGCAGTTGGTCATCGGGTTGGGCAACCGGCAACGGGTCGCAACGTTGCGGGTCGATTGGCCCTCGGGAGTCTCGACGGTGTTGCCGAACGTGGAGGCTGGTGGCGAACTGGTGATCGTGGAGGGGCGTACCGGGATGATTCGGTTGCCCCGGCCCGGTCGTTAGAAGAGAGATGCCTCGTCGGATTCGGCCTCGGTGCCCGCTTCGGACTCCCTGTCAATCGTGGCCTCGTTCTCAAAAGGTTCGGTTGTCGGATTGCCGTCGGCATCAACACCCGTCAGGGTTTCGATCCGCTGTTCAGCCCGTTGGAGCACGTCGTTGCAGGTCTTCAACAATCCGATTCCCTCTTCGAATCGTGCCAGCGAATCCTCGAGACCCAGCGATCCCGATTCGAGCGATTCGACAATGCCCTGCAGGTCTTCCAGCGCCGCCTCGAAGGAGACCTGGGAAGAGTTCTCGCTGGTCGTTTTGTCCTTGGCCATGGTCGGTGTCCTGTCCTGTGTGTCTGGCTCCGGTTCTTACCCGGAGGCGTTGTCCTGGGCCGATTCGACCCGACTGGTCACGCTGCCGCTGGCGAGCGTGGTGATGATCTCGTCTCCGGGGTTCAGGTCGTCGGCTGTTCGTACAACCTGTCCTCCGCTTGTCCGGGTCACCGAGTAGCCTCGACCGAGAACCTCCAGGGGGCTGAGCGCCTGGAGGGCGGCGGCGGCGACGCCGAGTTGGTCACGGCTCACCCGGGTCCTGCTGCGGGCCGCCCGGTCCATGCGTCTTTGCAGTTCATCGACACGACCGGCCAGTTCACGAATCCGGCCGTGGGGACGGACCAGGACGGGTCGCGATGCGAACGATTCCAACCGGGCACGGGCTCGTTGAGCCTGTTGGTTGAGTGCCGCGACCAGTCGCGTGCGGGCACCTTGCAGCCAGGCCTTGAGTTCATCCTGGTGAGGGACGACCAGTTCACCCGCCTCACTGGGTGTCAGTGCTCGCACGTCGGCAACCAGGTCGGCGATGCTGACATCGATCTCGTGGCCGACCGCGCTGACGATCGGGATCGGACAGTCGGCGATGGCCCGGGCCACGATTTCCTCGTTGAACGCCCAGAGATCTTCCAGGCTGCCACCACCGCGACCGGCGATCACCACGTCGACCCCGGGCAGGTCTGGCACGAGTCCGATCGCCGCGGCGATTTCCTCGGCGGCACCGGCTCCCTGGACGCGTACCGGCAGCAGCACGATGTCGACGGCCGGCCATCGCCGGGTGATCACCTGCAGCATGTCACGGACCGCGGCTCCGGTGGGGCTGGTGACCAGGGCAATCCGGCGTGGGAAGCGTGGGATCGGTTGCTTGCGATCGGCATCGAAGAGCCCCTCGGCGGCCAGTTGTTCCTGCAACTGGCGGAATGCCAGTTCGAGGGCACCGACGCCCCGGGGCGTCAGTTGCCGGATGACCAGCTGGTATTGTCCCCGTGGCAGGTAGACTTCGACTCCACCGCGAGCGACGACCTCGAGTCCGTCGGTGAGTTCGAATGGGAGCCGCGATGCGGTGTTTCGCCAGATGACTGCCGAGATCTGGGACTGGTCGTCCTTGAGAGTGAGGTAGACGTGGCCGGAGCGCGCGGGGCGGCAGTTGGAGATCTCACCGGTGACCCACACNTCGGGATAGTGGTTCTCGAGNTGGTCCTTGATCTCGCGGGTCAGTTCCGAGACAGTTCGCGCTGACTCGTTCGCATCGTGTCGTGCCGTTGTCGGCATCCTGGCTCCCACCCCCGTGTTTGTCTGCCGTGACTAACCCATCGTAATTGATTGCAACATCGACAGGGCACCGATGGCGTCGCTGGCGGGATCGGCTCCCCCCGAGGCACCGGCGGTCACCCAACCGTTGTATTCGGCCTCGGCCAGCACCGCGAGCATTTCGTCCCAGGCCACCTCGCCCCGTCCGACAGGCACCTCCCGGTGTGTCCCGTCTGAAGAGCGGATCGCGTCCCGGACCCACACGTGTCGAACGACGCTGTACAACTCGCGGAAGGTTGAGACAGGATCCACGCCCCGTCCGGTCCAGGCGGCAGGATCGAAGTCGACACCGATTGGTCCGGCNACGATGTCTGCGAGCAGATCCTGGAGTGACTGGAGATCACTGGCGGAGACGCTGATCACGGGGACCGCTCCGACGTGGTTGCCGTGTCGTGCCAGGTCGTTGAGGACGTCGACGAGCAGATCCCGTTCCCCGGGGCTNTCCTGATCGGGCTCAACAACCGGAACCGTGCCGATGTTCAGTGTGACCACGTCGGTTCCCAGGTCTCGTGCGAATTGCAGTGCGCCGCGGACCGCCTCGATCCGCGGTTGGAGGTCTCGTTGATCGGAAAATCCGCGGCGGGTGGGAAACGTTGTNGCGGCCAGCACGAGGCCGAGTTCATCGAGGTGCTTGCGGAGGTGCCGGATGGCACTGGCGGAAAAATCGATGGGCTTGACCATGTACCGCGTGTCGACCAGGACTCCGGTGGCCGGGCTGGCGGCCGCCTTTTTCAACGCCTTTTTCAGCTGGGACCCAAAGGCCGAGAGCGATGCGGCGCAGCGGAGTTGGTACATGGAAGGATCTTTGGATCGCAACGGTGGTCGGTGCAGGGATTGGAACGGATTGGCCGAGTGTGATCAAGAAACCTCGTCGAACAGGTCGGTGTCACCGCCGNTCACCGGTGGGCCAGCCAGTTGATGGTTCGTCGAATCGGTTCGTCGGGATCATTGGTGTAGTGCATGTCTCCACCCGGGATCACCTCGATTCCGAGACGGTCACCGGGGAGCTCCAATCCAGCGAGGTCCTCNGGGAGACTGTTGAAGGCTGGTGAGCGTTCGATCGTCTGGCCACCGACAAGGACCAGAACCGGGCACGTGACTCGAGGCAACTGGCCGACCAGGTCAAACTGGTCTTCTGGACCGTACTTCTCGACGTAGCCGCTGGCTCGAATCCACATCGGCAAGGGTTGCCGCACCTGTATCAGTTGGTCGCCGTGGCCGCTGGCCAGCAATTCGGTTGCCCGGGAGTAATCCTCACGGAAGGCACCGGCCGCGGGGTGGTCCTGGAACATCTGGTGGCAGAAACGCGGTGGCGAGATGGCGACGATCGCCACCGGGTCGATGGCCGCCGCTGCCGCCGCATAGATCGACTTGATTCCACCCATGCTGTGGCCGACCAGGATGATCCGTTGCCTGCCATTGTTCCGGGCCCATGAAAACCAGGTGGCCAAATCCAGCCGGCAGTCATCGATGTTCTCGAGTGCGGCGCCGCCACGGACTCCCACCAGTCCATCGTGGCCTCGCGTGTTGATTCGCAAAGCCGGTGTGCCCGATGCAACCACTGCTCTGGCGACATGCTCGAGAATTCCCGGTGCGTAGAAGTTTCCTGCGGTGCNGTGAACCAGGATCACGAGGTCCGCCGGCCAGTGGTCGCCGTGGCCCAGGTCAGCCTGTGGAAGCTGCAGCGCGGCGTCCAGCCGGATCTTGTCCGGGGTCTGCGACCGGACCAGGCTGGTGGTNNTCATTGGTCCCCCGGTGTCTTCTTCTTGTCGTCGGTGTCGAGTTCAGACAGTTTCTTGCGGAGGATCGGGATCCTCTTCCGAGCCTGGTCGACAGCGTCGGTGTCCTGGCCGTCCTGGAGGATGCGACCCCAGAGCGTGATGGCAAACTTGAGCATGTCGGCTCGTCCGGCCGCGTATTGCTTGGGCAACGGNCCGCTGCCGTAGGCGTCGATTCCCCGGGCCTGTGCCACCAGGTAGCGTCGTTGTTCGGCGACGTCTTGTTTCTCCCACGGCCGCTTGTCTCGTGCGTCGTATTCCAGCAAGGTTTTTTCGGCCAGTTTCGCTTCTGGCAGTCCGGTCCAGCGGACACGAATGCCCTTGAGTTGCATCAGGCCCGAGTAGACCAGGTCGGGGTGTGTGAGTCGCTTGTTCGCCTCGGTCAGCAGGGCCCGGGCACTGGCCTGGCGGGTGGAAGCAACACGGGAGGCTGCTCGGGATGCGGGCCAGTTGCTGGCCAGTTTTGCCCGTCGAGGTCGATCCTGTTCGAGCCATTGGAAAACCTGTGGTACGGGTGTGGCCGGCACGGCGTGGCCGGTTTTCGGTTCGACCCAAACCCTGGTTCGCACGCCGATTTCCTTCAGCAAGGGACCTCGAAATCGTTCGACCTCACCCCGGTTGAAATCGGTCTCACCAGTCACCAGTGCAACACTCAGACGGTCCTNCACCCGGTGTCGCAGCCATGATTCATTTCTCAGGTCACCGGCGGCGCAAAAACTGATCACACCCCCGAAGAGTTCGGGCAACGCGAATCCGATCGTGCAGGCGACCCGGCCACCACCGGAGAATCCGGCCAGGTAGGTGCGGTCGGGATCGATAGGAAATCGCCGGCGGAGATCATCGAGGACATCGAGGACGATATTGACCCGGCGTGGGAACGGGCAGCGGTTCCCCGCTCCCCGTGGACTGGCCACCAGGACCCCGTGCTTTGCCGCGGTGGTTGCGAAAGCGCCGAATCCTCCCGGACCATCTCC